>JBKDYO010000156.1:0-47026 GCA_046305855.1 Paracoccaceae bacterium
CGCTTTTCCGCGATGGTCAGGAGCTTGGTTTCCGCGCCGGAGCCGGGATGGGTGTAGATCATCCGTACATCCGTGACGCGGAAGCTCTCGGCGCGCAGGGTTTCGAGCCCAAGGTCATAGACCCCAGCGGCGATGGCCCCCTCGATCCGCTGATCGAGAAGCTCCTCGAAGGCCGAGAAGAGCACGGCCTGCATGTCGATTGTCAGCGCCAGCAGGCGATTGAGGAAGGTCGTGATCGGCGGCAGGTCGTCCTTCAGCCCATTGTCATCGGTCAGGCTAAGCCCCGTGGCATCCTCGAAAGCGCCAAGTGAGCAGCCCGAAACGTCACCGCGATAGAGGCGGCGGTAGAGCTGGCGCAGGGCGTCGCGGGCGTAAGGCGACTCGAGGTTATCCTCGGGCCGGAACAGCCCCTGACCGCCGGTCTGGCGCTGACCGCGCGTGATGGCCCCAAGCGTGTCGAGACGGCGCGCGATGGTCGAGAGGAACCGCTTTTCCGCCTTCACATCCGTGGCCACTGGACGAAACAGCGGCGGCTGGGCCTGGTTGGTGCGGTTGGTGCGCCCCAAGCCCTGGATTGCGGCGTCAGCCTTCCAGCCGGGCTCCAGGAGGTAGTGAACCCGCAGACGCTGGTTCTTCGCTCCGAGATCGGCGTGATAGCTGCGCCCCGTGCCGCCGGCATCCGAGAAGATCAGGATGAGCTTCTGGTCATCCATGAAGGCGGCCGTCTCCGCGAGGTTGGCGGAACCGGCACGGCTTTCGACGACAAGCCGCGCGGCAGGACCCTCGCCCTTACTGACGATCCTGCGCGAGCGGCCCGTGACTTCGGCCACCAGGTCGGTGCCGAAGCGCTGGACGATCTGGTCGAGCGCGCCCGGCACAGGCGGCAGCGACGCAAGCCGCTCGATCAGCGCGTCACGCCGGCGGGCTGCCTCGCGGCATTCGACCGGCTGGCCATCGCGCACCACGGGCCGCGAGGAGAGATTTCCCTCGCTGTCGGTGAAGGGCTCGTAGAGCTGCACCGGGAAGGAATGCGCGAGGTAGTCTAGGACATATTCCCGCGGGGTGATGTCGACCCGGATGTCGTTCCATTCCTCGGTCGAAATCTCCGACAGGCGGCGCTCCACCAGCGCCTCACCGGTCGAGACGATCTGGACGACGGCGGCATGGCCCGCCGCGAGATCGGCCTCGAGGCTGGAGATCAAGGTGGGGGTTTTCATCGAGGTCAGCAGATGGCCAAAGAAGCGCTGCTTGGCAGACTCGAAGGCAGACCGCGCGGCCGACTTGGCCTGCCGGTTTAGCGTGCCGTTCTCGCCCGTTATGTTTGCAGCCTCCATCGCAGCAACGAGGTTGTTGTGGATGATCGCTAATCGCGAGGTCGCGGTAATGCGAAGGAGCGCAGCATCATCGCTTTTATTCTGGGAGTTCAGGGCTACGTCCTTCACGTTATTTCTCCGTAATTCGGGGTCAGAGGGTATCGAGCCAAGCGAGCAGGTCCGCGTCACGTTTCCAGCGCGCGGGTCGACTTCCCGCAGCCGGAACGCCGACTTGTTCGAGTGCCTTTCGCTTGGTTTCGAGGTTGGCCTGGGCGTAGTGGTTGGTCGTGTCGAGGCTGACATGCCCGAGCCAGCTTCGGATGACGGTGATGTCGACGCCCGCCGAGACGAGGTGGACGGCCGTCGCGTGCCGGAAGCTGTGCGGCGTCACATGCTTCGAACGAAGCGTGGGTGTCGTTATCGCCGCCGCCGCGACGTAGGTCGCCAGCTTGAACCGCACGCCCGATGCCCCCAAGGGTTCGCCGTAACGATTGATGAAGATGCGCTCATCCGGAGCACGCGGCTGCCGCTCCAGCAGCTTTTTCAGCAACGTCACCGTTTCCGGCCAGAGCGGGCAGATGCGCTCCTTTCGCCCCTTGCCATAAAGACGCACACAATACGGTGCGTCGAACCGGATCGCCCGGGGGCACAGATCGAGTGCCTCCTGGATGCGCGCGCCGCTGTTATAGAGAAGCGACAGCAGCACATGGTCGCGCATCCCTTCGATCGTTGATCGGTCAGGTTGCGCAAGGATGGCCTCGACCTCCTCTGGCTCGAGATAGCAGGGTGCGGCGGTAGGTTTGCGCTTGAGCGGGATCGTGAGAACCTCGGCGCATTGGGCGACATATTCGGGGTCCCTGTCCGCGACGAAGCTGAAGAAGCTGCGGATCGCGGCAAGACGACAGTTGCGCGTGCCGATCGTGCCCTTGCGATCATGCTCCGCATGGCTGAGGAACGCGCGTATCTCGCTGACAGAGATGTCGGCCAGGGTGATCCGTACTACACCGCCGCCGTTTCGCCCCGCGACGAACCGGAGCAGCAGTCGCCAGGTATCCCGATAGGACTTGATGGTGTGGTTCGAGGCGCTGCGCTGTTCCGCCAGCCATTCCTGGAAGAAGGCCCGCAACAATTCGGGGAACGGATTGGTTTCTTTCATGACAGCGCCTCCCAGTTGAGGCACCGGGCGCCGACGGCGCGGAACCGCTCGCTGGCTTCCTGCAGCAGATCCTGCGTGACGGTGATGTAGACCAGTGTGGAGTTGATGTCCCGGTGGCCCATATAGGTCGAGAGGAAGTGCAACCGGTCCTGCGGGTTGATGCCGACCCGGTACCATTGGAGGATCCGGTTCACGACCATCGAATGCCGCAGGTCGTGAACGCGCGGACCCGTCCGTCCGGAGGGCGGCTTGAACCCCGCGCGGCGCATGACGTTGGTGATCATCGTCGTGACCACCACCGGGGCGTAACGATCCTTGAAGTGATCCTGCCAGAACAGCCCCGACTGCGGGTCCTGTGGGGCACCAGCGCGCCGCCGCGCATCGAGATAGACGCGCAATTCAACCATGAGGCTGCCCGATAACGGTAGGATCCTGGTCTTGTAAAACTTCGTTTCCCGGATCGTGATCGTGCCGGATCGAAGGTCGACGTCGCCCAGGTCGAGCCACGCAATCTCACTACGTCGAAGCCCGGCGCAATAGGCCAGCAGGATCATGGTGTAGAGGGTCTGCGGCCGCAGCGGAGCATGCGGCGATGGATAGCATCGGGCCACATCGAGCATGTGCCGGATGTCGACCGGGCTGAAGATATGTGGACGCCGATGTTCACGCGCGATTTCCCTCTCCGCGCGAGGATTGAAGGGTTTCGGCGGGATGCTCGGATCGAGGCGATACCGCGCCTTGGTCAGGAGGCGTCCCAACTTCTGGCATTCCGCCGCATGATTGCGCGTCGGCTTGGCCGCCGCCCAATGTGTCAGCATCGTCTCGAGTGGCTCGTCGGCCAATTCGGGATGAGCCTGCAGGAACCGGTCAAACCGCAGCAACCAGTGGGTCTGCGCTTCATACTGGTATCCCCGGTTTCGCATCAGAGCGACATGGTCGCGCATGAAGCCACCCAGAACGCTGCCGAATGGTGGAGGCCGGTGCAGCGCGGCAAGTGCCTCGTCGGGATCGGGGGACGCGAGAGCCCGCCAGATCGGCTTGTTCTGCTTGACGTTGCGCTGCCTGCAAAGCTCTGCGACGGGATTGCTGGTGATCAGCTCATTCCGGACAAGATAGTTGAGGAAGCGGTCAACGATGCAGACCTGGTTCAACAGGGCCGACAATTTCCATCGCGTTGCCATTTCACTCAGCCAGTTCTCGAGCATCCGGCGGTCAACTTGAGGGTGTCGACGGGCGACATCCTCGAAGCTGCGAAGGATTATGCGATACGTGCGGCAGCTGCTGTGCCCAAACCGGGATGCCAGCAGAAAGCCCTCGACAGTGGTGCGATCGCGATCATGCCACACGCTCATGACATCACCTCTGATGTGGGCACGTCGAGCGCTATGGCGCGAAGATCCTCGGTGGCCAACTTGAGATAGACATTCGTGGACTCGGTCGATCTATGCCCGAGTACGTCACCGATGATCTTTTGTGGAACCGCAGCACGCAGTAGTTCGACCGCGCGTGCGTGGCGAAAGACATGTGGTCCTCGTTTCCCCATCGGGGTGACGGACGCAGCTGCCAAGCGGCCTGCGACCACGCCATACAGGCTCTTCATTCCGGCATAGGGTGCGAAGGATCGAATGAAGACTTCCCGGACATCGACCTGTGGGCGCCCGAGACGCAGATAGTCGAGCAACGCGTCCCCGACCGCTGGCAGCAACGGCAACATGGAACAGGCGCGTGTCTTGGTGTGACGGATGCTCAGGGTGTCCGCCCGCCAGTCGATGTCGTCAAGCCGGAGATTGCAGATTTCGCTTTGGCGCAACCCGTAGGTGGCAAGCAGCTGCAAGATCGCATAATCGCGAAGCCCCCTCGGCGACCTGTCCCCGTTGGCGGCAGTCAAGATCGCGTTGATTTGACTGCGAGCCAGGATGGAGGGAACATTCTCGTAGGCATAAAGCATCGGGCCAATGACCCGTGACGTGAGATCGATGCGCACTCGCCTCGTTCGATGAAGATAACCCAACAGGCAGCGAAGCCAGACCGCCGCGCCCGCCAGCGATATTCGGCGCAGTCCATGGGCTCGCATGTCCATGTAAAGATCGATGTCTCGCACGCCCAATGCCAAAAGGCCGTCGCCGGCACAGCGCCCGAAGTACCAGTCCAGAAAGCGCCGTGCCTCCCGAAGGCGCGCGTCGATGGTTGCCTTCGCCAGCCCGCGTTCATCGCGCATCCAGGCCTCGTATTCCTGGCAGATCGCGCGCCGGAGCGCGGCAGCAGGATCGGTTGTCTCAGACTCGGGCGGCCATTTGCCTTGGCCGAGGCGGAGCAACTTGCAAATCGCTGTGTGCGGCAGCCTGTGCCAGCGCGAGCTTGGTGGACGCCCGTAGCGCACATGAAAGCATTGAACGGCATAGGAAAAATACTGATCGACCTGCGTCGGGGTTACTTCCGCCACCGACACGCCTCGCTCGTTCAAGTAGCCCAGAAAGGCGCGGGCGTAGAGCCGATGGTTGTCAACGCACACCGGATTGTAATTCAGCTCCGTGAGCGAATTCGAGAGCTCGGCGATCAGATCGTCGTGCGACTTCAACATGATTGTCTCCTCAGACGGTTGGAAAGCCGCTGAGGTTCGCAGTCGAAATAATGCGCAGCAAGAGCCGCATCAAAATCCTGAAATCAAGGAAAACAAACATGAATTCCCCGCTCCTTCGCATTACCGCGACCTCGCGATTAGCCATCTTATGCGCAGCTGCGCATAAGATCGCGAAAGCCCCGGCATAGGCGTCATAGATGCCGCGCTGCTCGGGCGTGAGCGCGTGCTCCAGCATCTCGTATTCGACGCTATCGTAGGAAAGCGAACGGGCGGTATAGAGGCCAAGCGAGCGCAGATCGCGCGCAAGTACCTCCATTGCGGCCACGCCGCCGGCCTCGATAGCTTCGACGAACTCTCCACGCGTCGCGAACGGGAAATCCTCGCCACCCCAAAGACCGAGCCGCTGCGCATAGGCAAGGTTGTGAACTGTCGTCGCCCCCGTGGCCGAGACATAGACCACGCGGGCATTGGGCAGCTTGTGCTGCAGGCGCAGGCCCGCCCTGCCCTGCTGCGAGGCTTCCGTGTCGCCGCGTTCGCCCTTCGATCCGGCGGCATTCGCCATGGCATGGCTTTCGTCAAAGAGGATCACCCCGTCGAAATCCGCCCCCAGCCAGTCGACGATCTGGTCGACGCGGGATTTCTTGGCTCCGCGCTCTTCCGAGCGCAGCGTGGCATAGGTGGTGAAGAGGATGCCCTCGGTCAGCGGGATGTCGCGGCCTTGCGGGAAGCGCGACAGGGGCGTCACCACAAGACGTTCCTGCCCGAGCGCCGACCAGTCGCGCTGTGCATCCTCGAGAAGCTTGTCGCTCTTCGAAATCCAGAGCGCCTTGCGGCGGCCTTTGCACCAGTTGTCGAGCACAATCCCGGCCGACTGGCGGCCCTTGCCCGCTCCGGTGCCGTCGCCGAGGAAAAAGCCACGGCGGAAGCGGACAGCGTCCGCGGCATCGTCAGGCGCGGCGGATACCATGTCGCCGGTCACATCGACGGTCCACGATCCGGCAAGATATGCGCCATGCGCCTCGCCCGCGTAGATCACCGTCTCCAGTTGGGCATCGGAAAGAAGGCCGTCGCGCAACACAGTGGCGGGGAGTTTCGGCAGGTATGTGGGCTTCGGGGGCGCGACCGAAGCCATGGCCGCCGACTGCACGAGCTTGGTCGGGTGCGGGGCCGCGCCGGGAATGTCGATCGCCTGTAGCCGGAAGGTCTCGTAGATCGCATCGGACGGGCTCGCAGCGCCGAGGTCGTCAGTCGTCTCGCGCAGGGTGTAGGCGAGATCCTCGGCATCCGGCGTGGTGACCTGGGTAACGGTCTTGGCCATAGACGTGGCCCGCGATTTTCCGGCTGTGGAGCCTGACACACGAGCAGGAATTCTCGAGAAGAGGGACGTGGAGCGGGACCCAGCGACATCGCACGAATCCAATTCGAGGCGCGGAGGGACCTCGGCTAGGATTCGGGCGAGGAGCTGGGCCGCATCGACGGACATCGGCCGGGCCAGATCAGCGGTGATCCCACCCCGTTCGCCGCCGCGGCATTTGTCGAAGACCGAGATCCGCGTCTCGAAGCTGGTGCCATGCTTAGCAAAGGCCGCGCCCGAGACAGCTCCGGTGAAGACCAGATGCGCCGTCTCGGTGAGACGGCCGAAGGTCTCGGACCAGGCAGGGGCGTCAGGGGCGAAGCTGGCACCAGTGATTGCGACCAGACGCCCGCCGGGCGCCAACCGGGCAAGGGCCGAACGCAGATGCCGGGCCGTTGCCTCGGTCGTCCGGCAATCGACATTGGCCACAGCCGAAAACGGCGGATTCATCAGGATGACGCTGGGGCGCAGCCCTGCGTCGAGGTGATCGTCGATCTGCGCGGCGTCGAAACTGGTGACGGGACGCTCCGGAAAGAGGAGGCGCAGAAGATCGACGCGGGTGTCGGCCAACTCGTTCAGCGCGAGGCTGCCACCCGCGATCTCAGCGAGGATCGCCAAAAGCCCGGTCCCGGCCGAAGGCTCGAGGACGAGGTCACAGGTCGTGATTTGCGCAGCGGCCAGTGCTGCAAGCCCCATGGGCAGCGGCGTCGAGAATTGCTGGAAGCGCTCCATCTCCTCAGAGCGCCGGGTATGCGTCGGCAAGAGGGCTGCTACCTTGGTGAGGATCGGCAGCAGGGCCGCGGGCGAGCCGGACCGGGCGAGCAGCGCGCGGCCGAATTTCCGCAGGAAGAGGACGAGCGCCACCTCCCCCGCCTCATAGGCGAGCTTCCAATTCCACGCGCCATCGGCATCGGAGCCGCCGAAGGCGCGCTCCATCTCCAGCCGCAGACGCAGCGCGTCGATCTGGAAGCCTTGGGCCAAGTCGGGCTGCAGCGCTTCGGCAACGGCGAGGATCGCAGGCGCGGGATCAGAAGACGGAACAGGAACGGGAGGCGCAACAGGCGCGAGATAGGTCATCGGGAAACTCCGGAATGAGGGACAGGGACAGGCCCGGACACCCTCTCTCGGGCACCCTCAGGCCTGATCTTCCCCGGCCCATCTCTCCCTCTCGAACCGGTGCGTTCCGTTCGCTTGGCTTGAATTTGTTCTCTTTATGTTCTATATTGGAAGGCAAGCCAGCAAGGGAGTTTCCCGATGGACAGCACCACATATGCCTTGCCCGCGACGCCCAAGCAGATCGCCTATGCGCGCTCGCTCGCCCTGCGCAACCAGACGCTCCTGCCCTGGGACGTTCAGCAGGACCGCCGGTCGCTCGGTGCTTGGATCGAGGCGCAGGCCCAGCTGAAACCGGTCTCCGACATGGACCGGTTGCCAACCTCGAAGCAGGTGGCCTTCGCGGAGAAGCTCGCCCGGATCAAGCGCCGCGCTGTTCCTGAGGAATGCTTCCGCGACAAGGGGCTCATGTCGAAGTGGATCGACGGGAACAGGTGAAGTGAAACGATTCGTCGCCACCGAGGCAAGACCCCCCAAGAGCCAGCAGGGTTTTGACGCGGGTCTATGTCTGATCTAAGTGCTTGATTGAACAAGGAACAGAGCTTCAGGTCAGAAACGACCGTTTTCGGTAAGGATTGTACGGGTGCACCGGTAGCTATCCTCGATACCCACGGTAGTCCTGCTCTTCGAGCATCGCAGCATCGCAGAATACCAGTAGCGTAAGGGTTTCCTCTGGGCCGACCCTAATCGTCTGCTCCTGAATCTCGAACCGATCGGAACCGGCGCGGTCGAACCACGCATCCGCCCCGATCTTGCGCAGCATCGGGTTGTCGGGATCGGAACCGAACTGGATACCAAAGGCATAGCTCTCGGCGTCGAGAGTGTCTTGAGGGAACCAGCGATCCGGGACACTAGGCGACCGGACGAACCACTTCCTACCCTTCGGCCCATGGCAAACCAGCATCGACGGCGTGTGATCAGTTTCGACAAGGCGGATAGCCGTGGCGGTCTGGCTAGAATCAAAGGCATCTGCCAAGGCCTTGATCGCTGTGAAGTTCAGCTTCTTCTGCGCTCGCGCGAGCGGTCGGAACAGATAGTCGGGCATAAGTAGATCGGCCGCATATCCATCAGCGGTGCGCTCGGGCGAAACTCCAGTCCTTGGTCTGTACTCATCGACCCGGCATGCGAGGCAACGGCCTCGATGGTGGTGCCAGTGGCCCAGCTCGTGCGCGATGGAAAACCGCTTTCTGCGCCACTGGCTGTCCCGGTTGATCGTGATGATCGCGCGGTCGGCTGTCCCTACGATCCTTGCTTCGCAACCGTCGAGCCGCCTGAAGCGGACCGTAGCATTGACATGATAGGCGACTGCTTCAAGGTCTATCTCGGCTGGGTCGGTAACGCCCAACTCCTGAAGCAGTGCTTCGGCAGGCGACGGCCGCATCAGGTCTTTCCGACGTCCTGATTGCCGTCCAGCAGGCCCAGTTCGGCAAGCTCCTCGAGCATCCCGACCACATCGGAATCCGAAAGTTCGTCTTCCTTGCGCGCCGCGAGCGTCAGCCCGGGGATGCTACCTGCGCGCGCGATTACAGCACGAAGGCGGGCGCGGGCGTCGGCGATATCGACAACCGGCGTGGAAAGTCCTTTTTCAGCTCGACGGCTGGATGCAACACCGGCCTTCGCCGCGTTCATGCGCGCCTTGTTCGCCACCAGCAGTCTGTTTTCGAACATCGACCGCATTTCGGCAGCGTGCCTTTCGGGATCGCCGCCGTCCTCTCGGAACTCGGCCAGAACCTCGTCGTCGGACAAGTTCAGAATGTCCTCAACGAACTCATCTGCCAGCCGGTCGATCGGCCGACCGGCCTTGTCGTTCTTGCCGGTCATGGCTGCCATCCTTCGGGATACCTCTTGTCGATCCGACGGCGGATCAGCTTTCGTTTGGAATCGTAGGCTGTCCTGTCGAGACCGGTCAGCTCTCGCAGGTCCTCCGCCGTCATGCCCTCCATAGTGCCTTCCACAATGTCCTTAGCTGCCGGGTCGTCGTCGAAGAGCGCGAGCAGATCGGTACGCATCCGCGCGTCCTGCTCGGCCTGTACGATCCTGGACTCCACACTCGGCGCCGGGTCCGGGACACTCATGGCTGTAGCAGCGCCGCTTTCTCCCTCGATGGAAACGAGGGCAGGTCGGCGATCGGCCTTTTCCTGCTCGCCGTCGGCGATGCTGCGCATGGCCTCGGCCAAGAACCGCACTGCGTCCACATGCGCCGGACAGACACGGCTGCCATCGAGCGCACGGGCGAACGCCTCCTGCAGCAGATCTTGGGCCGGAACGGCGGGGCGCGCATAGTAGGCGGCAACCTTTTTCAGCCGCACCCAATCGGCGGTTGAAAGGCCTCGGATCGCCTCGACGATCTCGGCGCTGCTCCTGGCGTTCGCGGGTTCCTGCAAACTCACACCTTTCGTCCCCTTTCACTCTCCTATGCGGGAGAGCGGCCCCTGCCCGGACATGAAATGGCTGATGTCCGGGACGACCCTCGATGTCCGCATAGGGAGTCGAGGCGCATCAGGGCCGGTTTCCGGTCCGCGTCGCGATACCGACAGGAGAACAAAAATGATCTACGCGATCAACTACGACCTGAAGCGGCCGGGTCAGAATTACGACGAGCTGCACAAGGCCATCAAGAATCTTGGGGACTGGTGGCACTACCTCTGATCGACCTGGCTGGTCGATACCAATCTGAACGCCAACGGCGTCTGGGACCGGCTGGCCCCCCACGTCGACAAGAACGACCGCGTCCTCGTGATCGGCGTCACCCGCGACTATTCGGGCTGGCTCACCCAAGAGGCTTGGGAATGGATCAACAGCCGCCTCAACAGGCTGGCGGCCTAAGAGAAGGAGCGAGGCAGATGCGTGTGCAAGGTGCGGTGATCCGCGAGCAGGGTCAGACCTTCGCCGTCGTGGTGGTGAAACCCCATGTGGTGCAAAACAGCGTGGCGGCCGCCGACGCGATCCGGGGCTTCGCCCCGGGCTTCGGCCTACCGGTCGTGCTGATGGCGCAGGATGGGCGCGGCCGGCCGACCTATTTCGGTCGGCCAGACATCGCCCGCTTCATGTCGCGGGTGCCGCTGCGGTCGATCCCGTGGCGCGAGTACACGATCACCTGATCATGGCGGGCAGACCAGTGCGATAGGGGCGCCGATTTCCGCTCAGCTTCACTAAAGAGCTTTGGGCAAAAGGCTGGCCAGAAACTAGCGCCGCGCCGTGCAGGAAGAATACTTCCGCGACAAGGGAGTTATGTCGAAGTGGATTAATGGAGACTGGTGTCGACTATCAGTCGTCGGCTTGCTTGATATCGTGAAGGTCAGCAGGGCAATCGTTCCGCCGGCGATAGGCGGCACGCAGCACCTCGGTCGGTGAGGCCGGAGAATCCAACGACTCAAAGAACGCCTGATGGTCGCATGACCTCAAGTTCGTCACGTCGGGGCTGTTATCGCTAGGCGCTTTCATTTCTCAAGACCTCCAAGGGCGCCCGCAATCAGCCAACAGCCGTGATCGAGTAGTGCGGCGTCCCATCCCACACAAGATCCCACGATGCGCCCGGTCGGACGTTCTGGATCGCATGCGGCTCGAAGCAGACCAGACAATTCCCACCCGGCGCGGGTGCCCGGACTGATGGGTAAATCAGACCGCGGGATCCCGCTCGGCGCAGATGTTGGGACAGGCTTTGCCCCTCGGGATATCCAACGGCCGGATCAGGATGCAGCGCCGGATGGTCCGGCTCATCAGTCAGATCATCGAATATCCCGATGAAATCCGCCAGCAGTTCCACATAACGCGCGCTGTCATGGAAGCTGCCCGTGAAGCCAAGTTCGCGTGTGCGGTGCCAGGCCACTTCGCTGATAGAAACCATCACGTCCCACGCACAGTACCAGGCGCCGCGCTTTTCGGTGTTGAAGCGGTTTCCGCCAGCGCGGGTGTAGGTGAAGGCGGCGTTGACATGACTGTCGCCATAGATGCGCAGATCGCGGCTGCGGCGCTGCCAGGCAAGCTCGCGCGGGTCCAGATGCGGGTTGCGCCCGCGTTCTGCCAGAAGACGACCACTGGTCAGCCCCTCGATCTCTGCCAAGATTTCCATCTCGTCATCGCTATCGACCAGACCGCGCAGCGATGGCGGCTTGTGGTAGGTGGCGGGCAGGAGGCGAACGAGACCGCGATCGGAAATCTCGGTCTGCTTCATGCCCCACCACGCAGCGCATCCAAATAAGTCCGGACGGCGAGAATTTGCGGCAAGCCCCCGTCGATGGCGGTGTCAACCGGCCGGCGGCCCCCAAAGAGCGGGCCGGTGTTCGGTCGGGTGAACCAGATTCGCGCGAGCGGCTCGGAGAAGTAGAGTTCGAGCGATTTGTAGATGCCGATCACCGCACTAAGCCGCAGCAGTTGGTCCTTGGTCAGTTCGCCTGCGAAGTCCGGCTTCTTGGCGCGCTTCCACGTGCTCTCCGACATATCGGCAAGGCCCGCCGCCTCCTTGAGATTGAGACCCCAAGCATCGGCGACGCGCGCATAGGCCTTCAACGCGACGGCGTTGACCTGTGCGGGTTCCCGGATTTTCTCTGCGACTTGCATGTCGTCCTCCATTGCGCTCAAGATAGTTCATATGGCCCTAATGTAAAGATCAAATGAACCGATCGTCGCCGCTGATGATCACCCGAACCGTCGCCCTCCTTCGGTGAACGTGTACTCGTTGACGATGATCCCCTCCTCGATGGCCTCGTCCGAGGTCAGGTGGTCGTATTCAGCCTCAAGCTGCCGGTAGAGCCAGCGGGCCAGATCGCGGAGCGCCTCGGTCACGATTTCTCCGGCGTCCTCAGTAGGCGGCTGCGAGGTCGGGCTGTCGCGCGTGACGTCCACCGACATGGTGTATTCTTGGTAGTAGCGCCCACGATGGCTGACCCCGGCGGCGAGCTGGTAGAAGTTGCGCCGCTGGATGGCCCGCAGCCGGTCGGCGATGGCATGCAGCGTCGCGTCCTGGGGCGCGTAGTCCCGGATGCGCGCGGCCGCGCCCTTGGCGTGGGACCAGTAGCCCTCGAAGCAGGCGCCGTCGCCCTGGCTCCAGAAGCCGGAGAACCAGATGCAGGGCTTGGCCCGCGTCCCGCCGCCCATCAGGCGGACGGGCGTGGTCTTCAGGCGGATGCCGAGGATCTCGCAGACCCGCTGAAAATCCTCGTAGACCGCGTCCCACCAATCGTCATGGGGCCCGAGCTCGCGATACCAGCTGCGGGCCCTTTCCTTGGCCGCCTCCGAGAGTTCGGGAAACTGGTAGACGGTGGTGCAGATGACCTCAGATGCCGTAATGGGGCGGCCGCCCGACGCTGAAGCGGATCCCGAACTTTTCCCGCTGGGAAATTTGGGCCCTTCGTCGCTTGATTCAGGCTGCCTGTCATTGGGATCAAGAGGGGAGTGACCTATGGGTGTTTTCGTTGGCATTGACGTATCTCTCGAAAATTCTGCGGTTTGCGCCGTGGACGAACACGGCAAGCTTGTGAAGGAAGCGAAAGTCGCGAGTGACCCCGGGGCATTGAACGCCTGCATCAGGAGCCTGCCGGGAGTGGTAGAAGCGATCGGTATTGAAGCCGGACCCTTGTCCCAGTGGCTTCATAAATCTTTGACCGACCTTGGACTGCCAGTGGTGCTGATGGAGACGCGGCAGGTCAAAGCCGCCTTGAAGGCCGCGCCGGTAAAGACTGATCGCCGCGATGCTGCTGGCCTGGCCCGCTTGCTGCAGATGGGCTGGTTCCGGCCGGTCCATTGCAAGTCGCTTTCCGCGCAGGAACTGAGGGTGCTTCTCGGTGCACGCCGATCGGTGCAAGACGCTGCTATTAACATCGAGATGTCTATTCGGGGCATGCTGCGCAATTTCGGACTTCGACTTGGTCGGATCGGCAAAGTCAGCTTTGAAGACCGGGTTCGCGAATTGACCGAGGGCAACAAGCTCATCCAACTTTCAATCGAACCGATGCTCAGGGCTCGAGCTGCGTTGCGCAGCGAGCTTGTGCGCCTTGAACGCATGGCACGGGACATCACGCGCGAGGATCCGGTTTGTCGCTTGCTGATGACTATGCCCGGCGTCGGCTCGGTCGTCGCTCTGACTGTCCGTTCCTCCATCGATGACCCCGGCAGGTTCCGGCGGTCGAAAGATGTCGGTCCGGCAATCGGTTTGACCCCTCGTCGCTACCAGTCCGGAGAGACGGACATTGTCGGCGGTATCACCAAAGCCGGCGATCTGGACATGCGGACCGCGCTCTACCAAGCCGCCACAGTGGTGATCCACCGTTCGAAAAAACCGACTTGGTTGCGCGCATGGGCGGATCGGGTTGTTCGTCGGCGTGGAGCGAAACGGGCGGCGGTCGCGTTGGCCCGCAGGATGGGCGTAATCCTGCATCGCATGTGGGTGGACAATACAGAATTCCAGGCCGCCAGACAGGTTTGAAACAAGACAGTCGAGCCGCCGCGCATGAAAACAACAATCTGGCTGACCTGAGAACCGGCCATCGAGGTCCTCACCAGGACGCGGTTTCCGACGACGCCGCCCGATGCCTTGTCGCCGAAGCTTCTGCTCCGAGCACGTATCTCAGATAGGCGCGCGGAAACCGCTACGAACCCGCATCAAGTTGGCGACCATTGCGTCGACCACGGACAGAAGCGCGAACCGGTGTAGGATCATGACCGATGGAACGGCATCGAAAGCGCCAGAGGGGGGAGTGCCCGCCAAGCTTTGTACGTTCCGTCGAGCCATGCCCTCGAAGCGCTCAGCTTCGAGGCTGCCTTCTTTTGGAGGTTACCCATTGACAGCACTGGCCCCATTACAGAAGGCATCGACCTCCTCCCCGTTCAGCGCGGCGGCGAGCCATTCTTGCGTGCTGGTCCAGCCGATGGATTTGCGTGCGCCGAGGTCGATGACATGCGCGCCACCGCCGAAGGCGTCGAGGCGCGGCCGGGAGCAGGTCAGGGCATACTGAAACCCCCAGAGGCCGGTGAGGTCGAGGTCTTCGGCGAGACGCAACACGAAGCGGATGACGGCCTCGACGTCACCGTGGTCGTCATTATGGATCCAGAGAGTACTGCCCTCGGGCGCATCCTGGCGCACGAGGGTAAATCCCGCGACATCCGGGTCGTCAGCGTCCTGATCCGTAGCGCGCAGTTCCTGGAACAGCGCGATCGCGCGGGCGGCCTCGTCGGGGCTGCCGACGTCGAGCAGGCATGAGAAATGGGTGAAGTAATCCGCCATGGGAACCTCCTGAAGGGGGAAGACCCGGCCGAGCGACCGGGCGCTGGATTGGGGTGAAGGGATGAGTGGGGGCGATCAGCCGGTTGGCTCGTCGCCCGCCGCCTGTCGCGCGGCATGCGCGCAGAGCATCTGCCTATAGAAGCGCTTGCGCGCAGCCCGGAAGCCGCGAACCGCGCGCGTGTCTGGGTGCAGCGCCCGGACCGCCGCGCGCAGGACGGCATAGGGCGAAGCCGTCACAGGAAGGCCGAGGCGCTGATAGGCTGGATCGGTCATCTCAACTGACCTCGACAACGGGCGAAGCGAGATGCGGATCGGCCTGCGCCTCGATCCGCTCGGTCCGGCCCATCCAGGGCTCGGGCCGAAGGGCCTTCACCCAGTCGGCAAAACTCGGGATGAAGCCGAGGTCTTCCTTCACATGTTGCTCTCCGACCCAACGGGTCGGGATGACGCGCCTGGTCGAGAGCGTGAAGGTCTGGCCGAAAATCGTCTCGGCCATGAAGATGCCCTCAGCATGGTGGCGGAGCGCCCGGTGCCGAAAGTCCGCAGTTATCGATTTCGAGGCGTCGAACCAGGCATGTGCCGCCATGAAATCATCGACCGTGCCGCCCCATTTCTTCACCGAGGAGAGGGCGTGGTGGTAGGGATGTGCCATCGCCGCCCCTCAGAAATCATGCGTGTAGAGTTCGGACGACGTGAAACGTTCGTTGAACTCGAGATGGATGCAGTGGGCCGCGGCATCGAAGCAGAATTCGCCCCAGGCGCCGTCGTTGTTTTCCCAACCGCCATGGGTGTCGGAGAGGAAATCGTAGGTAAGCTGCTCGACGACATCCTCCAGCGAGAGTTGCCGCATCTCTACCTCGGGGTCGTCCCAGGTCAGCGCGGCGTACTCGATCTCGGTCGCGGGAAACTCGACAGCCGTGTCTCCCGCCCAAGCGCCGATGCTTTCGATCTGGCCGCTGTCACCGGCACCGTCGAAGGTCACGGTGACATGGGTGATTCCGGCAGCCATGAGGCCGTCAAACAGGCGGTCCTTGTTGCCGGGGCGAAGCGCCTCGATCCGGGCCGCGCGCTCGGCATGCGCCGCGAAGATATGCGCCATGTCGACGGTCGAGGGTGCTATCGGCGGCGCGAGGGTGGGTTCAGTCAGGGTCATAGGGTGTCTCCGGTCAGTGGAAGGGATCGAAGCCGGGCCGGGCGATCTCTCTTCCCCGGACAAGCTCCAAATCCCCCCTGCCCTCCTCTGTCTCTCGGGCCTCACGCCGCGACCTGCAGCGCCCAAGCAGCAAAGGCGCGCCAGAGCGGGTCGACGAGCCGGGCATCCAGAAGATCGGCGCGGTGGCGCAACTGAGCCGCCAGACCGGGCTCACCCCAAGCCGATGCGCGGCCCGCCTGCGCGCGCAGCTGGCTCGCCTCGGTCACCACGCCCCGCGCCTCGGCCGCGCTCGTCACCGGGTGGCACCAGGTGACGGCGTGGTCGCTGGCGGCCCCGGCCAGCACAAGGCGTTCGTCGCGATCGAGGATCGCCAGAAGCTGTGGCTCGGCACCCTTGGCCATCCCCTCGGTATGGTCGATCGCGCCCTGCATGGCCCCGGCCAACGTTGCGAAACGGGCGAGGACGAGTGGAGTTGCCCGGCCCGACATGAGGTCGGCCGGCGTGCGGCGCGACAGAGTTAGGGCGAAGGGATGATTGGGATCGCTGTCGACCGAGGGAAAAGGCGGCGCAAAGCTCAGAGGGCCGGTGGTCGGATGAATGGGAAAGGGCAGGTCGAACATGGGCAGATCTCCGACGGCGCGGGAAGCCTCTCTCCCCGCCTCATCCGTCAAAGACCAAACCGCCGCCCTCTTCCTCGAAGGGGTAACGGTGATGAACCTGGCCGCAAGGTCAGAGCTTGCCGAGCCCCCGCAGGCTCAGCTCCGTCCCGGCGCCGACGATGATGTGGTCGTGCAGCGTCAGCCCGAGGTACTTGCACCCCTTCTGGATTTCCTTGGTCATGCTGAGATCGGCCTCCGACGGCGTCGGATTGCCCGATGGGTGGTTGTGGATCAGGATCAGGGCGCTGGCGTTCAGCATCAGCGCCCGCTTGATCACCTCGCGCGGATAGACCGGGACATGGTCGACCGTGCCGGTCGAGAGAAGTTCATCGGAGATGATGCGGTTTTTGCGGTCGAGATAGAGGACGTGGAAGCGCTCGACCGGTCCGCGGACGCTGAACGCGCAATAGTCCATCAGCGCCTGCCAACTGCCGATGACCGGGTTCTGGCTGAGATAGCGGCCGAGGATGTCCTGAGCTTCGAGGACGATGGTTTCTTCCTGGGGGGTCATGGGCGTTCTCGCAGAAATGCGCAGGCCGGAGCCCCCTGCCCTCTCGGGGCGGGGCCAGTGGCATGCATTTGGAAGGGGAAAGCGCGACCGCCCCGCGCGCGAGGGCGGTCGCTGTGGCGGGCTCGGCGTCAGCCGACCCGGTCGAGGAGCTTCTTGGCGCGCCCCTCCATGTCGAGGCGGGTATCCTGCTGGGTCTTGTCGCGCGCGAGCCGCGTGATGCCCTGCACGAAGTCGAAGATGCTCTCCGGCGGGCGGCCTTCTTCCATCAGCACCTTCTCGATGATCTTGCCCGACTCCGCCTTCGAGAAGCCGCGCTTCCTCAGGAAGTCATCCCGGTCCTCATCCGTCCGCGCCACGATCTGCTGCCGCGCCGCCTTGATGCCGTTTACGAAGCCCTGCGGCGAGGAATTTGCGAACCGCGTCAGCGCCGGGGCTGCCTCTTGGGCGAAGCGAGAAGCGGCGTATTTCAAATGGCGGATCGTGATCTCCTGGAAATCCTCGACGCCGTCGGGTAGGGGCGAGGGTTCCCGATGGGATGATCCTCTACCCCTCCCACGGAACCGGACGTGATAGTTTCCCATCATCCGGCTCCTACGTTTGCACATTTATCCAGTCTTTCCTGCAAGCGCCCGGCATGATGCGCCACATGGCAGTCGTGGCAGAGCACGACACGCTTACGCGTCCGTGCCGCCTTGACCTGGGTCCAGAGCGTGGTCCCTTTCATGTCGCTCATCTTGCGAACGTGATGCACCTCCAATGGCACGCCTACCGTTCCGCAGGTCTGACACACCTTTGCGCGAAGCCGGTCGACGATGTCGTTCCGACCCGCGAAGTAGAGATGTGCCAGTGCTTCCCGGTCGACATGCGAAGGCGCCGGTGTTGGCCGGACATCCTTCAGGCGGAACATCGGCATGAAACGCCGCTTGTTGCGGGCCTCATACCACAGGCCGAGGCTATCCCCGTTCCGAAGCCTCTCCGCTGTCACCTTGACCGAACATTTATGCTTGCGGGACAAGGTCTTCATGAAACTCCACCACCAGAGATGGTGAAGCCGTCCGACCTGCTGTTTCCAGAGCGTGCCGAGCTTGTAGTATTCGGCCAGCCCCCGAAGCATGGCGTTGTATCCGGTCAGGATTGCAACATCCGAGTTGTTGATCACCTCACAACGCGCCTCGCCCCGGTTGGTATTGAGATTTCCGAGACGATTTCGCTCTGCAAAGCGGGCAAGCCTGTCCACCGGCACATGAAGCTGCATGCGATCATCCGGCACCCGCATGGTTACGGCACGCCCGCCTTTCACCATCCGTTTTGTCCGGCCATCGCCGTAGGTCTTCAAGTGATAGCCGAGGAACAAGGCCCCCTCATCGGCCTTCCTGATCCCGCTTTTCTCCGCGGACACCTCAAGGTTCAGGGTTTCGGCCAGATAGGTCCTGACCTCTGCCATGATCTTGCGGGCGTCCTCTTTGCTGCCGATCACTCCGATGACGAAATCATCGGCATAACGGCAGTAGCGAAGTCGACGGTAAGTCGGGTCGAGTTGATCAAGCGACGGTTTTTCAAGCCGCCGCCGCTCCCATTCCCTGATTTCTGCGATCAGCCGGGGAATTTCTTCCTCGTTGCCATTGGCACGCCGACGCTCGATCATCCTGCGACGGATCTGGATCTGCTTCGAGGTTTCCAGGTAGGTGGCACTGCGCCGCCTTGCCTGCCCCCGGTCGAACCGTGCCTTCACCTCCACCATGAACTGATCCAGCTCATGAAGGTAGATGTTGGCAAGGATCGGCGAGATCACACCGCCTTGTGGGGCACCGCTGAAAGTCCTGTGGAACTTCCAGTCTTCGAGGTAGCCGGCCTTGAGCATCCGCCGGATCAACTGCAACAGGCGTTCGTCATCGATACGCTTGCGCAGCAAACCGAGCAGGATGTCGTGATCGATATTGTCATAGTAGCCAACGATATCGACCTCGACCAACCACTTCATGCCGTGCCAAGTGCGCCTGATTTCGGTCAGGGCCGTGTGACACGACCGCCCCCGGCGAAAGCCATGCGATTGGTCGGAGAATACCGGCTCGTACACATGTTCGAGCACGATCTTCACCGCCGCCTGCACCAGCTTGTCATCCGCAGTGGGAATGCCCAACGGGCGTTTCTTCCCGTTGGCCTTGGGGATGTATTGCCTACGCGCCGGAGAAAGACGATAGGTCCCGTCCAGCACCGCGCCCATCACCCTCTGCATCCTTTCCAGCGAGAAGCCATCCAGAGTGTTTTCAGGGTCAGAGCCCGGCGTCAGTGCCCCTTTGTTGGGGGCAATCTGCTCGTATGCCCGTTCCCAGAGGGTCGGGGCCGCAAGCAGCCTGAACAGGCCGTTGATACGTTTTCCTTGGCGAGACAGGTCAATGATTGAGTCCAGTCTCTTCTCTACGGTGTGCGGTTGCATCAGCATACCTCCGTCATGAAGTTGAAAGACCCAGCAAACGCGCCGCCCTTCACCCGCGCAGAGAGGATTCCCCATCCGGTTGCCCGATTGGTTTCACCCATGCCCGTCCACCCGAAGATGGCTGTCCCGGGCATTACCCCGGGCGTTTGGCTAATATGGCGGCTCCGTCGCCCTACGGGTCATCGTGATGATGCCCGCTTAGGCGATCCCGTGTTTACACGATCAGTGAGAGACGACGTGGTTAGGTGACCCGTTCGATCATTGGCCCTTCGACGAAGGGTGGGCCGTGCGACCAAGCTTAGGCGGGTCTATGGGGTATCCCGCCCTTCACACGGCATGACGCGTCAACCACTGCTGCGTCACGACCCGCAAAATGTCCCTGATCTGGGTTTCACGCAATCCAGCATTCACCATACACGTCTTGCCCTGACGTCCCGATGGCCCACAGTGGTTTCGGCCCGGATGACGCCTTTTCCCGACATGCTATTTTCCCCCGCCGGTTTCCCGGTCGCAGCCATTTATGGCCAAGGTAAGTCGGGTGGGCATCAGGCTATTCTTGGTTTCCTGAGAAGTCTCCTTCACTCAATTGATCGCGCCGACACGGCGCACCCAGAGGTTTCGGTTCTGGCACACCGCCCGCAGATAGAAACTCGCCATGCCGAGGGTCTTCGCGCCCACTTCAGAATTCCAGCAGTAGAAGCCCCGGAAGTAGAGATCGGGGGAGCCGTCGGGCAGCCGGCCCGCCTCGATCGGATTGTGATCGTCGACGAGGAACAGAAAGACATCACGGTCCGAAGCGTAGAGCGTGGTCGTGTCGCGGCTGATCTCGACATCCGGGTTGTAGACCCCGGTCGACCAGTCGAGCACGCCCGGCACCTTCCAGCGCGTGTCGCCGGTGCCATTGCCTGCGATGCGCTGCACGGCCTCGACCAATTCATGGTCATGGATGCGGCCATAGTCGGGGCCAGTCACGGCACGCAGTTCGGTCCGGCCGTCTTCCGTCTCGAAGGTCTTCACTTGCTCGGCGCGGTGGTTGGTCAGGCCGTATTGCAGGTTGATCCCCGCCAGCGGCGCAGGCAGCTGCCGCAGGTATGAGGCCGGCGCGCCGACGATGCTGGCAAGCTGGCCAAAGGCCCAATGCGTGGGCGCAACCGGCTCATGTGCCCTCGGCAGCATCAGGTGCAGCCGCTCGGGATTGTCGCGCGCCGCCTCGACGCGGATTTCGGCGGTCTGCACCACGCGGCTGCGGCTGCGGTCGGACCGACCCTTCACATTGGCCCAGAGATCGTCGAGCGACAGATACCGCTCGTCATCGGGCCGGTTGAACCATTCGGACGACACCCGCCCGTTCCGTTCCCCCCGGCTCACATCCACTTTCCGACCACCTGACCGCGTCGGTGCGACCGGATCCAGAACTTCCACAACGCCCATCGGCTATCTCCCGCGACGGGCGCCGGGAGCCACTCTCCTAGCCTTCAACCCGTCACCGGGAAACCGGCACTCCTCTTACTCTTGGGTTCACAACGGCGAATTGGAGCAAAGCGGCAGTGTCCGAGGCCTGCGGATGGTCATCGGTTTTGGCTGTACTGGACGTCGCCCAAGACACGTACGACGAGCAGGCTGGCCTTGTGCGCGGCGTAGGCCTGCTGGCGCGTGGATGGCGTCTTCGGGTCGTTATAGCGGACGCCAGCGCCGCATTGGATGTCCGCAAGGAGGTGCTTAAGGTTTATGCTCGCTGCAGTGAAGGCGAGTGCGTCGTGCAACGCCATCAGGTCGTGAACCCGTTTGACCGGGACGTCCCCAACCAGCGTGATCAGGCCCTTCATGAACTTCTCGGTCATCTGAAGAGATGCCCATCTCGCGTGTCCCCAGTTCGGCGACTGACTGGTCATGTTCGCAACGGCGGCAGCCCAGTCATCCTCGGCGGCAGCGAACATAGGGTCGGCCTTGCGGAAACGGTCGAATGCCTTGCGAACGTCGAGGCCCACCACGAAAAGCCCATAGACCTCGTTCAGGTCATCATCCGAGAAGTGCTGAAGGCGGGCCTCGGTGATGCCAGTAAGGGAGGCGCAAGCGTTGATGTCCAGAACTTTCGTCCCGATCCTGTTGCCGGTCTCCTTCGGCAACTCGCGCTTCACCCCAATAACCGTCATCCCGTAGATCAACGGAATTCGCATCTCCCAGATGTCCCCATCCGCGAGGACCGCGACCTTAGCCTTCTCTGAGAAATCGGTCTTGATCAGATTGCCGTAGACCTCTTCGTACCAGCGGTGGATGCGGTCGGTGTATACGCTGGTGGCGACCAGTTCTGCCGGTGCACCATGCGGGAGCTTCGCAATCGGAAGACTGATGCGGAACCTTTTTCCGAACTCGATCACCGCCATGATGGGGCGCGAGTGTGGCGGTATTGCCTTCTCCTTGAGCGACTGGTCGATCTCGCGCAGGATGGGTGTGATGTCGTCAGGCATTTGCATAATGCGATGCTACCCACGGTGGTGGGACAGGGAAACAGGATGCTGCCATTCATCCGTCGAAAAGCCGAACCGAAACCGAGCGGTGACTGGTGGACGGACGCCTTCACGCAGGAGGAACGGGCGACCATCGAAGGGGTCTTCGCGCCACTAGGCGGAGGCACGGCGGAAAGCCTTGCGCGGTCAACCAACCCCAACAGCCTCGGCACGCTGGCGGAATACCTGAAGAAGGAGCACCTGCGCCATCTGGGGTACAAGCTGCTAGATCGGGCGGACACGCTGGTAAACGAGAACGTCCCGGTTCTTGACCTGCACTTCTACTTTGCGGTCAGGGGTGGGTTCTATTACCGGTGGCGGGATCACGATCCATTCGCCTTGGACGAGGCAGTGAAGAGTTTCCAGCGCCAGATCGGACTCGGGGCTAATGTCGCCCGGTTCTTCCGCGAGGACAAGAACTGGGGCTTCATCCCGGCCCACGCGGGCTACCGGCAGCTTCGCATCATCGAAGAAAAGTGCGGCAACTGGACCTTGGCGAGGGCGCTCTGTAAGCAAGCGAATGCCGAAGGCTGGGCAGATGACTGGGACCACCACATCGCTAGGATCGACAAGAAGCTGGCGGCGATGAAGACGCAAGGCTGAAGTTTAACAGGCCCGGCGGGTTCCCCCGCCGGGCTGGGTTGTTGGTCGGGTCAGAAGCCGACCTCGTCGTCGCGATCGACCAGCTCGGGGCCATCGCCCTCGGTCGCCTTCGGGCGGCTGAGGAAGTCGATCTTCTCGGCGATGATCTCGCAGCCGTAGCGATCGACGCCCGCCGCATCGGTCCACTTCGTGTAGTGGATGCGGCCCTGGACCAGGACCTTCATGCCCTTCTCGCAGTTCTCGGCGACCGACTTGCCGAGGCCGTTGAAGCAGGTGACGCGGTGCCACTCGGTGTCCATCACGCGGTAGCCGTGTTCGTCGCGGACCGCGCGGCCTTCCGAGAGGCGGGGGCGCGAGGTGGCGAGGGTGAAGTGGGTGATCTTCGTGCCGCCCTGGGTGGTGCGAGCCTCCGGGGCCTGACCGATGTTGCCGGCGAGGATGACGATGTTTTGCATGGTGGTTCTCCTGAGATTTCGCTGAAGGGACCATCCCTTCGACAAGACCCGGCAGAAGCCTGTCGGGAGACGTCCGCACGGGAGACGCGAGGCGACCGGAAACCCCCGAGGGACCGGGGTGGCGCGGGCAGCCCTGGCACAGGGCAACACGGCCCGGGCAGGAGTTGGGGTTGCGGGCAGGAGACCGAACGGGCTTAGGGGATTGTCCGTCGAAGGGGAGGTGCCTCAGCCGGATCTCTGAGGGAGAGACCCAAGCAGACACGCCCAGACCGACCTCATCCGGCAATGTCAGGCCCAGGGGGAGGGAACCCGGGAAGGGAGAAAGGGATCACCACGCCCCCTACCTGAACCCCCTACCCTGCCACGCTGATCTCTTGCCGCGCGGGCTCGGCACGAGTACGCCAGACGTATTGGATCAACCGGAGCACCCGAAGCCTGATTTCAACCTCGCGGCAATGTCGCTCGCCGATCTGCGGGATTTGCAGAAGTCCGTGGTCAAGGCCATTTCCACCTTCGCAGCCCGGCAATTGGCGGAGGCTCGCGACAAGGTCGAGATGCTGGCCAAGGACCTCGGCTTCACCCTCGCCGAACTTGCGGAACTCGAGGAACCAAAGCGCAAGCGGGCGCCCTCGAAGAAGATCTACCGGCATCCCGAGAACCCGACCCTCACCTGGTCCGGACGGGGCCGCAAGCCGAGTTGGTTTGCTGCCCATGTCGATGCAGGCAAAGACCCGAATGAGCTGCTCGGCTGACACCAACCAGCTGGGACAGCTGACCAACGACGAGAACTGAGTTCCTTCCAGCTGCGGGAAAACAGCATGATCCCCGCCAACCGACCGCGGACATTAGTCCGGAAGGTTGAAGGCTGCATCGTCGCGGCGGGGCCCCATTACGCGCGTGGGCAGCAGTGGCCTGCCGCCGCTCCCGCGTTCATGCCCTTTGACAGTGACGATCTTCCCGCTCCTGTAATGCCGCTCATGCTCCGAGACCCAATGGCGCACCGGACCGTTTCGATCGGCATTCGCCCGTTTTTCGAATGCCAGCCGCTCCGAACGCTCACGCAAATGCGCCGCCGCTTGCGGGCCAATCCTGATGGTCAGATGTGACTTCTGGGCACCAAGAACCCACGACTTGCCAAACTTGCGTGCGGTCTTGGTCTCTTTCGCCGTGAAAGTCTCGCTCTCATTGGGGATGATCCCTCCCAGATCTGGCGAGACCAGCATCGCGAATAGCGCACAGGGTATGAAAAGTTCACTCCCGGTGTTGACCAGGTGAATTGTCCGCCGGGCCTCGATCGCCTCTTCGGAGTCACCGCAGATCGCCCGGTAGCGCATCATGGACGGGTTGAACTCGAACTTGACGTCTTCATAGTCCAGCAATCCTTGATCCGTTCGATTGAGCCGCATGAAGCTCATCGGATCCATTGCCCTTACGCCGTCGGGCCGCGCGAACATGGTAATCCTCAGATGGTCGACATCTCGATCATCAATCAGGAAACCGTGCACGCCAGACCCGATGGGCCGATCATCGTGGGCGGTCGAGGGTGCTCCCCGCGCGAAGCGTGCGACAGCGAGTTCTCTATAGTCGAACTCCACCCAGGTGACCTTTGCAGGAAATTGTATCTCGCCCAGGTAGGACATGGCCTGCGATCCAACGGCCTGCGCCCGCTCTTGCAGGGCGTCATGCAGGGTGTCAGCGTAATTCGCAGCATTATGATCAAGCAGGTAAACTTTGGCCTGCTGGAGGGCTTCGAGCGCGTAGCACCGAAATCTGGTCAGCTCATCCGATGGGACCAGATGCCAGACCATGTCGTCCTCCAAGGAAGACCGGCCACTGAGGGACGAGCCATAGGTTGCGATCAAATCCTTGTAGAGCAAGTCGGGCATTCCTCTTCCGCTGAAGACAATATCAGAGCTCGAATCAAAACGATCAATCGCGCTCCTTGCAGGCGGCAAAGAAGCAGGCAGGCCGACCACATCCTTGCCGAAAATCCCAGGCCTAGCGTTGGCGCACCGCGGCCTCTTTCTGAAAAGCGATGCTGGGATGCCGACCTCGCATCGGCACCATGTTACCGTCTGTCGGGGCGACAGATGGCGAAGGGCCTGAGAGGCGCGAAACCGCGCCACCCGAGCCTTTGCGACGTGAGGCTGAGGCCTCACTGAAAGGGATCGATCTCTCCCACAATGACCACCTCGTCGCCGTCGATTTCATCGGCGGGGACGGCGCCGAAGGTTCCATCCCCTGCCTGGAAGACGACGATCGAGACCATGAGCGTGGCGGCGAGGGAGGCGGCGAAGGCGTGAGCATCTTTACGGGACATCTGGTTGGCTCCTGTCTTGGAGGCGGAGGACCATCCCCCGCGCGACAGGACCCCGCAGGCCCGAAGACTGGCTGACATCACCGGGTGCGTTCGGCTCGCCCGAATCCACCCGGCGGCACGGGCTTGCCCGTAGTCCGACCCCTCGCGGGTTGATCTCGAAGACAGGATTCGGGGCAAGGAAGGGAATGGCGAGCGGGGGATGGTCCCCCAACGTCAGGAGCCGGTTGTCCCGCTGATGCTTGGAACGTCGCCAGCCTCCCGGGTAGGCTCGTGGTTGAAGACCTCCGCATTGGGGGATGGATCCTCTGGTGCCCCGCCGCATCGCGGGACGAGGGTGTGGTTGGTGAGAGGCCTGGCCCTTCGGCAGGCCCCGCACGCCTTCGCAGGGCTCAGGCGGCCAAGTCCGCGCCCCCTGCCCTTTCGCCGTCCTCGGCACCGACGATTTCCAGCCGCGCGTTGCGATAGCCCTCCCGTGCAATCCAGAGCTCGGCAGCGGTGACGGACTCCGCCAGATGCAGCAACTCGGTGTTGCCACCGAAGTCGAGGAGCACGCGGACCTGTCCGGGTTTCGGTTCCTCTGCCACCTCGAAGATCAGACGGCTATCCGCCGAATGGCTGCGCATGATGGTGACGAGGATCACCCCGTCCGAGGAGAAGTTCCCCTCATGCAGGGTGAAGGAGGCCGGTGCCGTCCAGGTCGGATAGGCCCGGGGCGGTTCCTTCTTCACGAGACGGCCGACGCCGTTCGAGCGCTCCCAGGCGGCGAGCTTCTTGGTGAACCGTGCCGGCGGCTTGGGACTGCCGTCGGTATAGCGGATCAGTGCCCCGAGAGGGGATGTGTCGATGATGCTTGTTGCAGACATGATTCCTCATTCCGAATACGAGAATTCGCATTCATCATATTGATATTGCTGTGCTTTGTGGGATTGAGGGCGGGTTTCCCCGCCCCCGGATGGCTCAGATCACTTTGCCGCCATCATCGATGCGGCGTTCTCCGGCAGACCGGCGGTCAGGAAGGCCGGGAGATCGATGTCGTCGGGCTGGTCCGCGTCCTCCCCCTGCCCTTTTGCGATCCCCTCTCCGTCGCGTGCGATCAGATCAGCCCGGCGCAGAACCTCGGGCAACCAACCGCTGCCCTTGAGGAGCCGTTCGGCTTCGGTGGCCATCTCGCCCTTCTTCAGATGGTCGAGAAGCTGCGCAGTCCCCTCCCCCTTCGCCTCACGCACGGCATCGAGGATCCGAGCCTTGGGCACGCGGTTGAGATAGCCATCGACTGTCGGCTCCCAGCCTGCCTCGACCATGTCGAGATCCACCGCGCGGGCCACGAGATCGGCATGCGCCATGCGCCGGGTCAGGCCGCTGGCGGAGATGCCTGCCCCATAGGGGTTCACCTTCTCATGGAGCGCGTTGATCCCGAAGCTGAGGCAGTGCGCCAGCAGCGCCAGACGGCTGCCATGATCGAGCACGGTCAGATAGTCCCAGAGCGCGGCATCATCGCCGAGGGGCAGATCGGACTCCCAGGCCGCATGACGCTCGTCGACCAGCTTGGCCACCACGCTGTCCTTCAGATCGGGTGCCTGCGCCGCCATGTAGACGTGATGCACCGAAGCCTCGAGGCAGCTGCCCGAGGACGAGGAGGTGCGGAATGTATCCGTCACCAGCTTCAGGAGCAGGATCGTCAGCGCGACGTCCGGCGACCGCCCCACCGCCTCGCGCAGCGCCAAGGTCCGGTGGGCGGTCAGTTCCATGACCAGCCGCTCGGGCAGCGACTTCAGCGCCCCATCGTCTTCCTCCTCGGACGCATCCGCGCCGATCGGCTGACCACCCGAAGTGATGACAGTGCCTCCGGCGGAGGTCGCCGACGGTTTCCAGTTGGAAAGACCGACATCAGCCCCCTGCCCCATGGCATCCGCACCGTCACCATCCTGGACCGCGGTCTCCTCGCGCGGCTCGTCTTCGGGCCGTACGTACCCGCGATAGATCGCAAGACTGCCGTCCCGATCCAGCGTCACGAAGACGCCTGCGCGCGCAACCTCGGCCTGATCGTAGATCAGCGGCCTCTGTTCGAATGCTTCCATCGCCATCTCGAGCTGCCCGAGCCGGGCATCGATCTCCTCGGGGTACTCGTCCTCGCCGGAGTATTCCTCCTCCAGAGCCCGATACTCGGCGAGGAGCGTCGCGTGGGCCGCGCTTTCCTCATGGGTCATCGGCGCAGTCTCACCAGAGAGACGCCGCAGACCGTGGCTGTAGCCATAGGGCAGGTCCGTCGCCACCTCGATCCATTGCCAGCCCTCAGAGGCCAGCACCTCGGCTTCGGCTTGGAGCTTCTCGAAGACCAGCCGGTCAAGCAGGGCAGGGTCCTCAAGCCAGCCACCTTCATCGCCCTGGAAGAGATCTCGCAACACGACACCGCCCGCCGCCTCATAGGTTTCCACGCCGACGAAGACCGCGCGACGATCCGATGCCCGGACGGAGGTCTCGGTCAGCATGCGCCGGATGGCGTAGGGCTCCTTGTTCCAGGAGTTCTTCACCGCATCCCAGACCTGCGCCTGACGCGCGTGATCCGGGTTCACGGTGAAAGCCATCAGCTGTTCCAGCGTCATGCCGTCCTCGGCATAGACCTCAAGCAGGGCAGGGGCCACGGACGCAAGTTTCAGGCGCTGCTTGACGATCTGCGGCGTAACGAAGAACGCCGCCGCGATCGCTTCTTCGCCCTGACCCTTCTCACGCAGGGCCTGAAACGCCCGGAACTGGTCGAGCGGGTGAAGGGCGACGCGCTGCATGTTCTCCGCCAGCGAGTCGTCCTCGGCAAGGATCTCCGACGCCGCGTCACGCACGATGCAGGGGATTGGCGCAGTCTTCGCTAGCCGCTTCTGCTTCACCAGCAGCGACAGCGCCTGGAAACGACGGCCACCGGCCGGGATCTCGAACGTGCCCGTCTCGACACCATCGGAATCAAGCACGGGCCGGACATTCAGGCTCTGCAGGAGCCCGCGCCGGGCAATGTCCTCGGCCAGTTCTTCGACTGAAACGCCACCCTTGACGCGCCGCACGTTGGACTGGCTCAGCACGAGTTTGTTGAAGGGGATGTCCCGCGAGGGGGATAGGACAACGTTCTGGGCTGCTTTCGCCATCAGATCTTCTCCACGACGGGCGCCGGAAGCCACTCTCCCGATCTCACTTCCCGTCACCCCTTAAACCGCCAATCTTTCCCTCTCTTCGGCGGTCTTGACCGCGGTCAAGACGTGTAAGCCGCATGCTCTATGCGCGCAGGATCGTTTCAAAATATGCCTCGGGCTGCCTGATCGCTTCGCCTTTCCCCAACAGGTAGTCCAAGATCAGCAAAAGCCGTCCAGCCCCTGCTTTCTGGAGACCACGCATCAGTTTTTCTTGGCGTATTCTAAGCAATCGACCGATATCGAAGAGAACGCGGTTGAGGGCTTCGCCTGTTTGTGGCGGGTCTGGGAAGAAGTCCGCGACATGTGAAAAGTCCGTCCACGCCATTTTTGCAGGGTCCCGGTTCATGGTCGCTGCTCCAACGCTTTCGGAACCGTTGGTCTGATTCACGTGCGGGTCTTTCTTTATATGTTCTTTTTTTAAAGACTCTATCTGCCGGTCATTTTGTCCGTTTCTGGCGGACATTTCGCTCGCACACTCACGGCCGAGGGCTTGGTCTTGCGATTGCTCTCGGTCCGCACACTTGTTTGAATCGTGGCACTCTCCGTAGCTGGGCTTGGCGTTGGCTCCGAGCTCGCGGAGACCAGCGATGATTTGCAAGACTGTGTCGGCAGTCAGGGTTGCTCGACGAAGCAGGGTTCGGATCGTTTCCAGTGAAGCCAGCGGTGCGTCATGGAGGTGTTCGTCCTGTAGGAGGGACGCGCGCACCGCTAGGGCTTCTGCCTTAAGGGAGCGCAGGCGTTCACGCTCTTCCGTGACCTTCGATGCTCTGGCTGCAAGTGCGTCGTGGCTCTGCATTAGCGGACCCAAGTCGATCCCAAACGCATCCCTGATGATCCCTCCGTAGCGGAGAGGGAAGCGTTTCCCGTTCGCTGAACTCTTTCGCTGGATGAGTCCCGTAGCCTCAAGGCGCCCCAGGCAGCGGCGAAGCGTTCTCTCATCGATACCGTTTGCGCGCTCTGATAAGGAGGCGTTGGAAGGGAACACAACGGTCAGATTGCACCGTGTTTCACGAGAGTTGGGGCTCTGATCGCGCGGAAGAAAGCTGATGAGCGCTGTCAGGACGGCGATGTCGTTGCTCGTAAGGCTTAGGTCTTTCCGAAGAACCCGCACCGGCCCCAGAAGCTCGTAGGGGTTAGGGCAGGCAATAGCAACCTGTTCCGCCAAGGCGGTTCGTGCTTGAATGACATGTCTCATGGTGTTTCGGAAGAAAAAGCTTCCCCGGTCACCGCGAGCGGTGTTGAACTCGATTCGTTTTGGGGGTATCAATCAGGTGTCGAGACTGATTGAGGCCCTTCGGAAGCACCGCTTTCGGGGGGTCTTTCCTTTTCTAGCCGGTCCTCCTTTCGTTTTCCGCTCGTTGCTTTTGATGTCTTGACCGCGGTCAAAGCACGGGGTCGTCACTCTGGGCCGTCTTGACCGCGGTCAAGAAGCTCTCCGATCAGTTTTCGGACGGCCTCTTCGACGAGTGGGGCAAGATCAGCGTCCACATCGATAGTGATGCGATTGCCTTTGCGGCCGATCTTCACGCGCTCACCTTGCTCAACCTTGGGTGCAGTTGCCTTGGCGGCCGTGAGCAGCGTAACCGCTGCGTCGAGTCGATTTGGACCCGGCAAGGTTCGGGGAATTTCGCGGGCAACTTCCCTGGCTCTCGAGACGTCCTTCTCGCACAGCCTGAAAAGCTTCTCCCAGACTCGCCGACCAACGCCATGTGCTGGTCCGATGGCCTGGATCAGCTCCATCGGAATGCCTGTCGCGATACGGTTCATCCGAGAGACGAGAGACTCATCGATCTGGAGCGCCCGATAGGCGATGGTCTGGGCGTTCTTGCGCGTTTCGTCTGTTTTCCCAAGTTCTCGAATGATCCCAGCGACGAACAGAGCCCTCTCGATAAACGAGGGGTCCTGGCGGGCATTATTTTCAACGCCTTGGGCGATCAGAGCTTCCTCTTCGGTCATTTCCATGACCGTAGCCCGCACCTTCTGACCAAGCTCACGACAGGCGAGAAGCCTGCGGCGCCCATAGACGATCTCAAGTGCGCCATCCTGGGTTCGGCGGACAAGAATGGGAACCTTTTGCCCATGCTCCCGGATCGAGGACACAAGTTCCTCGAGGCCATCGCTCGGATCGATACGATCCATGACCGCTGACATCCGAACAGTGCTCGGGTCGATCAGGCGCGTGGCGTGCTTGTCTTCTTCCAACACCGATGCTTGTGCTCGAGCGACAGTTGGGCTCGTGCGCTTCAGGTCGAGATCCGCATCCTCATCCGACGTTGACGCTTTACCCATCGCGTTCTTGAGTGAGTCTCCAAAGACCTTACGCGCCATGGCTACGCCCCCATGCCTTGAGGATTTCGCGTTCGACTTCGTCGGTCACGCGCGAAACGGACTCGATCGCACGCTCGTAGGTTCTGCGGTTCACGTCGCGAGGTTCGACCTCAAAGATGCTCTGTTGGGTGTTTGCAGCATCGCCTACCGCCGTCGATTTCAGGAACTCGGCTGGGAGGACCGCATCGCCAAGGACCGTCCGAAGCAGAGACGATATCTGGACCTGTGGACCGTCGGTGTTCTCGTACCGTGTGATCAGAACCCGAACGAAGTTCAGGCCGTGCTCGGGAGCATGCGCCTCGACGACGCCCATCAGGTTGCTCGCCATGCCGAGGAAGCTTGCAAGTGACATGACATCGAGCATGGACGCGTTGAGCGGGATCAGGACCCCGGTGGAAGCAAAGAGGGCGGAGATCACCGAAAAGTTCAGCTGCGGCGGGGTGTCGAAGATCACCACATCATATCGGCTCAGGACAGGCTCAAGCGATTCACGGATCCGACTGTGGAAGGTGGTGGCGCCGTGTCTGAAGCTCAATGCGACCTCGAACTCATACTCCATGATGTCCATGGAGGCCGGGATCAGATCCACTGTCGGGAAGTTCGTTTTGCGAATGATATCGGAGGCGGGTAGGGGACCTTCCGACCGGATCAGATCGTAGGAGGTCGGCATGTCCGGATCGAGTTCAGGGGTCACCCCGAACAGGTTCGTCAGACTTGCCTGGCTGTCGAGGTCGATCAGCAGGACCCGATAGCCGCGAAGGCCCAGTAGCTGACCAACATGAGCTACGGTCGACGTTTTTGCGGACCCGCCCTTCAGGTTGAAGATTGTCACGACCTGGCACGCTTCGCCGGCTCTTCTGTGAGGATGCTCATCGGGCTTGATCCTGCCCGTCTCAAGAAGGACGCGTTGGGCCTCGACCATTTCTTCGGCAGAGAAACTGCGGCGGTTGCCACCCTCAAGGATGCCTTCGGGAAAGCCCTCGAGGTTTGACACATGGTGGCGGAAGGTGTTCTGGTTGATCCGAAGGAGATCGGCCGCTTCACGCATCGTGAAACGCCGGAGGCCCTTCTGGGCATCGGGCGGGAAGGTTTCCTGCGCATGTTCACGCAACCGGCTACCGAGCCGCTTGGACATGACGTCGAATCTTTGGGAGGCCCGTATCCCGCTCATCACTGCCCTCAAGTCTTTATTGTTTTGTAGACCTTAACAGTTTTCGCGATTAAATCCAGCCCGAACTGTTGAGCGGCCTAGAAGTGTTGAGGCGGCCTATTTCTGACGAGATAAAATCGTTAAATATCAATGCCTTGGCTGGCCGTGTTCGCAGGTTACTTCAACAGTTCGTGGCCCGTGATGTCGCGGCCACAACATGTATTGTAGACGCCTACGTAACGACGATCTTCAGAATCGCGCGGTCGATTCCAACGACTTCATCACTCAAGCAGCCCCAACCTCTCAGCCCGCTCCAACAGCATCTTCACTGACGAGGGCTGCCAGCTTGTCCGCCCGCGGGGCGTGCGTTCGCGCATTGCTTCCAACCGGGTGCAGATCGCCTGAAGCGTGATGTCGGGATCCGCGCCCTTGATTGCGGCGACGATGGCGGGCAGGCGGTCGTCGGTTTCGCGCCGCCCGGCGCGGCCCAGCACCGTTTCGGGCAGGAAACCGTCGCGGACATAGGCATTCACGGCGCGCAGCAGGCGGCTTTGCGTCCAGTGCCGGTCGTGGGGCAGGGGGGCGTTGACGATGCGCAGCACGTCTTCCCAGGCCATGTCGGGCCGAAGGCGGCGAACGTGCGGCACCCAGTCCTGCGCCGACTCGTTCAGTCGTTCCATATATCCATCCTGCCGCGCCAGCCGCACCTTGCGCAGCGCCGCGGGATCGCGGGCGCGCAAGCCCGGATTGCCGCCGATCCGGCCCTTGCTGCGCGCGGAGGCCAGCCCCGCCTTGGTGCGTTCGCGGATCAGGGCGCGCTCGAACTCCGCCGCGGCGCCCAGGACTTGCAGGGTGAACTTGCCCTGCGGTGAGGACGTGTCGATCGGATCGGTCAGCGAGCGGAAGAAAGCGCCCTTGGCCTCCAGCCGCTCGATCACCTCCAGCAGGTGCGACAGAGACCGCGCCAGGCGGTCGATGCGCACGACGACAAGCGTGTCGCCTTTAACTATCCGCTCCAGCACTCGGGCCAGCACGGGTCGGGCACGATTTCCGCCCGAGGCTTGTTCTTCGTGAATCTCGACGCAGCCCGCCGATTTCAGGGCCTGCGACTGGGGCAGGGGGGTCTGATCCTCGGTCGAGACGCGCGCGTAGCCTATCAATGGCATCAAAACAGGCTGTTTGCAGTTTCACTTACCGTTAATAAACGACCGGTTGGCGGGGCAGGGCAGGGGGGAAGAGACGATTGCTCAGTCGTCGGATCGCGCGATCAGCGTCTCAACGTCTAGCCCGGACGCCCCGATCTGCTGGTTGATGTCCATGCGTCCATCGAAGATGAACAGGACGAAGGCGGCATCGTCTCGCAGGGTGTAGAAAATGTTGTGGCGCCGCCGGAAAATCAGCCTTCGGACACCACGCGGGGCATGCCAGACATGGCCGATTTCGGGGTTGGCGCTGATGGAATCCCGGACGAACCGGTCGATGTCGCGCTGAAACTTGTCTGCGAGGCTCTCGGAATACAGCGGGTCATGCACCCAGATCGCCCAAAGGCAGTCTTCGGCCGCCTCAGTCAGGAAGACTTTCATGCGTCAGGGTGCCGGGCCCGGAAGCGCGCCAGGCGTTGCTCGATGGCTTCGTCGGTCATCTGGGTCACACGCCCTTCTGCAACATCGGCCAGGCCGGCTGCAATGCCGCGCTCGATGCGCAGGGAAATCAATTCTTCCCAATCGGCCACGGACACCGTGACGGCAACGGGGCGGTCCTTATTTGTGAGCAAGATGGGTTCGCGCTGCGCCGCGTCGATGAAGCGCCCGAATTCCTTGCTGGCGAGGGTGGCGGACATGGTTTTCATGGTGGACTCCTTGGTCTCTGATCCGGATTATACGGATAATCCGGACGCAACGTCACAGTCCTGCGGCCTTGGTCAGGTTCACCCGGAACCTGTCGCGGCGTCGCTGGTATCGGCGGGTCATCTCTGCGCTGGCATGACCGAGCTGCTTTTGAACATAGCGTTCATCAACTTCCGCGCTGCTGGCAAGGCCTGCACGCAGGGAATGGCCCGAGAACAGCCGCACGCGCTCGGCTTCAGGCAGATCAGGGCGTAGCCCGGCCTCGCGGGCGCAGAACTTGATCAGCCGGGCGACGTGCTTGTCCGACAACCGCTCGCCCGTAGCTTTCAGGCCTTTGCGCGACGTGGCGACGAAGATTGGGCCGAAGTCGATCCTTGCGTAATGCAGCCACTGCGTCAGGGCATGGACCGGGCAGGTCTGATCGGATGAGCCGCGAGCAATTTCGACCTCGCGCCAGCCGGTTTTGCCACGCAGGGTGATCAGCACGCCGTCCTCCAGGATTTCCACCCAGCCACCGCTGTTCGGCGTGTCATCCTTGCCGTGATCGAGGCTGACGATTTCGGACCGACGCAGGCCACCAGCAAAGCCGATCAGCAGGATCGCCCGGTCGCGCAGGCCGCGCAGATCGTGGGGCAGGGTGGCCAGCATGTCGCGCAGGTCTTCCGGCAGGATGGCCTCTTTCTGTGCCGGTGGCCGTGCGTGCTTGCGGCGGATGCCAGCCAGGACGCTGGAAATGTGGCGGTCCTTGCGGTCCAGCCGTTCTCCGCGCTGCGCATAGCCCCAGGTCAGGCCGCACAGCCGCCGCTCTATTGAGGAGACCGAGAGGGGTCGGGACGCCGACTTCGATGGGGCCTTGCCGCCCGGCGCTGCCAGATCGGCGATGTAGAGCCCGATCAGCTGGGGCGACGAGGGGAGAAGGTCCGCGCCGCGCATCCGGCACCAGCGGGCGAAATGGGCCCAGTCCCTGGCATAGGCCTTCAGCGTGTTCTCAGACGCCGCCTGACGCGCATAGTCTCGCGCGGTTTCGACCAGGCGGTCGAGCGTGCCGGAGCCAGCGACATGGGAGGGCAGGGCGATCGTGTCGCGCTCCATATCAGCGCTATCGTCCCGTTCATGGCGATCGGGACGTTCCGGGTGTTCTGAAGGCGATTTCTCGGGCGTTTCGGTCATACCGTCGAGCATACTCTTCTTATGTCCGATAATGCAATCTTATTGGACATAATGGCGTTCGAAAAGAAACGGCGCTTTGGACACAGTAGGCTAGCCATAAGCGCCGTTGTGAAATAGCGTGACCGTATGAGAAATCCTCACACCAAGCCATCCGAACCCTTGCCGATGCTGGCTCCTCTGCCGGGCTGGATCACCGCCACGCCTGCAGAAACGCTTGAGGTGGCAGCGTTCAGGTCAGGGGCCGCTTTGGCGCACCTCAATCTGGCGACGACCGCCGATGTTGTGCCGCAGGCGCTCTGGCGGGAACGACTGGCGCTGGCGGCGGCAGAGGTTTCAGCGGGCATCGCGGGACGCCGCGAAGGGGCCGGTGCGATGCGTGATGCCCTGCATCTGACCAGGGCGGGCGATGATCCCGGCCCTGCAGGAATCATCTTGCGGCAGTGGTCGCGCGCAATATCACGTCCGATATCGGTCTCAAATCTGGGCCGTGCGCTAGAGGGTGTCGCGCAAGAGCGGATTGCTTTAAGCCTTGATGCCACCGCACCAACCCCGGTCGACCGAGCAGCGCTGGTCATTGAAGCCGTGCTGACCGACAGTCCGCGGGGCGAGATCTCGGCCCTGATCCTGGCGGATGCGGTGCTGTCGCTGGCCTTGGGGTGGGATCACCTGTTGCCGCTTCTGAGCCCGGTGATGACGGCGCGCGACCTGCGCCTGCGGGGCGACGAGCTGCGCCTTTCCTGCCACCGTTCCGCTGTAAGGGGGGTAGGCCAGGCTCTGCCGTTGGGCGGCACGCTGGCGAGGGCGGCAGCACGGCTGCGCGCTGCGGTTCCGAAGCTGCGGGCCAAGGGGGCTGCGCGGGCAGTGGAAATGATCCTGTCGCAGGATGTCTTGACCCCCATGGCGCTCGCCCGGGCGATGCCGGAAATCTTGTCGGACCGTGCCGCGCGGCGGCTTTGTGAGCGGCTGGTGGAATTGGGTGCGCTGCGGGAACTGAGCGGGCGCGACACCTTCCGCCTGTTCGGGGTTTGAGCATGGCAGGGCGCGACGGGGAAGGGCTTGACCAGGAGCTGGCAGACCTGCCGCCCGATCTGCGCTGGCGGGAATGGATGCGCCGGATCGAGGCGGTCCTGTTTGCCAGCGGCACCCCGGTGGCGCGAGCCGATCTGGCACGAGTGGTGGGGCAGGGTGCCTCGGTCGATCTCCTGATCGAGGATCTGGCCGCCGATCTGGAGGGCCGCCCCTATGAGGTGGCGCAAGTGGGTGCCGGGTGGATGCTGAGGACCAGGTCTGCCTATGCGCCCGCGATCCGTGCGGCAGCGGATGTGGAAGGACAGGCCTTGAACCTGTCAGAGTTCGATCTGGCCGTGCTGGCGGCGATTGCGTTTCACCAGCCGATCAGCCGGGAGGGGTTGAAGGACATTTTCGGCAAGGAGATCAGTCGCGACCTGATCGGCCGCCTCGCCGAGCGCGCGCTGATCGGCACCGGTCCCCGCGAACCCCGCCGCGGCGCGCCATACACCTTCGTCACGACCGAAGCCTTCTTGGCGGCCTTCGGGATGGCGTCCCTGCGCGACTTGCCAGATCCCGAACAACTCGCAGACGCCGGCTTGGCGGGATTTTCCGAATCTCCCGAACCCTGGTAAGGGCTCTCCGGTCTTCATGATCCACGTTCGCAACCGGCAGTACGAAAATGAGGTAAGTTGTTCTCGACCGGGCCTTCTCGAAAGATGAGCGCAAGGAATCTGGTTGCCCTTTTGCCAGGTTTGTGGCTTTCCTGTCGCAGGCTTTGTTGAGGACTGCTGTATGACTTACCTCAGATTTGTGGGCGTGACGGCCATCTTGATGCTTAGCGCGTGTGTTCAGCCGAAAGCAAAAGACCCAGTGTTTTCTCAGGACCCAGTTGTCTCTGCTGAGAGTTGCCCGCCCAACAAACTGTGCATGTAGCTAGCCGACTACCTCGAGCTACCGGCATCCTTGATGCGTCGGGTCAATCTCGGCAGATTGAAGATTTGATCGAGGACGACGCGCCGATCGTGGCATCGCTCGATAGGTGGCTTGCTGGGGTTTTTGGTGAGCAGACCGTGTGGTCGGATGGGACTAGGGTCCACACTCATTGATCGTCAAAGCCAGAACAGGACGGTTGCGGCCAGTGCGACGGCGGAGAGGAAGGTCTTCGGAGATCTATCGTAGCGGGTAGCGACGCGGCGCCAGTCATTGAGCCTGCCAAACATGATCTCGATCCGGTTGGGCTCTGTTGCACAGATCCTGTCAGGGATTCATCTTGTGAATCCAGCGTGAAGCTGGAGGCCATGAGCAGACCGAGCACTCCGACGTACAAGACCCTGAACTGGCCCGCGTATAACAAGGCGCTCAAACGCCGTGGAGCGCTGACGATCTGGTTCGATCCTGACATGCCGTGGGCGGCGAAGCCAACAGGCAAGCGGGGGCGACAGCCCGTCTACAGCGATGCCGCCGTCCAGACCTGCCTGACGATGAAAGTACTGTTCGGGACGGCGCTGCGGCGGACGACCGGGTTCGTCGAGAGCCTGCTTCGGTTGATTGGCCTGGACTGGGATGTGCCGGATTTCAGCACCCTGAGCCGTCGCCAGAAGACGCTGGCCGTGAACATCCCGCATCGGGGGTCGCAGGGTCCGCTACACCTGCTGATCGACAGCACCGGGATCAAGGTGGAGGGCGAAGGGGAGTGGAATGCACGCAAGCACGGCGGTGCAAAACGCCGCGTCTGGCGCAAGGTCCATCTCGGGATCGAAGAGGAAACGCTGGAGGTTAGGGCAGTTGAGGTCACCAGCAGCGACATCGGCGATGCCCCCATGCTGCCCGAACTACTGGCCCAGATCCCCACCGATCAGGACATAGCCAGTGTCACGGCCGACGGCGCCTACGACACCCGGAAGTGCCATGATGCCATTGCCGAACGTGGGGCCAATGCCGTCATGCCGCCCCGCAAGAACGCCAAGCCGTGGAAGGCGATCACGGCAGGTGCGGTCGCGCGCAACGAGGCCCTGCGGGCATTGAAATACCTCGGCCGCGCGCTCTGGCGACGATGGAGTGGTTACCTCCGCCGAAGCCGCGTCGAAACCAAGATGCATCGTGTGAAACTCTGGGCCAGCGACTCATGGCGCGGGACTTCGAACGTCAGGTGGCGGAGTTCCAGGTTCGCGTCGCCGTCCTGAACGGCTTCACCGCGCTCGGCACACCCGTCACAGAGGTCGCAGGATAGGTCTGTCCGGGGAAAGGGGAACTCCGATCCTCAGCCTATTTGTGCAACAGAGCCACGCACCCCCCAAAGTTTCTTGTTTTATATCCACGACTTGTTTTTTGCCTTCTATGATCTCTAAGGCAGGCAAAAAATCCACAGCCGAGCGCACTTGCGCGCCGGGGGGAGCGCCCATTCACGGGGCTGGTGATCCCCCGCCTTCGGGCGGCTGTGGAGTTTTTGTCGGCCATCGTTCGCGAGGCCCCCTATGGGCCGAGTGGACGATTCCGCGTGCGTATGCGCGCGAGGGTGGGGGGCAGGGGGAGGGGGAAATGGTCGGCGGCCTGTTTGCATGTCTGCACGTTTGCATCCCGGGCCAGAGCGGTAGCAGGGCAGGCCCTATGCCTGAGATGTCGCGCCAGGTTGAAACCGGGCATGCGCTGAGAATGGAAGGAGGCTGGCCATCCGCTTTACATTATGCGGGATTTCCGTATAATAACGCGGATGGAAAACAGGTTCGATCCCGCGAAAGACGCGGCCAACCAACAGAAGCACAAGCTGTCTCTGGCCTTCGGTGGTCGCCTTTTCGAGGACGACAACCACCTGATCCTCCCCACCATCCGCATCGAGGATGAAGAGGATCGCTACAAGGTGGTGGGTCTCGTGGGTGAGAAGCTGTTTACCGGGGTCTTCGTATGGCGGGACGATCTGCCCCGCTTCATTTCCGTGAGAAGGAGCAACCAGAGTGAAGAACGAGCATATCATTCTGCCGGCTGATCCAGCGGACCCCGAGGACCGGGACGTGTCCATCGAGGGCATGGAGCGCGGCCAGCGCGCCCGGCTGATTAGGATGACCCGAACCAACCTGGGCCTGTCGCAGACAGAGTTCGCTAGCCGCTTCCACGTTCCGGTGGGCACCCTGCGGGATTGGGAACAGGCGCGGGCAACCGCCCCGGATTTTGCCGTGGCCTACGTCCGTGTCATCGGACAGCATCCCGATATGGTGGCGAAGGCCGTGGCATAGCTGTCATCGCTGGCTTGAGCCAGCGCGAGGCGGCGGAAACGATGCAAGGAGCCCAAACCTGCAAGTGGGTTAGCCACCAGCGTGCTTCAGATTGGACCTTATTCATGAGCAATATCATCATACGCCCCTTCTTGTTTGAGGATCGTCCTGCTTGTCTCTCCATCTTTGACAGCAATGTTCCGTTGTTCTTTTCGCCTAAAGAGCGTGTGGAGTTTAACGATCACCTGAAAAATCTCGTGTCCATCACGTCGCCCTATATCGTGGTTGTACGGGGTGGCGCCGTGGTCGCCTGCGGGGGGCTAACGGTAGATTTCCCACGCCAGAGGGCTTCGTTGTCATGGGGTATGGTCGATAGGGCGTCACACGGGCAGCAGCTAGGAAGCATACTGACGCATGCCAGACTGACGCTGGCGCGGTCGATATCTGGTCTTACCGAGATCGAGCTATCGACCAGCCAACACACCCACGGCTTCTATGGTAGGTTTGGCTTTGTGCCTACCAAGGTCACGCTGAGTGGGTTTGGCCCCGGACTAGATCGTTGGGACATGACGCTGAAACTCTGATCTTCCGATAACGAGGCGAGTTATTCCCGCTGCGCACATGTGCATATTGGCATGTGCGCGGGTTAGAACCTGAGTTTGATCCTGCCATTGGGCTTTGGCGTCTGCCTTGGTGGTTGAGGCTGGGTCAGGGCCGTGGAGCCTGCAAAGAACGAGGTCTCACGCAGGGGCATGGGCTGCTTGCGCTTCCTGCGGAAGACGATGGCCGTGATGTCCTCGAAGTGGCGGGTGACAGCTTCCGGGAAGATGCGGGAACCAATAACGCCGTTCACCTGAGCGCGCAGGGCCTTCCTGGCGGCATCCCTGTCCCTCTGTCCTTGCCAGATACCCTCCGCCATGCGCCGCAGGCCCTCCAGGACGCGCTCAGAGCGCCGTGCAGTGTCATCTAGGTCCTGTGGGGTGCGGCGCTGCCACGCGGCCTCTCTCTCGCGCCCTGTGGAGCTGTTCCGCTGTTCCGGCTTGCCGGAGGTATTCCAAGCCTCCCGGATGCGGCGGAGTTTCTCTGCGGGCTTGCCCTTGGCCTCGATCTGACGGGCCTGTGGTCCTTGATGGCCGGGCGCCTTGCGGTCAGTGATGCCTTGATCCACGAGGCTGCGACGGTCGATCCGGGCGGGGTGCTTCAGATCCCGCAGGGCCTCGTTGCAGATCTGCTCCCAGATCTCGCGCCCCCGATCCGCCCCAGCCTTCTGGTGGGCGGTCGGATCGGGGGCGCGAAGTGTAACGAAGAAAACTCGCATTTTCCTGCTACCTTTACACGGCGGCGCCGAGTGGTGCAGAGCGCAGATTGACGGCTGGACGGCCCCCCCATGCTTTACCAATCCCGGCCCGGTCACGGGCGGGGATTGGCGCGCTTACGCGGCGGGGGCTGTCTGGCCGTCAAAGAGCCCTGAAGGTTCCAGCGCCCCAGTCTGCCCTTTGCCCGCTCTGCGGGCGACGAAGGGGGCGGCGCTGGAATGGGCGGTGGCCCGCTCTCGGTCGGCGGCGGCGGGCGAAATCAAACCCCATGAAAGAATGGAGTTCCGTCGCGGCGCAGATAACGGCGGCTGGACCCCTCCTTTTCGGTAATCAAATCGTAGTCGCTATAATGGATACGGTCGACCTGGTTGCGCGTTCCGATCACAAGGTATTGAGCAGGCTCCGCTGAGCGGTTATCCAGCCTGTGTCCAAGGGGACTGCCGGCAGCCCAAGCCGCTACATCCCCGGCGTGAAGCAGTGTCTCGTTGTCTTCGACCAAGACAACCTGGCCGGAGAGCACCATAATCATTTCATCTTCTGTCTCATGCCAGTGTCGGTGCCCGGATCGGCTCCCCGGAGGCAACTCTTCGATAAAGGCACCGAACTGCGTTAGACCGCCTGGGTCTGACAAGAGTTGGTATCGATACGGCCCAGTGCCCGCGCCGGTCACGGGGTGCTGTGGATCAGGTTCGTCCTGCCAAGGCTGAGTGTCTATCTTGGGCAATGGTACGCCTCCCTTTTGGCTACAGGCGGTGGATGCGTGGTCGTGCTATTCTACGATCCTGCTTGGCGCTTCCTTCATCTGTCATGCTGGTTTCCCTTCTTCCATAACACGCGGCGCCAGAAACCCGGTTCTGGTTTACTCGGCTTCTCCGCAGGAGGCGGAGCAAGGGAAAGCCGGTCTGCCATATCGCGCCATTTGTCCCGGTCCTGCCTCGCATCCGCAAGCAGTTCGCGGAGCGTGTTAAGTTCGCGTTCCCGGGCGCGCGGACGAAAAGGCGGGCGGAAGTTCGCACTGACCAAGGCTCAGGTCCGCCTGGCCCAAGCGGCCATGGCAAACAGGGACACCTCAGTCGCTGACCTCGCCGCTGAACTCGGCATCAAGCCCGTCACCCTATATCGATATGTTGATGCACTCGGGAACTTGCGTGACCACGGAAAGCGTGTCCTGTCTGCCTAGCGAAACGTCTACGGCGAACAGCGGTCAGCGCGCCGAGTCAACCTTCAGACCTGAGGTATTGCGCCTAAGCAGCCACATTTTGCCCGTAATAGCTGTAACGACAACCCATACGCACAACGCCACCGCGAACCAAAGCGGTAAGGCAAGAAGGTTGAAGTTGTCTGCAAGAACCATAAGGGCGGAAAACAGGAAGAACACGCGCAAACCAAAAGTACGGGCTTCCTGCTGTGCGATCCGGTATTCTTGATCATCCCCGAAATGACCGCACTTCGGGCTCCAAACCCCAAAGGCCGGCGACGCCACGTAACTTGCGGCCACAACGACCGGCATTCCCTCCAGGAACCCATTCGTGCTGATGGATGTCGCCAGAAGAGCCCCCCCGCCCAGGAAAGTCAGCAGAAGGCTTGCCAGATGCCTTGGCTCCTCATCGAACATTCCCCGGCGAGCTTGCCACTCAACAAGCACCTTTGTTTGGAAGCCTACGGCAGCACCGAGCAGGGCATTGAAAACCACATCCGCTGAGATGCTATCGTAGGACCACCAAGCATGCGACGACACAGCTGCCGCGTAAAAGACGAGCGACAGCACAGCTGCCACCTTCGCTCCCAAATCAAACACCGGGCGCTCCTGCATCGCCCCTGCCTTCGCGGAATCCGTATCAGACTCTGGCATCACTATTCCGATCTGCTACATCTACCAGGTGCAAATTTCAAAAACCGTTCGACGCATACAAGCGCCCTTTGACCTAAGCTTACTACGCTGTCCCAAGGCGCTTTGAGCGTTCCTCAGCTTAGCGTAGGATTTATCACTGTCCGGCACCAGACCCCAGTTAGGCCCAGATCAAGCCAAGAGTTTTTCACCTATACAGACCGTTTTTGCCACGGTAGTTATGTCCATAGGTTTTTGATCCACCCTCGCCGTTGGCTTTGACAAAGCTGCCGATCGGCTTTCGCGCTTACTCACACCAGCGAACTTCTTGGCCGTGCGGCCCAGTCCATGCCAAGGGTTGCCCGTCGACAGCCATCAAGAACATATCCTCGTAAACGGGTCTGGCGATCTCGGCGATCCGGGGAAAGGTGCGCGGGCTCTCGTTGCTAAGCCAGATTACTTTTGGATCGTTGATCATTCTATCGGCAAACGCGTCGCGCTCGCCCGGGTCTCCGACATAGCTCAGAACTGCGGTATGAAAGACCACAAGGGTGGCGTCGCCCGGAGCCTCCGCGATAAGCGCTGGTAGATCCCGTCTGAGATCCCCGGCAACGACACGGGGACACTCGACTCGGGCAATCCCGATTGCTTGGCGCAAATGAGCCAGCCGTTCCTGGTGTTCGGGCCAGACAAGGGTTTCAAGCCATGCAACATCCTCGTCGTTCGATACGTTCAGCGGGTTCAGGTCCAGTCCTGCCCGCCAGACGATTTCGGGGTGTCGGACAGGAAGCGGTGTGTTTTCAGAGGCTCTGCAAAGGAACACCGGCGCGATCGCGCGGGACCACGCCGGCGGGGCCAGTTTACTCGCCCCCCAGTCATAGCCGTAGGCGTCGGGGAGCAGGCAGAGGCCAGCAGATGCGCCAACCTCAATCAGAGCAAGAGGACCCTCGATCCGGGCCAGCGCCGGCAGCAATGCTGCGCAACGCCCGGGTTCATTCGTCTGGGTTGTGCGCGCATTCATGACCTCGGCAATTGCCTCGGCGTGCGCGTCGATGGCATGGTCCAGCTCTTTAGCTGACAACGGCGTTCCTGCAACATGGCGCAAAGCGGCGAACAACAGGTTCGGCTGTTGTCTCTCCGGAGGATGCCGATCGAGAAAAGCAAGGGCAACCGACGACTCTGCTACCCACTTGGCCAAGCTTTCGTAGGCACCGGAACGCCCTGCGGCCTCCTCTCGCGCAAAGCGTCGATAGCGTTCAGCAATGGCATTCATGACACCCACCCTCGGCGCTCAATTCGCTTGATCTATCGCGGTCTGGCCCTTCAGAAACAAGGTCCGCGATGGGCTCGATGCGGTCGTTGCTCCTGCAGCACCACCGTCCAGAACTCACACGTTTCTGTCCCGGGCGCATAGGACCGTATTTGTACGGCATATTGTGGGCAGAATCTATTGTCCCAACCGACCGGCTGCTGTGCGGACAAAGCAGACGTTTGCAGATCGACGACCCCAAAGAGGCTATGCCAGCCATGGACGGCACGAAAGGCGTACAGTCGAAAAGTGACGCCCCTCAAACCACCAAGGTCGGCAAAGCTGACTTTCGCTACGGGCACGAGCTGTTCCAGCCACCGGACGCAGGCCCACGTTATGTTGGCAGTCTGTAAAGATGACGGCGGATCTATCGCTGCGCCTCGGCCTGATATCCGCCCGCCAGCAAAAAGCGCCGGATGCCTGGATCATTGCTGAGACCGGCCGCGCGGGTTGCAGCCTCGCGGGCGGCTGACTTTTGGTCGTTGAGCCAGAGGATACGGGCGCGCGCGGCCCACCACGGCTGATAGGCTTCGGCAGTCGTGATCGCGTCGAGTTGCAACATTGCGGTGTCGTCCTCGCCATTTTCGGCGAGCGCGACAGCACGCGCCACCAGCACGCCGGTGGTGGGCGCGAACCGGGCCAACACGTCATAAAGCTGCGCCAGCGGGCCGTGCAGACGGTCGCCTGTCATGCGGCTTTGCGCGTGAAGCGACTGGATCGCGGCCTCTGTCTGGAACCGACCGGGCTGTGCGGCGCGAGCGGCGGCGCGCAGGGCGGCCTCGGCCTCGGCCATCATGTCGCGCGACCACAGGCCGACATCCTGCGCGCGCAGCGGGATGAAGGCGCCATCGGGGCCGCGCCGCGCCGACCGCCGCGCCTCGCAGTGGAGCATCAGGGCAAGGAGGCCAAGCGCTTCGGGCTGGTCGGGCGCGAGCTGCACCGTCAGCCGCGCCAGCCAGATCGCCTCATCCGCGAGGTCGGCCAGCCGCGGGTCGGCACCGGCTACGTCATCCCAGGCGGTGCCATAGGCCGCGTAGATCGCTGACAGCACCGCAGACAGCCGCGCAGGGATTTCTTGCGCTTCGGGAATCGCAAAGGCGACACCGGCATCACGGATGCGGCGCTTGGCACGCACCAGCCGCTGACCCATCGAGGCGGGCGCGGTCAGAAAGCTAGCGGCGATCCGGCCGGCATCGAGGCCAAGGACCGTCTGCAACATCAAGGGCGCCTGCGCGTCTGCCGCGATGGCCAGATGGGTACAGGCGAACATCAGCTTCAGCCGGTCGTCGCCAAAGCCGTCCGAGGCGCTGTCGTTGCGTTCATCTTCCAGCATTTTCACCATCGCAGCGCCGTGGTCGGCGGTTTGGCGTCGCGCGGCGGCGTGGCCTGCCCTGCGCCGCGCAACGGTCAGAAGCCAGCCGACCGGGTTGTCTGGCACGCCACCCGTAGGCCACTGCACAAGCGCCGCGGCGAAGGCGTCCGCCAGTGCATCCTCGGCACCGGCCACATCGCGCGTGCGCGCGGAGAGGATCGCAAGGAGCTTCCCGTAGGACTCGCGCGCCGCAAGCGTCGCTTGCGCGGCGGTATTGCGGCGCGCTTCACCCATCAGGAGGCGGGCGGCGGCAGCACGGGGCGAACCTCGACCGAACCGCCCGCTGCACACGGCGCCCGTGCAGCCCATTCGAGGGCTGCATCGAGATCGGGCACGTCGAGGATGACGAACCCGGCCAGTTGCTCTTTGGTGTCGGCGAACGGGCCATCGACGACGTGCCGCGTGCCGTTCTCGACCCGCAGCGTCGTCGCGGTTTCGGGTGGGCGCAGCACGTTACCGCCGATCATTACCCCGGATTGCGCAAGTGCGCCGATATAGGCCTGCCAGCCACCCCAATAGACCCCGACCTGCGCAGGGTCGTTGGGCTTGGCCCTTTCCTCGGGGGTTTCGCGGAACTGTAGCATGTAGTGCATTTGGTATAGCCTTGCTTTTGAGGATGACCGCCAGCAGACGGCCCGTTGTTGGCTGAGTGCGTGCGAAGCGAGAATCGCCCGCAGTATACGGCGGGACCCGCGCGCCGGAAGAACCGCCCTGCGCGGCCGCTTCGCAGCGTGCGTCGTCCTTCAGGCAGCTGGGGGCGGCAGGATCGGACGGATTTCGACTGACCCTGCCGTCACGCAGGGAACCCGCGCTGCCCATTCGAGAGCTGCGTCAAGATCGGGCACGTCAAGGATGACATAGCCGCCCAGTATCTCCTTGTTGTCGGCGAAGGGACCATCGACGACTTGTCGCGTGCCGTTCGTTACGCGAAGCGTGGTCGCGGTATCGGGCGGCAGCAGCCCGTTGCCACTGACCATGGCCCCGGATTGCGCGAGCGTGCCGATAAAGGCGGTCCAGCCAGCGAAATAGGCCTCGACCTGCGCGGGATCGTGGTGTTTCGCCCGTTCCTGGGGGTTTTCGTAGAACTGCAGCATGTAATGCACGGGTATCGCCTTTCTTTTCATGTCGCCGTAGGTCAACGGCCTGTTGAGGAATGAGCGTGTTCCTACCCGCTCATGATAGTGTGCGGCGGGGTCGGCAGATTTCGACAGGCCTTGGTTATTGGTGTCGAAAAAGATGGTGACAGCCACGGATCGTTCGGGTTCGGGGCGTAGCCTGGTGTTGTCGATCAGCGTTGAGGAAGGGTCGAAACGCAGATCGGCGCGGCTGCGTCCGGTTGCAAACCCGACGAGGGTCTCGCACCCCCAACAAGATCGAAGACGCAACCCGCAGCCGGCATTTGGCCACCGCGTGATGCGACACTTTTTACGAATGGCCCGTTCGCGGAAGCTGAGGCGCAGTTATGGCGATCAGCACGGGTACTCACTTTTTGGCCGGAAGCGCCTCCCCTACGCAAAGGGCGGAAAGCTGCCGTTTGGTCAGGTTCGCTGCGACCTTGAAAACAGTCCTTAGTCAGAGGGACCGACAGCGGCCCCAAGGGCGCCGGCCGCGCTCCACAATCCAACGATTGCGCTGCGCTTGTCGGCAGGGAACGCGCCAAGGATCAGCGCAAGCGAGGCGGGTGTCAGCATGACGCTGCCAACAGCCTGCAAGATGCGCGCAGCAATCAGCGGTGTGGTACCGGTGGCCACCCCGCACGCGGCACAGGACAAGGTGAAGAGAGCCACGCCGAACAGAAACAGCCGCTTGGCCCCGTGAACGTCAACCAATCGGCCTGCAGGCACGTGAAAGGCCGCCGAAAGGATGGTGTAAGCATTCAGCACCCAGGAGAGTGTCACAGGGGACGTCGCTGCGAAGGATGAC
>JBKDYO010000157.1:0-6232 GCA_046305855.1 Paracoccaceae bacterium
GTGTTGAACACCGCGCCAACTGCCGCATAGGCGACCGCATGCGCCTTGCCCATGTAGCCGCCGCCGACCAGTCCGATCCCGATCTCTGCCATCGCCAGGTTCCATCTGCGGTCACTGTTGCAACCGGTTGCAAAAGTTGTATCCTCCCTCGAAAGGGCGCGCAAGTCCCGTGTGGACCAAAGCAGCGCGGGGGGCGTTATGGCGGATCTGGAACGGCTGAAGGGACGGAAGTTCCTCGTCATCGGGCGGGCGGGGATGGACCTTTATGCCGACCCTCCGGGCACGCGGATGGAAGAGGCCAGCCGTTTTGTTGCCCATCTGGGCGGGTCCTCGGCCAACATCGCGGTGGCGCTGGTCCGGCAGGGGTGTCAGGCGGCGCTGCTGACGCGGGTGTCGGATGACGCTGTCGGGCGGTTCTGCCTGAACCAACTCGCGGCCTATGGCGTGGACCATGGCCTTGTGCGAACCGAAGGCGGCGAGGCGCGAAACTCGCTGGCAGTGGTGGAAACGCGGCTCGAGAATTGCCAGTCGGTGATCTACCGCAACGGCGCGGCAGACTTTGCAATGTCGACGCCAGATGTCGAGGCGGTCGATTACACAGGCTTTTCGGCGCTGGTGACGACGGGCACCGTGCTGGCGGCGGAGCCGTCGCGCAGTGCGGCGTTCCGCGCCTTCGATCTGGCCCGCGCCGCCGGGCTGCCGTTGATCTTTGATGTCGATTACCGGCCCTATTCCTGGCCATCCGCCGAGGTCGCCGCCCAGACCTATTCCCGGGCCGGAGCGATGTGCGATGTGATCGTCGGCAACGATGTCGAGTTCGGCTTCATGGCCGGGGATCCGGACCGGGGGCTGGACAAGGCCCGGAGCCTGATCCGGGAAGGCGCACAGATCGTCGTCTACAAGATGGGCGAAAAGGGTGCGATCACCCTGACCCGGGACGGAGAGTTTGCCACCGGCATCTATCCGACACAGGCCCTGAAACCGACCGGGGCGGGCGACAGTTTTCTGGGGGCGTTTCTTGCGGCCCTGGCCTTGGGCCTTCCGGTCCGGACGGCCGTTCTGCGCGGGTCCGCTGCCGCAGCGATGGTCGTCGCCCGGGTCGGCTGTGCCCCGGCGATGCCCGATCAGTCCGAGCTTGACGCCTTCCTTGCCACCCACCCCGGCCCGTCCGCATAGAGAGACCCCCCATGCACATTGCCCCCCATGACAACCAGAACCGCGCCATCGTCGATATGGCAGATGCGCTGGTGCCGCTGGTCTATTTCAACATCGTCCGGCTGAAGGCTGGTGAGGTCTTCGACTACCGCACCCCGGGCTATGAGACCTGCGTGGTCCCGGCGACGGGGACAGTGACGGTCGAAGCGGCGGGGGAAAGCTTTGCCGGGATCGGCAACCGGGGCGTGGATGTGTGGGACGGCGAGCCGGAGGGGGTCTATGTGCCCTCGGACACGGGTGCGCGGATCACGGCGTTGACCGACACCGAGACGTTTATCGCCGGGGCGAAATTCGATCAGGTGCTGCGGCCCTTTGCCGTGCGCGCGGGCGATCTGGATGTGGTGCAATACGGGTCGGACGACACCAAGACGCACCGCAAGATCAAGCATATCCTCGGGACCAAGTATCATGACCGGGTCGGGCGGCTGCTGGTGTCGGAGCTGTTCACGGTGGGCGCTGGAGGGTGGTCGGGGTTTCCCTCCCACAAGCACGACACGGACCGGCTGCCGGAGGAGACGCGGCATGACGAGTGCTACAATTTTCGGTTCCGGCCCGACTATGGCTCGGGGATGCAGATGCTGCAGCGGGTGGATAACGAGCCGGGCGATGCGTACCACATCATGAACCGGTCCACGGTGCTGATCGACAAGGGCTATCACCCCTGCTGCGCGCTGCCGGGGTATGAGATGTATTACTTCACCATCCTTGGCGGTCTGTCGCAACGCAGTCTGAAGCAGCATTTCCAGCCGACCCATGCGGCGCAGGTGCACACGATCCCGGGGATCCTGGACATGGTGGCCAAGTTCAAATGACGCTGGCGACGCTGGCCGAGGTTCTGGGTCCCGCCCTGCGGGACGGCTATGCGGTGCCGGGGCTGGTGTGTCTGGGCTGGGAGGATGCGCGCGCCTATGTGCGGGCGGCGGAGGCGGAGCGGGCTCCGGTGATCCTGCAGGCGGGGCCGGGGGCGCGGGCGCATATGCCGGTGGCGATCTGGGGGGCGATGTTCCGGCATCTGGCTGAAGCCGCATCGGTGCCGGTGGTGGCGCATCTGGACCATGGCTATTCGGTGGAGGACTGCCGGGTCGCGCTGGGGGAGGGTTTCACCTCGGTGATGATCGACGGGTCGGCCTTGGCCCTGGACGAAAACATCGCCCTGACGGCCGAGGTCGTGGCGCTGGCCCATGCGGCGGGGGCGTCCTGCGAGGGCGAGCTGGGCGTCGTCGGCTATGCCGGGGGGAAGGCCTCGACCGGGACCGATCCGGGGGAAGCGGCGCGGTTTGCCCGGGAGACGGGGGTGGATGCGCTGGCGGTCTCGGTGGGGAACGTGCACCTGCAGCAGGATGCTGGCCATGGGTTGGACGTCGCGCTGATCCGACGGATCGAAGCGGTGACATCGGTGCCGCTGGTGATCCATGGCGGGTCGGGCGTACCGGTGGACGAGCGAGCGCTGCTGGCCGGCGGGTCCCACATTTGCAAGTTCAACATTGGAACCGAGCTGCGGATGGCCTTCGGCGCTGCGCTGCGGACAGCGGTTGCGCGGGACCCGTCGAGGTTCGACAGGATTGCCATTCTGCGCGAGACGGAAGAGCCGGTGATGGCTGCTGCCCGGGCCGTGATCCGGGGGCTTGGCGCGTCAGGTCGGGGATAGGCGCGCTGGCGAGTGGGGAGCATCCCGCCAGCGCAGGCTAGTCACAAGGTCACTTGCCCCAGATTGCGGCATAAGCCTCGCGGTAGCCGTTGTTCGGGTCGAAGGCGTTGCCTTCGGTGTTGGCAAGGCCCTCTTCGGTGACCAGCGCGGGCGCGGTGATGTAGCCCGAGCAGGCCTCGCCCTGGACGGCGCGGTTCAGCTCGTCCACCAGCTGCCAGCCCTGCAGGTTCAGGGGTTCCGCCACGGTGACGGCCTGGTACTGCCCGGTGCGGATGCGCTGGAAGGCGGCTTCGGAGCCGTCACCAGCCGAGCCAGCCTTGGGTGCGCCCTTGCCGTCGATCCCGGCTGCGGCGAGCGACGGACCCATGAAGTCGAAGTAGAGGTCGTTGATCGCCAGCGAGTGCGTCCAGCTTGCACCGTATTTCTGCAGAAGCGTGGTGGTCAGCGGGCCCATGCGGGTCGAGGTTTCGGCGATGGGCGTGTCGACGTATTCGAGGACGGTGCCGCCCGCAGCCTCGATCGCGGCTTTCATACGATCGGCCTTGTCGATGGCGATCTGGTAGGTCGAGTCGGTGAAGATCACCACGCCCGGCTTGCCGCCCGCGTCATCCAGCGCCCATTTCGCCGCGACGTCCGACACGGTCATCGCATCGGTCGAGACGTTGGCAAAGATGCCGCCCGGCGCGTCGCAGCCGATCTTGGGGCCGGAGTGCCAGGAGACCATCGGGATGCCCGCGGCAGTCACGCCTTCCAGCGCGGCGGCCTGTTCGGCGGCGTCAAAGCCGTTGATGACGATCCCGGCGGGGTTCAGCGCCAGCGCCTGGCCGACAGCGGCCGAGCGGCTTTGCACCGAGCCCGCACCGTCAAGGACTTTCACTTCCCAGCCAATCTTGGCGGCGGCTTCCTCGATGCCCGTGGTCACCCCCAGGATACCGCCGTTCTTCAGGTCGGCGGCGAGGACGACAATGGTTTTCCCCTCGGCGGCCTTGGGGCCCGAGGTCGGGCCGTCGAAGGCGTCTTGCGCGAAGGCCGCGAGGCCAGTGAAAGCAAGGGCCGTCCCGGCGAGAAGGGTTTGAAGCAGAGTCCGTTTCAGCATGTGGTTTCCTCCCATAAGATGCTGAGTTATTTGGATTTCGCGCCTTTCTTGCGTTGCGCGTATCCGGCGATGCCGATGGCGATGAGAAGCGTGGTGCCGTTGAACAGGGGTTCGACCCAGAAGCTGCCGCCGAATTGCTGGATGCCCGAGATGCCGACGGCGAGGATCATCACGCCCACGATGGTGCCCCAGACGTTGACGCGACCGGGCTTGATGGTGGTCGAGCCGAGGAAGGCGCCGACAAGGGCGGGGAGCAGGAATTCGAGGCCGACGCTCGCCTGCCCGATCCGCAGTTTCGAGGCGAGGAGGACCCCGGCAAGGGCGGTCAGCGCGCCGGAGGTCACGAAGGCCCCGATCACGAATTTCCGGGTCGGGATGCCGTTCAGTTCCGCCGCGCGCTGGTTGGCGCCGATGGCGTAGAGGTAGCGGCCGATGGGTGTGTAGTCGAGGATGACCCAGAGGATCAGGGTGATCGCGAGGACATAAAAGGCGGTGATCGGCAGGCCGAAGACGAAGGTGCCGTTGATCGCGTAGAAGGCGTCCGGCAACTGGCCCACCATCTGGCGGCCCCCGGTGTGCCAAAGGGCGATGGAGTAGAGGATCGTCCCGGTGCCGAGCGTGGCGATGAAGCTGTCGATGCGGGCGACTTCGACGAGGAGGCCGTTCAGCGCCCCGACGATGATGCCAAGGACCAGGACCACGGCGACGGCGAGGGGCCAGGGGAGGCCGAACATGGTCTGCAAGGAAATGGCAAGGATGTGCCAGAGGACGATGCCGTAGCCGACGGTCAGGTCGATGCGGCCGGCGACCATGGGGATCATCGCGGCGAGCGACAGAAGCGCGATGATCGCCTTGTCCGACAGGATAGAGCGGAGGTTGAGGAGCGTCGGGAAGGTGTTGGGCAGAAGCACCGAAAAGAACAGGATCAGCCCGAACATCAGGATGACAAGGCCGTAGGTCGGGATAAGCCGGACCAGCTTTTGCCCCGAGGAGAGGCCGCGAAGTTCGTCCTTGGTGGGCTCGACGGCGTTGGATTCGATACCGGGCATCTTGGTCCTCAGGCGGCTTCACCGGCCGATGCGGCCTGGATCAGGGATTCGGTGGAAAGTTCGACGCCGGTCAGTTCGGCGACGGGGAGGCCGCGCGAAAAGACGATGGCGCGGTGGCAGATGTTGGCGATTTCCTCGAAATCGGTGGAGACGACGAGGACGCCCATACCGGAGGCGAGGGCCTGGTAGAGGAGGTGGTAAATCTCGGCCTTGGCGCCGACATCGACGCCTGCGGTGGGGTCCTCGGTGACGAGGAGGCGACGACCTGAGTCGAGCCAGCGGCCGACGACGACCTTTTGCTGGTTGCCGCCGGAGAGGGCTTCGATTGCGAGGGTGGGGTCGTTCGGGGAGAGGCCGACGCGTTGGCCGATGGCGCGGGCGAGGCCTTCCTCGCGGCCCGCCGACATCAGGGACAGGGCGCTGCGGCCGGTGGCTGAAGGGTTGAGGAAGGCGTTTTCGCGGATCGCCATGCCGGGTGCCACGCTTTCGCCGACGCGGTCGCGGGCGACGAGGCCGATGCCGGACCGCATGGCGGTCTGCGGGGTGGCGAGGTTGGGTTGCTTGCCGTCGAGGGTGATCTTTCCGGCATGGGGGATGACGCCGAAAAGGGCGCGGCCGATGTCTTCATGTCCGGCGCCGCGCAGGCCCGCGAGGCCAAGGAGTTCGCCCCGCTTGATCTGGAAGCTGACGGGGCCGACGGCGGGAGTTTTGAGGCTTTCGACGGACAGGATGGCGGGGCCGTCCTGGACCGGGGGCCGGGCGATCTCACGCGCTTTGCGGCCTACGATGAGCGAGACGAGTTCCTCGGGTGTGGTGTGTTCGACGGGGCGCATGCCGACCAACTGGCCGTCACGGAGGACGGCGACGCGGTCGGCGATGCGGAAGATTTCGTCGAGGCGGTGGGAAACGTAGATCATGCCGACGCCCTTCGCTTTCAGCGGGCGGAGGGCGTCGAACAGGAGTTCCACCTCGTCGGCAGGAAGGCTGGCGGTGGGTTCGTCGAGGACGAGGAAGTCGCAGTCGGCAGCAAGGGCGCGGGCGATGGCGACGAGGGATTTCTGGGTGCGCGTCAGACTTGAGACACGGGCGGTTGCGGGGAATTCGGCCTTGACCAGCTTGAGGGCCTCGTCGGCCCGGGCCTCGGTCGCGGTCCAGTCGATGCGGAAGCCGCTCCGGACGTAACCGAGCGAGAGGGCGATGTTCTCGGCCACGCTCATCCAGTCG
>JBKDYO010000158.1:0-32783 GCA_046305855.1 Paracoccaceae bacterium
TCCACCCAATAGCCCGCATCGAGCCCGCCATCGGCATGGACCGCCCGGCCCCGGTCGCGCTTCAGGACAAAGCTTTGCACCGCGCCAAGGGGATAGTGGTTCAGCTGGACAAGCGCATAGGGGTCGCGTCCGACATTGGAAAAGATGCGCTTGGTGTGAAAGGACGCTGGCAGCACGCGCCCCGACCCGTCAAACCAGCGCTGCCCCGCCATCCGTTCCGCATCCGGGCTGCGCGGGCGGTGGACGCCCAGCTTGGCATAGCTTCCGTCATTCCGGACCAGCGTCTTGAACAGAAGCGCGCGCCAGGGCCAGTAAAGCTCTGCAGGAGCGGCCTTCGTGAAGGTTTCGGTCACCGGGACGTCAGTGAACTCCACCACCCCGGCATTGCCGAACAGGCGCCAGGTCAAGGTGATCGCCGTGGCCTCGGGCAGGGCCGCCAGCAGCGCGGGGATCGTCCGGTCGCCGACATGGACATTGACGAACTCGTCGATATCCAGCGGCAAAAGCCAGTCTGCTTCGCGGACCAGAGGGTGCTTGTCGGCCAGCTTCAGCGCCGCCCATTGCGGGCCTTCGGGATGCGGCCCGGGATTGCGCAGATGGGTCAGCCAGCCCAGCTCGGCCAACCGGTCCAGCATCGCATCGGTGCCGTCGTCGCAATCGTTGGAAAAGACGAGGAAATCGGTGACGCCACATGCCCGGTGATGCGCCAGCCATTCCAGGAGGAACGCGCCTTCGTTCCGAACGGTCAGGACCGCGGTTATGCGCACCGCGGCCGCCATTCTTCGTCCCCAAATATCCCTGCCGGAGGCATCTGCCCTCTCCATACGCGCCACGCCAGCAAGGCGTAGCACGCAGGCCGGATCAGAAGAAAGCCTGCACGCCGGTGATTGCCCGGCCCAGGATCAGCGCGTGGATGTCATGCGTGCCCTCATAGGTGTTCACCGTCTCCAGGTTCACCATGTGGCGCATGATCTGGAAATCTTCCTGGATGCCGTTGCCACCATGCATGTCGCGCGCCCAGCGGGCCGCCTCCAGCGCCTTGCCGCAGTTGTTGCGCTTGATAAGGCTGATCATCTCTGGCGCGGCATTCGCTTCGTCCAGCAGGCGACCCACCCGCAGGCTGGCCTGCAGGCCCAGTGAAATCTCGGTCATCATGTTGGCAAGCTTCAGCTGGAAAAGCTGCGTCCCCGCGATCGGCTTGCCGAATTGCTTGCGGTCCAACCCGTACTGGCGTGCGGCATGCATGCAGAACTCGGCCGAGCCCATGACGCCCCAGCTGATGCCATAGCGCGCCCGGTTCAGACAGCCGAACGGCCCCTTCAGCCCCTCGACGAAGGGCAGCAGTGCGTCCTCGCCGACCTCCACATCCTTCATCACGATCTCGCCGGTTATGGAGGCGCGCAGGGACAGCTTGCCTCCAACCTTGGGCGCGGACAGACCCTTCATGCCCTTGTCGAGGACAAAGCCCTTGATCTTGCCGCCATGCGCTTCGGACTTGGCCCAGACGACGAAGACATCCGCGATGGGGGCGTTGGAAATCCACATCTTCGCGCCGTTCAGCACATAGCCGTTCGCCGTCTTCTTTGCCGTCGTCTTCATCCCCGACGGGTCCGACCCTGCATCAGGCTCGGTCAGGCCGAAACAGCCGATCCACTCACCAGAGGCCAGCTTCGGCAGGTATTTCTGCCGCTGCTCCTCGGTCCCGTAGGCGTAGATCGGGTACATCACCAGTGAAGACTGAACGGACATCATCGACCGATAGCCCGAATCGACCCGCTCGACCTCCCGCGCCACGAGGCCATAGGCCACGTAGGACGCGCCGAGCCCGCCGTATTCCTCGGGGATCGTCACGCCCAGAAGCCCCATCTCGCCCATCTCGCGGAAGATCGACGGGTCCGTCGTCTCGTCCCGGTAGGCCGCAATAACCCGCGGCTGGAGCTTTGCCTGCGCATAGTCCCGCGCCGCGTCGCGCAGCATCCGCTCTTCCTCGGTCAGCTGGTCGTTCAGACGGAACGGGTCTTCCCAGTCGAACCGGCCCAGATCGGGCGCGTCCTTGGCTTTCAGCTTCGGTTGGGTGTGCAGGGTATCGGGCATGGGAACCTCCATCTTTGACCCACATCATTGCAGAAAAGGGCAGGGCAGGCTATCGAAGTCCTTGCACGGGTTCATGAGGGAAACTCATAATGCTGCCCCGCCGCTACCTGCCGCCGATCCCGGCCCTGATGGCTTTGGAGGCCGTCGACCGTCTTGGCACCGCCTCCGCCGCTGCCGAGGAGTTGAGCCTGACCCAAGGCGCCATCAGCCGCGCGTTGCAGGGCTTGGAAAGCCAACTCGGCGTGCCCCTCCTGATCCGCGAACGCCAGCGCCTGCGGCTAACACCTGCCGGGCAGGATTACGTAGCCGAGGTAAGAAAGGCCCTGCAATTGCTGGCCTCTGCCTCGATCACCCTGCGTGCCAACCCGACCGGGGGCTCGCTGAACCTCGCCATCCTCCCCGCTTTCGGGATGCACTGGCTGGCCCCCCGCCTTGCCCGCTTCACGCAAAGCCACCCTGAGGTAACGCTGAACCTGTCCACCCGGCTTAGACCTTTCGACTTCGCCACAACCCAGTTCGACGCCGCCATCCATTATGGCCGACAGGACTGGCCCGGTGTCCATTACCTGAAACTCATGGACGAAGAGGTCCTCGCCGTCGCTGCATCTGGCTTCCTGCCGCTGACCAAAGCCACCGACATCCTGACCCACCCACTCCTGCAACTGGAATCCCGCACCGGGGACTGGGGCCGCTGGCTTGCCCACCATGGCCACCCCGGCCTCAGGCCTCCCGGCATGATGTTCGACCAGTTCGCCACCCTGACCCAAGGTGCGATCCACGGCATGGGCGCGGCGCTGATCCCGACCTTCCTGATCCAGCGCGAGCTGTCCGAGGGCCGCCTGTTCCCCATCTTCGGCCCTCCCGTCCGCGCGCTTGGCTCCTACTACCTCGTCTGGCCCGACACCCGCCCCGACCGCGCGCCCTTGCGGTCCTTACGACTATGGTTGCAGACCGAGGCCACCGATCCCGCCTTGACCCCCGCCGACCCGCCCGCCACTCTCGCCCCAACGCCGGAGGCCCCGTGACCCAGATCCCGCAAAGCATCGACGCCGTCGAAACGCTCCTTTCCGGTCAGGGCTATGTCGCCTCCCGCGCGCTAGCCACGGTCGTCTTCCTCTCCCTCAAACTCGGACGGCCCCTGTTCCTGGAAGGCGAGGCGGGCACGGGCAAGACCGAGATCGCCAAGACCCTCGCCGCCGCCCTTGGCCGCCGCCTGATCCGCCTGCAATGCTACGAAGGCCTCGACGCCGCCTCTGCCGTCGCCGAATGGAACTTCGCCGCCCAGATGATCGCCATCCGCACCGCGGAAGGTACCTCGGACCGCGACCAACTGAAGACCGAGCTTTTCACCGAAGAGTACCTGATCGAACGCCCGCTCCTCGCCGCCATGCGCCCGCAACCCGGCGGCGCGCCGGTCCTTCTTATCGACGAACTTGACCGCACGGATGAACCCTTCGAGGCCTTCCTCCTCGAAGCCCTCTCCGACTTCCAGGTCACCATCCCCGAGCTTGGCACCATCAAGGCCCCCGAACCCCCCATCGTCATCCTCACCTCGAACCGCACGCGTGAGGTGCACGACGCCCTCAAACGCCGCTGCCTTTACCACTGGGTCGACTACCCGACCTTCGACCGCGAGCTGGAAATCCTCCACTCCCGCGCCCCCGAAGCGCAGGCCCAGCTCTCCCGCGAAGTCGTCGCCTTCGTGCAGAAACTCCGCCGCGAGGACCTGTTCAAGCGCCCCGGCGTGGCCGAGACCATCGACTGGGCGAAATGCCTTCTCGCCCTCGACGTCCTTGCCCTGTCGCCCGAAGTCATCTCCGACACCCTTGGCGCCATCCTGAAATACCAGGACGACATCCAGAAACTGCAAGGCTCCGAGGCCAAGCGCCTCCTAGACGAGGTCAAGCGCGAGCTGGCCCCGGCATGACCCCGCCGCATCTGCGCATTCTGGCCCCTCATCCCGGCATCTTCGCCTATTACGACGGCCGTGTGCCCGGCTACCGCTTTGATCCGCGCGAGAACTGGGTCGATGACGGTGCGCTGTCGCTTGGCGTGGCAAGCTTCGCGCTGGTGGAGGGCGATCAGGCGCTGGTCTACGACACCGGCACCTCGCTGGCCCACGGCCATGCGATCCGGGCGCATCTGGACGGGCTGGGCGTGCGGCAGCTGCGGGTGATCCTCAGCCACTGGCACAAGGACCATGTCGCGGGAACCGAGGCTTTTGGCGACGTCGAGATCATCGCAAACGCCCGCACGGCCGCGCATCTGGCCGCCCGGCGCGACGAGATCGAAGGCGGCAAGGACTGGCCGCCGATCCGGCCGCTTGTCCAGCCGACTGCCACCTTTCAGGGTCGGATGACCCTGACCCTCGGCACCCGGACGGTCGAGCTGATCGAGGCCAACATTCATTCCGACGATGCCACGGTGATCTGGCTTGCCGACGCAGGCGTGCTTCTGGCCGGCGACACGATGGAAGACACCGTGACCTATGTCGGCGAGCCGGACCACCTGCACACCCACTTGACCGACCTTGCCCGCCTTGCCGCGCTGAACCCCCGGCATATCCTGCCCTGTCACGGCGACCCGGAGGTGATCGCGGCGGGCGGCTACGGGCCGGGCTTCCTTCAGGCCACCCTGCGTTATGTCGGCTTTCTGGCATCGCTGCGCGAGGCCCCGGACCGCTGCTCCACGCCGCTGCAGGCGATCATCGGCACGGATCTGGCGGCCGGCAACCTGACCTGGTTCGAGCCCTACGCCCGCATCCATGCCCAGAACCTGACCCAGGTGCTTGGTCCCGATGCCGGTTGACTACGCGCCCCTCGACATTCCCGAAGACGGCAAGCTTGCCCACAACATCGCCCATTTCGCCCGCGCCCTGCGCAAGGCGGGCCTGCCCATCGGTCCCGGGCGCACGCTCGATGCGGTGAACGCCGTGGCCGCCGCAGGGTTCGACCGGCGCGAGGATTTCTACTTCACCCTGCAAGCCATCTTCGTCTCGCGCCCTGAGGAACGGTCCACCTTCGCGCAGGTCTTTCGCCTGTTCTGGCGCGATCCGCGGTATCTGGAACACATGATGTCGATGTTGCTGCCGCAGGTCCGCGGCGTGCAAGAGGACCGCATCGCCGAAGCCGCCGAAAAGCGCGCGGCCGAGGCGCTGCTCGATGGCCAGCTGCCGCCTGCGCCGAAGGACACCCCCGAAGCCGACCAGATCGAGATCGACGCCACCGCCACCATGTCGTCAGAGGAACGGCTGAAGACGCTCGACTTCGAACAGATGTCGGCGGACGAAATCGCCGCCGCCAAGCGGATGCTGGCGAAGCTTTCGCTTCCGGTCCAACCGCTGAAAACCCGCCGCTCGGCCCCCTCGACCCTCACCGCCCGGATCGACGCTCGCCGCACCCTGCGCGAGGCGATGCGCCACGGCGGCGAAATCGCGACGCTCGTCCACAAGGCCCCGGTGACGCGCTGGCCGAACCTGATCGTCCTCTGCGACATCTCCGGCAGCATGGCCGACTATTCGCGCATGGTCCTCCATTTCGTCCACGCTGTCGCGAACCGCAAAGGCCAGGGCTGGGCGAAGGTCCACGCCTTCACCTTCGGTACCCGGCTGACCAACATCACCCGCCACCTGCGCGCCCGCGACGTCGATGCCGCCCTTAAAGCCGCCGGGGCGGAAGCGCAGGACTGGTCCGGCGGCACCCGCATTGGCCAATCCCTGCACGCCTTCAACCGTGACTGGTCGCGCCGTGTACTGGGGCAGGGGGCGGTCGTCCTCCTCATCACTGACGGGCTGGATCGGGATGACACCAGCCTTCTGGCGAAGGAAACCGAACGCCTGCATCTGTCCTGCCGCCGCCTGATCTGGCTGAACCCGCTGCTCCGTTGGACCGGCTTTGCGCCCAAGGCGCAGGGCATCCGCGCGATCCTGCCCCATGTCGACAGCTTCCGCGCCGGCCATTCGATCGCATCTCTGGAAGCCCTTGGACGGGCGATTTCGGAAAAGGATGACCGGGGCGAACGTGACCGGCTGCTTCAACTGATCCGGGAATAAGCGGCGCTCCGCGCAGGATATCCGCTGGCAGACCGCTGATATCGCATATCAGGCGAAACCGCGCTTTGTTACGTCTACCGGGCAGAACGGGAACCGGATCGCTTCGATGCGGTTGTCCCATGCCCATATGAACGAGGACTGGTAATGAGAAAGCTTCTGGTTTCCACCACGGCCCTGTCGACGGCTCTGTCCGTCGCCATCAGCCCCATGGGCGCGATGCCCGCCTTTGCGCAGGTATTGAACGAGGACGGATCGGTTACGGGTGCGGATGGTTCCGTCCTCTGCTTGCCCGCGACCGAGGCCGCTTGTGACATCGAAGCGATCATTGAGGCGCTGAAGGCCACGGATCCGGCAGCAGCCGAAGCTCTCACCGCGCAGGTCGCCGCGAAAGCCGCCGCTGACGCCGAAGCCGCCGCCAATGCCGAGGCCACCGCTGCGGCGGAAGCCGAAGCACAGGCCGCAGCAGATGCTCAGGCTGCTGCCGACGCAGAAGCCGCTATTGCTGCAGAGGCTGCAGCCCAGGCCGAAGTTGAGGCCGCTGCTGCAGCGGAAGCCGCCGCGCAGGCTGAAGCTGCCGCCCAGGCTGAGGCCGAGGCTGCCGCAGCTGCAGCTGCAGAAGCCGCCGCGCAGGCAGAAGCTGAAGCCGCTGCTGCTCAGGCTGAAGCCGACGCCGCTGCAGCGCTGGCCACCGAAGAGGCCGCTCAGGCCGAAGCCGCCGCTCAAGCTGAGGCTGAAGCCGCTGCTGCCGCCGCCGCGCAGGCCGAAGCTGATGCTGCCGCTGCCGCATTGGCTGCAGAAGAGCAGGCTGCCGCCGAAGCAGCGGCTGCCGAAGCCGCCGCAGAAGCCGAATCCGCCGCTCCTGCAGAGGAACCGGTTGTGGAAGAGCCGGTCGCCGAAGTGCCTGCCGTCGAAGAGCCAGTCGTCGAAGAGCCGGTTTTGGAAGAACCTGCTGTTGAAGAACCAGTCGTCCAAGAGCCGGTCGCCGAAGAGCCCGTCGTCGAAGAACCTGTCGTCGAGGAGCCCGCCACTGAGGAGCCGGTCGCCGAGCAACCCGTTCTCGAGGTCCCTGCCGATGCCATCCTCGACTCTGCCACCGGTGAGGTCGTTGATTCCGCAGTCGCCGCTGAAGCTGTGGCAGAAGCCGAAGCCGAACTGGCCATCACCAGCGAGGGCGAAATCGTCGATCCGGCAGCGGGTCTGAAGACCGCCGAACCTGATCCGGCCATCGAGGTCGTGCCGGTTGATGCGCCGGAAGTCTCTGAGACCGAAGTCGAAAGCCTGACCGAGCTTCTGACTGCCGATCCGTCTGCCATCGACCCCTCGACGCTGGCCGCTGCTGGACTGGTGGCCGCGGCCCCTGCTGCCACCGACGGCATAGTGACCCTGGCCGAACCTGATCCGGCTTCGCTGGTCGCTGACGTGACCGAGACGATCGCCGAAGGCAGCGTCCGCACCTCGGCTGATGAGTTCGCGGCTGCACCCGTGGAACTCGCCTCGGGCAAGAAAAGCGGGCTGTCGGACCTCGAGAAGGCCGGGCTTCTGGTCCTTGGTGCCCTCGCCGTAGGCGCGATCATCAAGAACAACCGGGCCGCCGCAGCTGATACCACGGTCTCGACCATGGGCCCGCAGGACAGCCGCGTGGTGTCGAACACCGGCGACCGGGTCATCGTGCTGCAACCCGACGGAACCTACCGGGTGCTGAAGGACGACGACACCGTGATCCGCCGCCCCGGCTCGACCGTCCGGACCGAGACGTTCCGCGACGGCTCGACCCGCACCATCGTCGAGCGCGCCGATGGCACGCAAGTCGTCACCATCCGCGACGCCACCGGCCGCGTCCTGCGCCGCGCCACCTACGATGACCTTGGCCGCGAGTACGTGCTGATCGATGACCTTGTCGAAGAGGAAATCGTGGTGATCCGCGACCTGCCGAAGCCCAAGCGTCGGATCATCATCTCGTCCAAGGATGACGACACCGCCCTGAAGCGCGAGCTTGCGGTGCTGGAAGCCGAGAAGGCTGGGCGCACGTTCTCGCTCCGCCAGATCCGCGACATCCCCGAGGTGCGCGCACTGGCCGCCACCATCGACGTCGAACCGGTCACCTTTGCCACCGGCTCTGCAGTCGTCGCCGCCAAGGAGGCCCGCAACCTCGCCGATCTCGGTCGCGTCATGCAGGAGCTTCTGGACGAAAACCCGCGCGAGGTCTTCCTGATCGAAGGCCACACTGACGCGACCGGCAAGACGGCAATGAACCTCGCCCTCTCTGACCGCCGTGCGGAATCGGTGGCGCTGGCCCTGACCGAATACTTCGACATCCCGCCCGAGAACATGGTCGTCCAGGGCTATGGCGAGACCGAGCTGCTCATCGACACGCTGGAGAACGAGCCGCTCAACCGTCGGGTCGAAGTCAAGGTCATCACGCCGCTGATGCGCACCGCCCAACTGCGCTGATCGGGCACCCCCCGAACAGACACGCGCCGCGAGCCCCGCTCGCGGCGCGTTCATTTTGGTGGCAATGCCCGGGGCCAGGACGCATAATCGGCCCATGACCCGCGCCGAGCATGACCTGATCCCCGAAGCCGCTCTTGCCTGGCACCGCGCTGGCACCGGGGCAGCCCTTGCCACAGTGATAGAGACCTGGGGGTCCGCCCCGCGACAGGCTGGCAGCCAGCTTGCGATCTCGGGCGACGGAGAGATGCTGGGCTCGGTTTCGGGCGGCTGCGTCGAAGGGGCGGTGATCACCGAAGCCCTCGATGCCCTTGCCGACCGCAAGTCCCGCATCCTCACCTTCGGCGTCAGTGACGAGACCGCCTTTGCCGCTGGCCTTGCCTGTGGCGGCACCATCCGTGTCCTTGTCGAACCCGTGGGCGACGGGCCCGAGGCACTGGCGGAACCCATGCTCGCGGGCCTTGTGGCGGCCCGCGCGGCCTCTCGCGCCATGGCCGTGGTCACCCGACCCGACACCTGGACCCGCGCGCTGGTGGCCCCGGGGCAGGATCCGGCTGCCGATGCCCGCTTCAAGTCCGACCGCTCCGGGATGGAGGAAGACGGCCGCTTCATCGCCGTCCACAACCCACCCTTGCGCCTGATCGTCATCGGCGCGGTCCATATCGCCCAGCCGCTTCTCGCCATCGCCCGCACCTGCGGCTACGCGCCCACGCTGATTGATCCCCGCGCGGCCTTCGGGTCGGCAGCGCGCTTTCCCGGCGAAACGATCCTGGACGACTGGCCGGACGAGGCACTTGCGCAACTGGCCCCGGACGCGCGCACGGCGATTGTCACCCTGACGCATGACCCAAAGCTGGATGATCCTGCGATCCGCTTTGCTCTGAACTCCCCCGCCTTCTACCTTGGCAGCCTCGGGTCCACGCGCACCCACGCCAAGCGCGTCGAACGGCTGACCGCCGAAGGCTTTACCCCCGACCAGATTGCAAAGATTCACGCCCCCGTCGGACTGGACATCGGGGCCAAGACTCCGGCCGAAATCGCGGTCAGCGTGATGGCCCAGATCACCGAAACCCTGCGAAAGTAATGCGCTTCGGCCCCGTTCCCCTGTCGGAAGCCGAAGGCGCGATCCTCGCCCATTCCGTGCCGCTGCCCGATGGCCGCCTGCGCAAGGGCTGCGCTTTGACGGCGTCTGACCTTGCCCGGCTCCAGCACCACGGGATTGCCGAGGTGATGGCGGCGCGTCTTGATCCCGGTGACGTGGCCGAAGATGCCGCCGCCGCCCGCCTTGCCGCGGCGCTGGTGCCTGATCCGGGAAGGGCGGGACTGACCCTGTCGCAGGCCTTCACCGGGCGGGTCAATCTGAATGCCGCCTTTCCCGGCATCCTCGGGCTGGACCCGGTCGCCGTGCATGCGCTGAACCGGGTGCATCCGGCGATCACGCTGGCGACGCTTGCCCCCTTTGCCCGTGTGGCCGAAGGGCAGCTTGCCGGAACCGTCAAGATCATCGCCTACGCCGTGCCCGAACAGGCGCTGGCACAGGCCTGCGATCTGGCCCGTCAGGCAGTCAAGGTGCTTCCGGTCCGCTGCAAGACCGCAAGCCTTGTCCTGACCGAAGTGCCGGACCTTGACCCCAAGCTTGCCACCAAGGGCCGCCGCGCCGTCGAGGCCCGCCTTCGGGCGCTTGGCATCACGCTGGTGGATTGCGTGACGGTTCCGCATCGGGCCGACAGCGTCGCATCGGCTCTAGGGGCTGCGAAGGGCGATCTCCTCCTCATCCTCACGGGCTCGGCCACGTCGGACCTGCATGACGTCGCTCCCGAAGGCCTACGCGGGGCTGGGGGCAGGGTGCAACGCTTTGGCATGCCGGTGGACCCCGGCAATCTCCTCTTTCTGGGGGACCTCGGCGCAAAGCCAGTGATCGGCCTGCCCGGCTGTGCCCGCAGCCCCGCCTTGAACGGGGCGGATTGGGTGCTGGAGCGGCTGGCCTGCGGGGTCAAGGTCACCGACGATGACATCGCGGCAATGGGGGTCGGGGGGCTTTTGAAAGAGATTCCGCAACGGGGCCGCTTGCGCGAGGCGGGACCGGAATGAAACAGGGCCCCGCAGGGCCCTGATTTTTCGTAGAAAAATCGTGATCGGCAGCGCTACTTCGGCGCGACCATCATCACCATCTGGCGGCCTTCCAGCCTCGGGAAGCTCTCGATCTTGCCGATCTCGGCGACATCGGTCTCGACCCGCTTCAACAGCTCCAGCCCAAGCTCCTGGTGCGCCATCTCGCGGCCGCGAAAGCGCAGGGTGACCTTCACCTTGTCACCTTCTTCCAGGAACTTCACCACCGACCGCATCTTGACCTCGTAGTCATGGATGTCGGTGCCCGGACGGAACTTGATTTCCTTGATCTCGATGATCTTCTGCTTCTTGCGGGCTTCCGCCTCGCGCTTCTGCGTCTCGTACTTGAACTTGCCGAAGTCCATGATCTTGCAAACAGGCGGTTCGGCGGTGGGCGAGATCTCGACTAGGTCCAGCCCGGCCTCTTCGGCCATCTGCATCGCACGGGCCGGTGTCACCACCCCGACGTTTTCGCCGTCCGCCCCGATCAGGCGGATTTCGGGCGAGCGAATGCGGTCATTGATGCGGGGACCGGTTTCGCGTTGCGGCGGGGCATTGTGTGGTCTGCGAGCTATGGCGTTTGTCCTTAGATGGTTCAATCAGCGGCGGCAATCTAGACGCGGACGGGCGCCTTCGCAACCCGGGCGGACCGCATTGCTTCAAGAATCCTGCGGTTTTTGGCCTTTTTCGGGCTGATATGTCCTGCCGGTCTTTTCATTCCCGGGACAAACTGCCATATGACCGGCATCCGGGCCTCGGGCTCCGGTCATAGGAGAATATGACATGAACAGATCTGTAATCATCGGCGCCATCGTCGTCCTTCTGGCTGCTGGCGGCTACTACCAGTTCAGCTACAAGCCGGCACAAGAGGCCGAGGCCGCTGCTGCCGCTGCTGCCGCTCAGGCTGAAGCCGACGCGAAGGCTGCCGAGGAAGCTGCTGCGAAAGCCGCTGAAGAAGCCGCTGCTGCTGCGCAGAAGGCCGCTGACGAAGCTGCTGCTGCCGCCGCTGCCACGACCGAAGCTGCAACTGACGCTGCTGGCGCCGTCGCTGACGCCGCTGCAGCCCTCGACCCGGCGAACTTCAACGCTGACTCCGTCGTCGCGCTGATCGACGGCTCGTCGCTTGACGATGCCACCAAGGCGACCCTGAAGACCGCTGTCGAGGCCGCCAAGGCCAACCCGGCGCTGGTTGCTGACACCATCGCGCAGGTCAAGACCGCGCTTGGCATGTAATCTCGGCTGACGCCGAACCCGAAGGCCGCAAGGGAAACCTTGCGGCCTTTTCCATTTCCAGCAAACTTGGCAGCAATGAAATGGCCGCAGGGATTGCCCCTGCGGCCCCGGATTTCCAGACGTTAAGATCACCTTAACGCGAAACGGCAACCCACTGATAATTCAGCGGTCTCCAGATCTGTCCACCGTGGACAGATCAGATCCCGTCGCCCACGAAGGCCTTCTCGACCACGAATTCCTTCGGGTCCGAATTCGCCCCTTCGCGCAGCCCGAACCCCTCCAGGATCGCCTTCACATCGACGTTGAAAGCGAGGCTCCCGCAGACCATCGCCCGGTCTTCTTCCGGGTTCATCTTCGGCAATCCGAGGTCCGCGAAGACCTTGCCCGAGGCAAGGTTGTCCGTGACCCGTCCCATGTGATGGAACTCCTCCCGCGTCGTCGTCGGATAGTAGCGGAGCTTCCCCTGCACCATCTCGCCGATCAGCGGATCATCCTGCAGCCCTTCCACCAGTTGCCGGCCATACTCCAGCTCCGCCACCTCGCGGCAGGTGTGCATCATGATGACCTGGTCGAACTTCTCGTAGACCTCCGGGTCCCGCATCAGGCTGGCGAATGGGGCAAGGCCCGTCCCGGTCGCGAGGAACCACAGCCGCTTGCCCGGCAGGAGGGCATCCACCACCAGCGTCCCCACCGGTTTGGGGCGCAGGATGATCTCATCCCCCGGCTGGATATGCTGGAGGCGGGATGTCAGCGGGCCGTCCGGTACCTTGATCGAGTAGAATTCCAGCTCCTCATCCCAGGACGGCGAAGCGATCGAATAGGCCCGAAGCAGCGGTTTGCCGTTGTCGCCCATGAGACCGATCATCACGAACTCGCCCGACCGGAACCGCAGCGTCGCGGGGCGGCTCACGCGGAAGGAGAACAGCCGGTCCGTCCAGTGCCGGACGGTCGTCACGGTCTGCGCGTCGGGCAGGTGGGGTTTCTGGCGGGCGGCGTCCATGGTCAGGCTCTCGGTCATGTTTCGCCCTCCATAGGCGAGCGCGGGCCGTTAGGGAAGTCTCTCCCCTGCGGCCAAGTCTCGGGTGGCGGGGATCAGGCGCGGAGCTTGGCCTGATAGTGATGCTTGCGCCAGTCGGCGGCGCGGAACTGCCACTGCTCGGCGGGCTGGCGGGCGGCGAGGTCGTCCGGGATCTCGGCCCCGTCAAAGCCCACCCGGCGGAGCATGGCGTACTGGTCGGCGATCACCGGGCCAAGCGCGAGGAGCTGGCCCGTGAAGCCCAGTTCCCGCAGACGCCGCCCGATGGTGAAGGCGCGCCCGTCGTTGAAGGCGGGGAAGGCGACGCGGATCAGGGTCAACTGGTCCAGCCGCCCGACCAGCGCCTGCGGGTCGTCCGTATTTGACAGATCGACGGCGGTTTGATCGGTCAGGTCCGCCAGAGCGACGATCTCGGTCTGGGTGGCAGGGCCGAAGCCCGCATCGGTCACGGTCACGCTCATGCCGCGTTCTCCTTGGGGGTGCGCACGGCCTTGCCGTCGATGAAATGGATGCCGCATTCGGTTTTCGACTGGCCGCGCCAGCGACCGGCGCGGGGGTCCTCGCCGGGTTTCACCGGGCTCGTGCAGGGGGCGCAACCGATTGAGGGGAAGCCCTTGGCGACCAAGGGATGCCGAGGCAGGCGGTTTTCGACCATGTATTCCTCAAGGTCCTCGCGACCCCAATGGGCCAGCGGGTTGACCTTGATCCGGAAGTCGCCCTCGTTTTCAAAGAAGTCGATGGTGCCCCGGTCGGCGTTCTGGAAGCGCTTGCGGCCAGTGATCCAACCGTCGAAGGGGGCAAGGGCGCGTTCAAGGGGTTCGACCTTGCGGACGTTGCAGCAGCTGTCGGTGTTGAACTGGTGCAGGGTGCCGTCGGGGTCTTCGAAGTTCACGCGGGCCGGGTTGGCACGGATCGTGCGGACGTCGCAGAGGTTCAGCTTCTCGGCCAGCTCGCGCTGGTAGTCGAGGGTTTCCTGGAACAGCATCTTGGTGTCGACGAAGAGGACCGGGGTTTCCGGGGCGATAACGCTGACGAGGTGGAGGAGCACGACGGATTCCGCCCCGAAAGAGGAGACAAGGGCCACGCGGCCCAGGTCATCGTCCTTCAACGCATGCTCAAGAACGGCGGTCGCCGAATGGTGCTTGTAGCGCGCATTGAGCGCGGCCACCCGTTCGGCGACCGGGCCTTCGTGGCGCCCGTCACGCGGCATCTTTTTCGCCTTCGGCCTCGTAGAGGGCCTCCTTGAACGGCTCCATCCCGACCCGCTTGAACGCCTGCAGGAAGGTTTCCGACGGCTCGGTCCGCAGGTCGAGATAGGCGCGCAGGATGCGTTCGATGGCGGGGACGATCTCGGTATAGGCAAAGCCCGGCCCGGTCTTTTCGCCGATCACCGCGTCTTCGGTGCCGTCGCCGCCAAGGGTGATCTGGTAGTTCTCCACCCCCGCACGGTCGAGGCCGAGGATGCCGATATGGCCGACATGGTGGTGCCCGCAGGCATTGATGCAGCCGGAGATCTTGATCTTCAGCGGGCCGATTTCGTGCTCCAGCTTCAGCGCTTCGAAGTGGGTCGCGAGTTCTTGCGCGACCGGGATCGAGCGGGCGGTGGCAAGGGCGCAGTAGTCCATGCCGGGGCAGGCGATGATGTCGGAGAGAAGGCCAACGTTGGCGGTCGCAAGGCCTTGGGTCGTGAGGGCTGCGTGCAGGGCGGGCAGGTCCGACTTGTGGACATGCGGCAGGATCACGTTCTGCTCATGGCTGATCCGCAGGTCGGAATGACCATATTTTTCAGCGAGATCGGCGATCAACCTCATCTGCGCGCTGGAGGCGTCGCCGGGGGTTTCGCCATGCGCCTTCAGGCTGATCGTGACGATGGCGTATTGCGCGTTGCGGTGGGCGGTCAGGTTGGTGTCAGCCCAGGCCCGGAAGACCGGGTCGGCGGTGTAGAAGGCGTCGTAGGCGTCGACCGGCGCGTTGCGGAAGGCGGGGGGCGCGAAGGCCTCACGGATGTCGGCAAGCAGTTTCTGGTCGTTGCCGCCGAAGAGGGGGCGAAGTTCCGCAAAGCGGGCCTCGATCATCCGGGTGATTTCCTCGGCCCCGGTTTCATGCACGGTAATCTTGATCCGCGCCTTGTACTTGTTGTCGCGGCGCCCAAGCGTGTTGTAGACGCTGAGGACAGCCTCGACATAGGGCAGGAGGTCAGCTTCCGGCAGGAAGTCGCGGACAGTGACGCCGATCATCGGAGTCCGGCCAAGGCCGCCGCCGACCATCACTTCGAAACCGGGCTCGCCAGCCGCATTGCGGACCATGCGCAGGCCGATGTCGTGGGCCTTGGTGACGGCGCGGTCGTTCGGGCTGCCGGTGATTGCGATCTTGAACTTGCGGGGCAGGAACTGGAATTCCGGGTGGTCGGTGGACCACTGGCGGAGAAGCTCGGCATAGGGGCGGGGGTCGGCGATTTCATCCGCGGCGGCACCGGCGAAATGGTCGGCAGTGACGTTGCGGACGCAGTTGCCCGAGGTCTGGATCGCGTGCATCTCGACATCTGCCAGCGCACCGAGGATCGCGGGCACGTCCGGGAGCTTCGGCCAGTTGAACTGGATGTTCTGCCGGGTGGTGAAGTGGCCGTAGCCCTTGTCCCAGGTGTCGGCGATGTAGGCGAGTTGGCGCATCTGCCCCGGGTTCAGCGATCCATAGGGGATCGCCACGCGAAGCATGTAGGCGTGAAGCTGCAGGTAGAGGCCGTTCATCAGGCGGAGGGGACGGAATTCATCCTCGGTCAGGCTGCCGTCAAGGCGGCGCTCGACCTGCTGGGTAAACTGCGCGACGCGGGCGCGGACGAAGGCTTCGTCGAAGTCGGAATAGGAATACATGCGCGCTCTCAGCTGGCCAGATCGGCTTGCTTGCCGTGGTGATAGTTCGAGGGGCCGCGGGTGCGGAATTCCTCGCGGAAATGGGTGGGCTCGGGGCCGTTCGGGCCGTGCTTGGCATCGGCCAGATAGGCGCCGACGATGGTCAGCTTTTGCGCTGCCGCATGCAGAAGGCGCATCTGCGCATGCGCTTCATCCTCGATCAGCTCGGCCTCTTGATGCAGGGGCGACCAGTGGTCATCGGCGGTCAGATAGACCACGTCGCCTTCGCGAAGGCGATTGGCTGTTACGACCTTTGGCGTGAAGCGGCGGCTCATGATGCGTTCCGGGGGTTGGAAATCCTTCTTGAATATAGAATATTTTCCCCCTTCGGAACCAGAGAGGCTTGCAGATAAGGACGTTTGTTCCGATACTGAACAGGATGGGAACCCGTGTTCCGGGAATGAGGGGAATTTAGGAATGAGCGCCGCGCTGGACGATCTGGATCGGAAAATCCTGTCGGAACTGCAACAGGATGCCGAGCAATCCCTGGACGAAATCGCCCGCAAAGTGGGGTCGTCAAAGACGCCGGTGTGGAACCGGATCCGGCGGATGCGAGAGCAGGGAGTGATCACCCGGACGACGGCAATCCTGGACCCTGAGGCGCTGGGGCTGGAGGCCTGCTTCTTCGTGCTGATCCGGACGAGCGAGCATGAGGCCGAGTGGCAGCGGAAGTTCCTGAAAGCCCTGCGCGAACGGCCGGAGGTGCTGGAGGCGCACCGGTTGGCGGGGGATATCGACTATATCCTGAAGGTCCGGGTGAAGAACGCGCGGGCCTATGACACGTTCTATCAGGCGCTGATTTCCGAAGTTCGGATCTACAATGTGACCGCACTTCTGAGCATGGAAGAGATCAAGTCGACGACTGTGCTGCCCTTGTGAGGGACGGCTATGAAACTGAGCGCTGACGCGCAAGGCTTTGGTCTCGTCGTCGGCCTGCGCCTCCTCCTCGGGTGATGGGGGCGCTGCCCCCAAACCCTTGGAGTATTTGGGCAAGGGCAATCAGCTTGCTAGGCGCAGCGCGGAGAGGCCGTGGAAGTGGTAGACGTCGGCATAGGCCGGGGGCGCTGCGAGGCGGAGGTTCGGATGGTGCTGGAAGAGGATCGGGAGGGCGATCTGCAGTTCCAGCCTGGCGAGAGGAGCACCGACGCAGAAATGGAGGCCCGCGCCGAAGGTGGCGAGGGGCTTCGGGGCTCGGGTGGGATCAAAGCGGGCAGGGTCCTCCCAGACGCCCGGGTCGCGGTTCGCTGCGCCAAGAAGGAGACCGACTTGATCGCCGCGGTGGAAGGTATGCCCCATGACCTCGATGTCCTCATAGGCGTGTCGCGTGAACATGTGCAGAGCTGGGTCGAAGCGGAGGATTTCCTCGACCGTGCCTTCGACGTTTTCCGGGGCGAGAGCCGTGAGGGGCGTGCCGGTTTCGAGGAGCGCCTTCACGCCATTGCCGATGGTGTGGACCGTGGCCTCGTGACCAGCGTTCAGCAGGAGGATGCAGGTCGAGATCAGCTCGTCCGTCGAAAGCTTGTCGCCCTCCATCTCGGCGGCGATGAGCTGGGTGATGAGATCGTCGCCGGGCCGGGCGCGGCGTTCGGTGATGTAGTCGCGCAGGAAGGTGACGAAGGCTTCGGTCGCGGCGACTGCCCGGTCTTCCATCTCGCGCGTTCGGCCCGCCATATACATGCCGACCATCGCGTTGGACCAGCGCAAGAGGTCGGGGGCCATCTCCTCGGGGACGCCAAGGAGGCGGGCGATGATGCGGACGGGAAGCGGTTGAGCGAAGGTCTGCAGAAGGTCGAAGGGGCCATCGGAACAACCCGTTGCCAGTTCCGTAGCGAGGGCGGTGATGTCGGGACCGAGACCTGCAATGCGGCGTGAGGTGAAGGCGCGGAGGACGAGGTTTCTGAGCCGGGTATGCCGGGGTGGCTCAAGCTCCAGCATCGAATGCGCCTCGACTGCGTAGAAAGGGGCAAGATGCGGCGGAATGACTGGGGAAATGACCGGTTCACGCCCGAAACGCCGATCGCGGAAGATGGCGTTCACGGCAGCGGAGTTGCCGGTGCAGACAAGATCGTAGTCCTCCCACCGGAAGAACGGGCCGAAAGCGCGGGCGCGTTCATAGAACGGGTAGGGGTCCTGGACAAAGGCGGCGTCCTTGGGTGACTGGCGCAATGTCTGCATCAGACCTTCCTCCCGACGAGGCCTTGCGCGATCAGGGCACCGCTGACCACGATCACCGCGCCGAGCGTCTGAGCCCAGTTCCAGGGGCCACCGACCACGAAGACCATGAGCATCACATAGAACGGCACCGCGTTCATGTGCATCGAGGCGGCGCCGATTCCGATGCGGCCGACCGAGACGATCCACAGCAGTTGCGCGATGGCCATGGACCCGATGGAAAAGGCGGCGAGGCCGCCGAATTCGACCCAACCGATGGCGGCCCAGTCTGGCCATTGGCCACGCAGCAGTCCATCGGCGAGGGCGGCAACTGTGGCCACCAGCGCGCCGCCGGCGATGGTAATCGTACTGCGGCCCAGAGGAGTAAGTTCGGGAAAGGCCTTTACAGTCTCGCGCGAGCCCCAGGTGTAGAAGGTGACAGAAGCCAGCGCGGCCAGAACGCCGATGCCGAACTTGACCTCGCCGTCGGCCCCGTTGACGGCCACCAGACCACCTGCAACCGACAAGACTAGGCCCACTGCCAGGGCGCGGGTGAAGGGGCGATGGTCGGCAATGCATTCAAGCAGGATGCCGATCACCGGCATGATGGCGCTGACGATGGCCACTGTGACCGGGTCGTTGTACTGCAGCGCGATGATCACGAAGAACGAGGCCAGGCCGAGGGTGACAAAGCCGACCCAGGCCCCCTTCAGCCAGTTGGCCCCGAGAACGACGCTCCGGCCATCGACCAGCCACCAGATCGGCAGCAGCACCGCCGCCGCGAGCGCCGCCCGACAGGCCGTCAGCGCCAGGGGGGGCATGTGGGGAATGATCAGGTCGGCTGCCGGAAGCCCCGCCGCCCAGGTCACCATCGAGGCGAGGCAGATCAGGTTGGCGGCCAGAAGCGACCGACGCGCTTCGGGGGAAATCGCAGTCATGACGCGAAGCTAGGGGCGATAGATGGTCTCGGCTGATCTATCCGCGACAGGAGATGTCGTCAGGCGGCCGACAGGGCCCCGACGATGGCCCCGAAATCTGCGGCCTTCAGGCTTGCCCCGCCAACCAGCGCGCCATCAACATGCGGCACAGCGAAGATTTCGGCGGCATTCGAGGGTTTGACCGAGCCGCCGTAAAGGATGCGCACGCCTTCGGCATCGGCCCCGATCAGGCCGCGCAGCCGTCCGCGCAGGAAGCTGTGGACCTCGGCGATCTCGGCCAGTGTCGGGGTCCGGCCTGTGCCGATGGCCCAGACCGGTTCGTAGGCGACGACGAGGTTTGCCGCCGTCGCATTGCTTGGGATCGAGCCGTCGATCTGGGTGCCGATCACCGCCAGGGTCTTGCCATTGTCCCGCTCGGCCTCGGTTTCGCCGATACACACGATGGCGACCAGCCCGGCGTCAACCGCGGCTTCGGCTTTCGAGCGCACTAGGTCATCGGTTTCGCCATGGTCGGTGCGGCGTTCGGAATGGCCGACGATGACATGCGTCGCACCTGCATCGCGCAGCATGGCGACCGAGATGTCGCCAGTATGGGCACCCTGGGGCTTTGGATGGCAATCCTGTGCGCCGACCATCAGCGCGCTGCCCTGGGCCGCCGTGGCCATCGCTGCGATCAGCGTGGCGGGGGGGCAGAGCAGCATCTCGCAGGTTGGATCGGGATGGGCGGCGAGAAGGGCGCTCACTTCGGCAAGCGAGGCCATGGTGCCGTTCATCTTCCAGTTTCCGGCGGCGAGTTTCTTCATGCTCTTGTCCCCCTGTGCATTCCGGACACGCCTAGCGTGTATGGGGCAAAAGGGGAAGATGTCAGATTGCGAACAATCTGTCGGCGAGCCGTTCTTCGGGGACGATCAGGCGGTCGGCGCGTCGCGGAACTTGATCGACTCGCCGCAGCCGCAGGCCTCGACCACATTGGGGTTGCGGAACTTGAAGCCGCTTTCCACAAGGCCGATCTCGTAGTCGATCTCGGTGCCGATGAGGAACATCTGCGCCATGGGCGCGATCATCACGCGCGCGCCGTCCTGTTCCACCACTTCGTCCAGGGGATTGACCGAGGAGACGTAGTCCATGGTGTATTCCATGCCCGCGCAACCGCCCTTCTTGACGCCGATGCGCAGACCCTGGCTGCCCTCGCGCGCCATCAGACGCGTGATCTGGCGGGTGGCTTCTGGGGTCAGGGTAACGGCTGCTTTGCCGGGAATGCCGAACATGTGCGGGCTCCTTTGATTGGTAATCTAAGGTGTCGCGGCGGAAATTCCAAGCGGCGGCAGCAAGCCGAGGCCGTAAAGCGTGGCATAGGACGCAACAAGCGCCCAACCGAACGAGGCAAGGGTGCCGATGATGACGTATTCCGACAGGCGACGGTCGTCCTTCACGGCCCCGAACCGCAGGATGGACTTTGCCGCGATCAGAAGGCCGACACCCTGAGCCTGGCCGAACATCACCAATGCAAAGATCAGGCCGCGTTCTAGATGGCCGATGACACGGCCCGCACCGGGCAGGCTTTTGCCGGCATCGCCCTTGCCCAGATGCGGGGCGAATGGCTCCATCAAAAGGCCGATTGCGAAACCCCCGGCGCGGGTGGCCAGGATCAGGCCGGTCATAAGGACCATGACTGCGGGCAGGTGGCTGACGGGCAGGGGCGTCGCGCTGGACCAGAAGCCGGTGCCAAAGATGCCGTTGTCGGTGCCGGTGACGACAGCTCCGGGGACCCAGAGGCCCTGTGCCCAGAGGTCGGGGAGGAAGAGGGTGAAAGCGATCAGGCTGACCAGATGCAGCGCCTGGTCGATCAGGAACGGAGCGAGGCCCTTTGAGCTTTTCCAGATGGCGACCAGTACAAGCTTGCCGACATCGATGCCGATGTGGACGAGAGCGAGGGCCAGAAGCGCAAGATTGACCGAACCGGTCGCGGCGATGATGGTGATGTAGACGATGACGAGATGTAGGCCCAGCGCCAGAGGGTTGCGCTTGTTGGCGGCCATCCAGTTGGTCTGGAAAACGAAATCGGCGAGGGTGTGGGCGAAGAGGAGAGCGATGAAGGTTTCAGTCATTGGCTGGCACCGGTACTACGTGAAAGGAGGCGTCCGTGTCAGCCAATGGCCCATATCCCGCTCCTTGTAGCCGTGCCGCCGCCGCTTGGCGACTTATTCCGAGTGTATCGGCGACGTCTTTAGGCCTTGGAGGAGCATGCCGGAACGCAATTGCCACAGCTTCAGCTTGTTCTGGCGACCAACGTGCCGACTGCCATTCGAGGTATGAGAAGAGAGCATTCTTCCAAGGCCAGCCATGTTCTGCCGTGTGAAAGACCAATCGCTGACTGGTCATCGAGTCAAGGGCCTGACCTGACGAAGAAAACACCTGTCCACTTGCGCTTGCCAGACCGGTGTCTGGCAGGAACGCCACTGGTCCTGTCGCGGCCGATATGCGTGTCTTTGGCAGGTCTGGTCGGCTTTGCAGGGACGCTAGAACCAAGACGGCCAGTCTGAACACCTTGATCGGGTTGCTGCAGTAGATTTGCCAGCCATCGCCACGAAATCGCGTGAAGCGTACGTCGGTTCCATCTTGCAAGCTTTCAGCGTTTGCGACGGACTGGATCAGAGCCATTGCCCGGTCAGTCGCGACCTGACCTGCTTGCGTCGATGCAATCAGGTCCCCAGTCAGTACTGCTGCATCGCTTGCCATGTGCAGGTTATAAGGCTTGCCAACAGATACTGCAAGCCTTAAGACTTGCCAAATGAATCTGCAGGTTTCTTGGCTTGCATCGACAAAAGCAACCCTAAAGGCTTGCCCTACATGAACCCCAGTTCCAGCCGGGCTTCGTCGGACATCATCTCCATGCCCCAAGGGGGATCGAAGGTCATCTGGACATCGACCTGCTTGACACCCGGCAGGGGTTCGACCGCGTTGGCGACCCAACCGGGCATCTCGCCGGCCACGGGGCAGCCGGGGGCTGTGAGGGTCATGGTGATCTCGACCTCGTTCTCTTTCCCGATCTCGATCGTATAGACGAGGCCGAGGTCGTAGATGTTCACCGGAATTTCCGGGTCAAAGACCGTACGGCAGGCCTCGACGATCTGCGGATACAGCGGATGGTCGGTGGAGGAGGGCTTGATCAGCGGCTGACCCTCTGTCTGATCCTGCATTTGGTCTACTCGGTGCCAAGGGAAGTTGACCGATTATATAGGGAATGGACCGGTCAAGGTCCAGTGGCACCGGAGAGGTCGTCAGAACGGGATCTCGTCGTCCATGTCGGACCGGCCGCCGCCACTGCCGCCGGAACCGCCACGACCGCCGCCGGTCGAGCCACCGCCGTAGCCACCACCAGCCTGACCGGCGTCATCATAGCCGCCCCGATCGTCATACCCGCCGCCGCCGCCACCCGAGCCACCGTCACGGCCGCCAAGCAGCGTGAGTTCGCCCCGGAACTGGCGCAGCACGACTTCGGTCGTGTAGCGGTCGGCCCCGGATTGGTCCTGCCATTTGCGGGTCTCAAGCTGGCCCTCGATATAGACGGTCGAGCCCTTCTTCAGATACTGCTCGGCAATCTTGCCCAGCGCCTCGTTGTAGATTGCGACGGAATGCCATTCGGTGCGTTCCTTGCGCTCACCTGACTGCTTGTCGCGCCAGGTTTCCGAGGTTGCGATGCGAAGGTTCACCACCTTGCCGCCATTCCCGAAACTGCGCACCTCGGGGTCGCGGCCGAGGTTGCCGACGATGATGACCTTGTTGACCGACCCCGCCATGCGATTCTCCCTTGCTGGTGTCCGGGGCAGCTTCGCCGCGGATGGTTAACAAACCTATACCGTGGTTCGGAGCGGCTGCAATCGGCATTGGCAGCCCATGGGCAAGGTCCGGAATGCCCGCCAAATCCCGACTGGAAATCCGGGACAAAGCGGCTATAGTCACTCGGGTTGCGCCGGGGTGCGTACTAGACGTGGGTGTGGGCTTCAGGATGCGGATCGTCAGCCGGACAGCAGCGGTGGCGCTTTTGGCTTGCCTGCCATCGGCAGTTGCGGCGGAAGGGCTGAATCTGACCGGCTCTACCAAGTCGCGCAGCGCCATATTCAAGTCGCAAGGCGACCTGATCGACAAGAAATTGTCCAAGCAATACAGTGGGTCGGTCAAATTCACGCCCAAGTACAAGAAGGGCGAGACAACTGCCGAAGCCAAGGGCATTCCGACCTATCGCGGCAGCTACAAGGGCGAGTATCTTGAGGTCGCGAAGGCCGCAGCGCGCAAGCACGGCGTGCCGGAAGACCTGTTCCTGCGGCTCGTGCAGCAGGAAAGTGGCTGGAACCCGGTGGCGGTGTCGACCAAGGGCGCAACGGGGCTGGCACAGCTTATGCCCGACACGGCCAAGCATCTTGGGGTCGACGCCAACGACGCCGAGGAAAACCTGGACGGCGGCGCGCGCTATCTGCGGATGATGTTCGACAAGTTCGGCACTTGGGAACTGGCGCTGGCCGCTTACAACGCTGGTCCCGGCGCGGTCGAGGAACACGATGGCATCCCGCCTTACGCGGAAACCGAGAATTACGTGAAGGCGATCCTCGGATAGTGAGGGTGGGCAGATTGCCCACCCTACGCTTGCACGCGCCTACTCTGCCGCGATCTTGATCACCGGTTCCATCGTCGCCAGCACTTCGGCAGAGAGGTGGCACTTGATCTGGTGACCCCCCTCCAGCATCTGTACCGGCGGCATCTCGCGGTCGCACAGGCCGGCGGGGCTGACCTGCGATTTCCAGCGGCAGCGGGTCTGGAACGGGCAGCCCGGCGGCGGGTTCATCGCCGAGGGGATATCGCCTTCCAGCACGATGCGTTTGCGGGTGACCTTGGTGTCGGCAATCGGCACCGCCGACAAAAGCGCTTCGGTGTAGGGGTGATAGGGCGGCGAGAAGACCTGATCCGTCGTGCCCATCTCGACCACATGGCCAAGGTACATGACCATCACCCGGTCCGACAGGTAGCGGACAATGGACAGGTCGTGGCTGATGAAGAGAAGCGTCGTCTTGTTCTCGCGCTGGATGTCCATCAGAAGGTCGGTGACGGCAGCCTGGACCGAGACGTCGAGCGCCGAGACCGGTTCATCGGCCACCACCACCTTGGCCCCGCCCGCGAAGGCCCGCGCGATCCCCACCCGCTGCTTCTGCCCGCCCGAAAGCTGCCGCGGCATCCGCTCGGCGAAGGCGCGGGGAAGCTTTACGAGGTCGAGAAGCTCCAGCATCCGGTCATGGCGTTCGGCGTCGGACTTGCCGTATTTGAAGATCTCCAGCGCGCGGATGATCTGGCGCCCGACGGTCATCGACGGATTGAGTGTATCGAACGGATTCTGGAACACCATCTGCACTTGGCTGACGGTATCGGTGTTGCGCTTCTGGATCGGGGTCGACTGGACGTTCTCGTCAAAAAGCATGATCGAGCCGGACGTCGCCGTCTCCAGCCCCATCAGGACCTTGGCGAAGGTCGACTTGCCGCAGCCTGATTCACCCACGATGGCCAAGGTCTCGCCTTCGCGAGCCTCGAAACTGAGCGTCTCGTTGGCCTTGACCACCTTTTTCGCGCCGCCGCCAAAAGCACCGCCCGAGACGGAGTAGTATTTCCGCAGGTCTTCCATCTTCAGAACGACGCGGCCGATCTCTGCCTTGAGCTTGACCTCGCGCTTTGCCGGAGGCGCTGCCCAGTCAACCTCTTGCCAACGCAGGCAGCGGCTGTCGTGGCGGTCATCACCGGGGACATGCGACATCGGGATGTCGACTTCGTCACAGCGACCCTTTTCGAAGTAGTCACAGCGCGGGCCGAAGTTGCAGCCATTCGGGCGTTCGTGCGGCAGGGGGAAGTTCCCCGGGATGCTGATCAGGGGCCGTGCGTTCTTGTCGGCGCCGGGCAGCGGGATCGAGCGGAAGAGCGCCTGGGTATAGGGGTGGCGCATCTTGTCGAAGACTTCGGTGACGTTCCCGGTCTCCACCGCCTCGCCGGAATACATCACGCAGATCCGGTCGCAGACATCCATGATAAGGCCGAGGTTATGGCTGATGAACAGCATCGAGGTGCCGTACTTCTTGCCCAGTTCCTTGACGAGGTCGACGATCCCCGCCTCGACCGTGACGTCGAGCGCAGTGGTCGGTTCGTCGAGGATGAGAAGGGCTGGCTTGGCCATCAGCGCCATCGCGATGACGATGCGCTGCTGCTGGCCGCCGGACAGCTGGTGCGGATAGGCGTTGATGATCCGGTCGGGGTCTGGCAGGCGGACGTCGGCGACGATCTGGCGGGCGAGCTTCCAGGCCTCGTCCTTCGACATGCCCGAATGCAGCATCGGCACTTCGGCCAGCTGCGCCCCGATCTTCATCGCTGGGTTCAGCGAGGCCATCGGTTCCTGATAGATCATCGCGATCTCGGAGCCGCGGATATGGCGGAGTTCCTCGTCGTCCATCAGGGCAAGGTCGCGGCCCTTGAACTTCATCGACCCGGCGACGATCCGTCCGGTCTTGCCCAACTCTCGCATCACCGCCAGCGCGACGGTGGATTTGCCGCAGCCGGATTCACCGACCAGGCCCATCGACTCGCCCGGCATGACCGTGCAGGAGAAGTCCATCACGGCCGGGATTTCCCGCAGGCGGGTGAAGAAGGAGATCGAGAGATGCTCGATTTCGAGGATGGGCTTGGACGGGTCCCAGGCTTGATCGCTTGCAGAATCTTTCATGGCATCAATCCTTCAGGCTTTCTTCGCGCAGGCCGTCGGCAAGAAGGTTCAGGCCGAGGACGAGGCTCATGAGGGCAAGGGCTGGCGCAAGGGCGGGGTGGGGGAAGAGGTTCAGAAGCTTGCGGCCATCGTCGATGGTCGACCCCCAGTCCGGGCTGTCGGGCGACACGCCAAGGCCGAAAAAGCCGAGCGTGCCGAGGAGGATCGTGGTGTAGCCGATCCGCAGGCAGAAATCGACGATCAGGGGGCCGCGGGCGTTGGGCAGGATCTCCCACAGCATGATGTACCACGGGCCCTCGCCGCGGGTCTGGCCGGCGGCCACATAGTCCCGCGCCTTGATGTCCATCACCAGACCCCGGACGATCCGGAACACGCCGGGCGAGTTCACGAACACGACCGAGACGAAGACGTTCAGCATGTTCGGCTCCATCGACCAGACGCCGAGGGGGTCCATGTTGAAGGCAAGCCCGGAATAGGCCCAGAGGCCGATCAGCAGAGTGATACCGACATAAAGGTTCCGCTGCGGCGGGTTGGTATAGTAGCGGCTGTTCCACAGGGTCGACAGGAAGATGATGGGGAACAGGAACAGAAGCGCCGCAAGCACGATCGGGATCCCGGTATCGCGGATCTCGGGCGTGACGAGGAGGTAGAACAGCAGGATCACCGGGAAAGCGAGCACGAGGTTCGCAAGGAACGAGATGAAGGTGTCGAGCTTGCCGCCAAAGTAGCCCGCGGGCAGACCCAGCGTGATCCCGACCATGAACGCGAAAAGCGTGGCGGCCGGGGCGATCTTCAACACCTCGCGGGCGCCCATCACCATCCGGCTGAAGACGTCGCGCGCCAGGTGGTCGCCGCCCAAAAGATACCAGCCATAGGGGCTTTCGGGGGCGACGACTCCGGGGACCTTGTTCTTCAACCCGGACAGTTGCGCAAAGGGGTCCTGAGTGACGATCACATCCGCGAAGATCGCGGTGAAGACCCAGAACATCACGATGGTAAAGCCGATCATCCCGACTGTGGAATCAAAGAGCTTGCCATACAGGCCAAGGCGGCGGCGGAAGCGGATCGACAGGACGAAGGTCGCGATCAGCGCCAGCCAGACCGGCCAGAAGCGGACGGCCATGGCACCCAGAATCCCGGCCTCGACCGGAGTCGGCATGACGGCCCCGGCAGCCAGGATGCAGACGAAGGCGGCGAGGGCTGCGAAGAAGCTGTAGCGCATCGCCAGGCTTGCCATGTCGCCAGGTGAGCGTCCCGTCGTTGCCCCATCCAGTCCGGGCAGCCTGGGGCCGTCAAGTCCGGCAAGCACGAAGATCAGCTTTGCCAGCAATGACAGCGCCAGGATGACGACAGCCAGTTGCATGATGGGAAGAAGGGCACTCCCCGCGGTTCCGGTCCAGGTCAGAAAATCCATGGTGCGCGCTCCCTCAGGCCAGCCGGATACGGGGGTTCAGGAAGACATAGCCGATGTCCGAAATCAGCTGCGTCAGCAGGACGACGACGACGGCGACGACCGAACAGGCCAGCAGTAGCGGGATGTCGTTGTTCGACGCAGCCTGCACCAGAGTCCAGCCGAAGCCTTTGTAGTTGAACAGGCTTTCGACGATCACCACGCCGTTCAGCAGCCATGGGAACTGCAGCATGATCACCGTGAAGGGGGCGATCAGCGCATTCCGCAACGCGTGTTTCATCACGACAGACTTGAACGGCACGCCTTTCAACCGGGCAGTGCGGATGTATTGCTGGGTCATCACCTCGGTCATCGAGGCGCGGGTCATCCGGGCGATGTAGCCGATGCCGTACAGCGCGATGGTCATCACCGGCAGGGCAAAGTTCCAGAAGGTGATGTCATCCATCGCCGAGGTGGCGGATGCGAGAAACAGCGTCTTCTTCGGTTCGATCAGCCCGTACTCGGCCAGAAGCGGCGAGAGGCCGGTTGCAGCCGTGGCAAAAAGCGCCACCAGGACCACGCCCGACACATATTCCGGCGTGGCGGTCGACGCGATGGAGAACGTCGAAAGCGTGCGGTCCGTGGCCGAACCTTCCCGCATCCCCGACAAGACGCCAAGAATGAGCGAGGTCGGGACCATGACCAGCATCACTGCCAGCATCAGCCAGCCGGTCGCGGCCAGCTTTTCGCCCAGTGATTCCGAAACGGGTTTCTTGAAGAAGGTGGAATAGCCCCAGTTGCCTTGCAGCAAACCGCAGAACGTCGGGGCAGCGGCAGCGTCCTCGCCGATTTCAAAGCAGCGACCGCGAGTCTCGCCCTTTTCGTCGGTGTAGGTCCATCCAGGCACCACTCCGACCCACTGGCCATAGCGCGCGAAGACCGACCCGGAATGGCCGTTCTGCGCGATCCAGTCCTGAACGGCCTCGTCGGTCATCCGGACCGACCCTTCGGTTCGGGCCAGCTTTTCCAAGTTGGGTGGCAGGTTTGTGAGGTAGAAGACCACAAAGGTCAAAGCCAGGGCCGTCAGTAGCATGACGCCCAGCCTCCGGAGCACGAACAGTCCCATGCCGGTCCTCTTTTATGTAAAAGCCCCCAGGCGGGGGCGCGGCTGGCGCGCCCCCTGATCGTTGTCCTAGCTAGTCAGGCCGATATCAGGCGATCGACCACTTGTAGTGGTGGTGCTCAAACGCCGGATGGTGGGCCAGACCCGCAAAGCCGTCCTTGTGGTGGCTGAACAGCGACCGCGAGAACGGGTTGATGATGTAGCCTTCCTGCTGAAGGATCGTGCACATCCCGACCATCAGCTCGCGCCGCTTGTCTGCGTCCGCAATCGCCAAGGCCTGGGTCATCAGCGCGTCGAACTCGGGGTTCGCCATAGCCGTTTCGTTCCACGAGCCGGTCGAGGTGTAGGCAAGGCTCATGTTCTGGACGGCGAGCGGGCGGTGGTTCCAGGTCGTGGACGAGAAGGGGTACTTCTGCCAGTCGTTCCAGAACGTCGAGCCCGGCATGACCGTGTGCTTGATGTTCATGCCTGCGTCCTTGAGCTGGGCTTGCACCGCAGCCGTGGTCGCCGCTTCCCAGCCGTCGTCCAGCGAGATCACTTCGAACTCGGTGTCCTTGAGGCCCGCCGCTTCCAGAGCCGGCATCAGACCCGCCGGGTTGATGACCTGCGCCGGAAGGGTCGGGTACTCCGGATGGATCGGGAAGGCATGGTGGTTTTCGCCGGTCTTGCCGAGGTTGTTGTACCCCAGTTCCAGCACGACCTTCGGATCGACCGCCAGCTGGACCGCCGAACGGACGGCCTTGTCCTTGTAGAGGTCCGAGGAAGAGTTCATCCGCACAACGATGGTCGAGGCGGTGACGAGCTCTTCTTTCACCAGACCCATCCCGTCGAGGATGTCGATGAATTCGCCAACCGATTCATAGTTGTAGTCAACTTCATCCGACGAGAAGAGTGCAACCATCGCGGCCGGATCCGTGCCGAAGTCGATATAGTGGATCTCGTCCAGCGGGGCAGTGCCACCCCACCAGGTGTGGTTCGGCGCACGGACCAGAATGGCTTTCTGGCCGACCGACACTTCCTGCGGGACGTAGGGGCCGGTGCCGATCGGGTTCGAGGCCGGGTCTTCGCCATCCTTGAACGAGGCGTGCACAACGGCAGCCGGATAGTCTGCAAGGTTGGCCACAACCGCGATGTCCGAAGCGGTCAGGTTCAGCTGGACGGTCGCGTCATCGATCTTGACCACGGCACCTTCACGTATGGCCTTGGTCGCCTCATCCACGAGGCCCGGGAAGCGCGAGGCCATCGCGTTGCCTTCGACGTTGCCATCGGTCCAGCGGGCGAAGTTGCGCACCACGTCATCAGCCGTGAAGGGCTCGCCATTGTTCCAGGTGACGCCCTGACGGACCTTCAGCGTGTACTGAGTGGCGTCAGCATTGGCTTCCCAGCTGTCCAGCAGGCGGCCTTCGAAGGTGCCGTCATTGTTATACTGCACCAGGTATTCCAGCCAGCCGCGATAGACGTTGGAAATCTGTGGCCAGTCGGCCAGACGCGGGTCCTTGGTGCCTTTGACTTCCATGGCAACGCGGATCATGCCGCCGACCTTGGCATGGGATTCGGCCAGTGCCGGAGTGGGCAGTCCGATCAGCCCATAAGCCGCTGCTGCCGAGACGCCCAGTGCGGTCGTCCGGGTCAGGAATTCACGGCGGCTGATCTTGCCGGCAGCCAGTTCGCTGGCGTACATCCCGACAGCAGGATGCAAGCCAAGGTCGTTGTTCAGGTCTTTCATCTTCGTCTCCCTGTGAGTTTTTCTCATTGTTTGTGGCAGTGCGGGTTGTCCCGCTGCTGGGCCAAATAAGTGCAGACCGGAATGGTCTGGCAACCCGTTCGGCATGCGCGCCCTTTGACGGCATTGCGCATTTTTTTTGCCAGTCCGTCAACGGGCGCTTTCGACCTTCGATGTAACGTTAGCGACAAAAAACGGTCGATTTCTGGTCCGCTCCGCAGCTGCGGCGGGTCAGCCTGCACGGCGGAATGCCGTGGGCGACTTTCCTGTGACATGCTGAAAGGCGCGGGTGAAGTAAGCGGGGGAGTTGAAGCCCAGTTGCTCGGCGATCCGCCCGACCGGAATGCGCGTTTCGGCAAGGAGTTTCCGCGCCTCGAAGATGCGGCGGTCCTGCAGCAGGGCCGAGGCCGGGCGTCCACAAGCGGTGTTGCAGCAGCGGGTCAAATGCGTGGGCGTAACGCCCAAAGCGGCGGCGAAATCGGCGACGTTCATGCCGGTGCGGAAGTTTCTTTCCAGAAGCGCAGTATAGCGTGCAACGAGGCGCCGGGTTGCATCCTGGCGCGGGGCTTCCAGCGGATCGGCCTTGCGGACCTGACGCTCCAGCCAGACGCCGAGAAGGCCGACATAGGCTTCGGTTGCACGCTCATGGGCCGGCGTATCGCTTTCAAGCTCGCGCAGGATCGAATCAAGCAGGACGTTGACCTCCTGCTGGGCGTGGACTTCACGGATGCGCAGATGCTGCGGGGTTTTCGGCAGGACCACTTTGGGATCGCGCCCGAAAAAGACCGCCGAGCCAAAGACCTGCGGCCCGGCCTCGAAGCCGTGCATCACGCCGGCCGGAATGAAAACCGCATTATGTGCTGTGTAGCCGCGCGTCACCCCCGATATCGTGATGCGGCCCTGACCCTTGGTGAACCACAAGAGACAGGGTTCGGACAGCGAACGCATGGCTTCGACACGCCAGCGACCGCCGGAGGCGAGGCGGGGAATGGCGACAAGACGCAACTGGGAAACGGGTGCAGACTTCAACATTGGGTGGCAGATCCTGTGGCAGAGGCGCTGGCCCGTGCAGTTAAGCAGTGCTCTGGCGCCAACCCAAGAAGATTCGGCAAGCTTGGGCGGAAGTTATCCACCGATGTTTGATTTTCCTGTGTATAACCCAGCGGACAAGCGGAAATCCGCTACAACTTTGACGCGCAAGTGTCCGTCAAGGAAGGGAAACCTGTCGCCACGCCTTCATGTTCGATCTGAACCAGGTCCGCTGGCGTTTGGCGTACTGCCGACTGGCCAAAGTGGCGGCCTCACTGGCATCAGCCAGCGAAATCTCCCCGCGCAGGTGGGCGATCAGTTCGGGACCGCCAATGGCTTTCGACGAAGGGCGTCTGGGGTCCCAAACTTCCAGATTTGCCTGCGCCTCATTCAAAGCGCCTTCGGTTAACATCTCTTGAAAGCGACGGTCGATGCGGGCGTTGAGCCAGGCAACCTCGGGCACAAGGACCATCGCTTCCGCTTCGGACAGGGACAGAAGCGGGGCGGGGGTGTCGTCCTGCCAGGCGGCCAGACCACGACCTGTGGCACGAAGAACCTCCCACGCGCGCTGGATGCGGACCGGGTTCTGGCGGTCGATCCGGGCGGCGGTTGCGGGATCGAGTTCAGCCAGCAGGGCAGCATGCCCTTCGGCGGCGCGACGGGCGTCGGCTTCGGCACGAACTGCGGCGGGAACGTCTGGGACTTCGGCAAGACCTCGGGTCAAGGCATTGAAATTCAATCCGGTTCCGCCGACGATCACGACCGGACGGTCCAGCAAGGGGGCCACCTCGCGCAGCCAATGGCCAACCGAATAGGTCTGGTCGCGTCCGACATGTCCATACAGCGCATGGGGCAGGGTTGCTTCGTCGCTGACAGTGGGCCGCGCGGTCAGGATGCGCCAGTTTTCATAGACTTGCAGCGCGTCGGCATTGACGATGAGCCGCCCGTCGCGGGCCGCAAGCTCCATCGCCAGGGCGGATTTGCCACTTGCTGTCGGGCCGGCAAGCAGCACCGGGGCCTCGCGCGATATGCTGTCGATCCGCATCCGAACCCCTGTTGAACCCGACGCGGTTTTGCGACATTTTGCGGCGCAGTCCAAATAGAAAACGATATGCAGGGGTCCCATGCCGGAGTCAGCCACCAAATACAGCCGCGTGATGCTGAAGATCTCGGGCGAGGCGCTGATGGGGGATCAGGGCTATGGCCTGCACCCGCCGACGGTGGCGCGGATCGCGCAAGAGGTGAAATCCGTGCGCGACCTTGGGGTCGAGATCTGCATGGTGATCGGTGGCGGGAACATCTTCCGGGGTTTGCAGGGGTCGGCCCAGGGGATGGAGCGGACCACGGCGGATTACATGGGGATGCTTGCGACAGTCATGAACGCCCTTGCGATGCAGTCGGCCCTGGAAGCAATCGGTGTTTTCACGCGTGTTATCAGTGCCATACCGATGGATCAGGTGTGTGAACCCTACATCCGTCGTCGCGCGGTCCGGCACCTGGAGAAGAAGCGGGTCTGCATTTTCGCGGCAGGCACCGGGAACCCCTATTTCACCACCGACACGGCAGCGACGCTGCGCGCCAGCGAGATGGCCTGTCAGGCGATCTTCAAGGGCACAAAGGTTGACGGGGTCTATGACAAGGACCCGAAAAAGCACGCAGATGCAAAGCGTTACGACCACGTGACCTATGATGAGGTCCTGGAGAAGCATCTGGGCGTGATGGATGCGACGGCGATTGCACTGGCGCGGGATAATGCGCTGCCGATCATCGTCTTCAGCCTGGATGAACCCGG
>JBKDYO010000159.1:0-13384 GCA_046305855.1 Paracoccaceae bacterium
CCGATCGCCTGGATCAACGACTGCCGCGCCCTGACCCTGTCCGAGGCTGTGCTGGGCGCCGCCAAAGGGGCCGACCCCGCCGTCGGCCTCATCCTCGGGACCGGCGTCGCAGGCGGCGTCGTGACGGGCGGCAAACTCCTGCCCTCCCCGGCCCAGACCGGGGGCGAGTTCGGCCACTTCCCCCTCGCCGCCGCTCCGCTCATTGCGCACAACCTGCCAATCCTCACCTGCGGCTGTGGCCGCGAAGGTTGCGCCGAAACCTACCTCTCCGCCCCCGGCCTCGCCCGGATTGCGGCCCGGCTCAGCGGCCAGGCCCACAGCCCCGAAGCCATCGTCGCCGGTCGCAGCGCCACCCCGGCCTTTGCGATGGCCTGGGAGATCTGGCTTGACCTCGCGACCGAGTTTCTTGTGACCCTTTGCTTCACGCTCGACCCTCAGGTCATCGTCATCGGCGGCGGTCTCTCGCGCGCCCCAGGCCTCACCGACGACCTGACGAAACGCCTCGCTCAGGCCACCCTGAAAGGCTTCCCGATCCCCGCCATCCGCCTCGCCGAAGGTGGCGACGCCTCCGGGGCCCGCGGTGCCGCCCTTCATGCCTTGAACGAGGCCGCCCATGCCTGACCTCCGCGACATCATCGCCCGCAACCGCGCCGGGGACGCCGTCGCCATCCCCTCGGTCTGCACCGCGCATCCCGATGCCCTCGAAGCCTCCCTGACCCTCGCCGAAACCCTCGACCAACCCATTGTCGTCGAGGCGACGTCGAACCAGGTCAACCAGGACGGCGGCTACACCGGTCTCAAACCCGCTGATTTCATTGCCTTCGTCGCTGACATCGCCGCCCGCGCCAAGGTCGATCCGACGCGCATTCTTTTCGGCGGCGACCATCTCGGCCCGCAAGCCTGGCGCAAGCTGCCCGCGACCGAAGCGATGGAAAAGGCGCACCGCATGGTCGCCGACTATGCCGCCGCAGGCTTCACCAAGATCCACCTCGACTGTTCCGAAGGCTGCGCCGGGGAACCCTCCCAGCTTCCCGACGCGATCACCGCCTCCCGCTCCGCTGCCCTCGCCGCCACGGCGCTGCAGCACGCCCCTGATCCGGCCCAGCTCCTTTTCGTCATCGGCACCGAAGTCCCGCCCCCCGGCGGCGCGCGGACCGACGACCACGGTGACATCCCGCCCACGACGCCCGAGGCCGCCAAAGCCACCCTCGCTGCCCACCGCGACGCCTTCCGCGCCGCGCAAATTCCCCTCGACCAGATCGGCGGCCTCGTCGTCCAGCCGGGGGTGGAGTTCTCGCCGATGGAGGTTCATCACCTCCCCCTCACCCGCGACCCCCGCCTCCTCGATGCCCTCACCGATTGGCCCGGCGTCTGCCTTGAAGCCCATTCCACCGACTACCAGCACCCCGCCGCCTACCCCCGTCTTGCCGAGCTTGGCTTTGCTTTCCAGAAAGTCGGCCCCGCCCTCACCTTCGCCTGGCGCGAGGCGCTCTATGCCCTCGACACGATCCGCGCACAGAACGGCTGGGCCAGCGGCCCCTCGTTGCCCGACACGATGGAAGCTGTGATGCTCGCGAACCCCGCTTACTGGCAGGCCCATATCCACGGTACGGACCAGCGCATGCAGCGCCACTTCGGTCTCGCCGACCGCATCCGCTATTACTGGCCCGACGCACAGGCGCAGGCCGCCGTGCAGCGCCTGATGACGGACCTCGCCGACAAACGCCTGCCTGATCCGCTCCTCCTCGCGCATTTCACCCCATCCGAGCTTGCCTCCGCCCGCGAAAGCCGCCATCCCCTGCCGCGCGCGCTGGCCCTTGCCCGGGTGCAAACCGCCCTCCGCCCCTATTTCTTCACGGGACCCCGGTCATGAGTGCCAAACCCGACCTCTGGCTTCTCCCCGACGCCCTCTTCGATGGCCATGGCCTGCGACAGGGCGCAGCCCTCGGCATCGCCGGGAACCGCAGCCTGCAGATCGCCGATGCCCCGCCCCCCGGCGCGCCCACCCGCCACATCAAGGGCACGCTCACCCCCGGCTTTCTCGACCTGCAAGTGAACGGCGGCGGCGACGCGCTTTTGAACAACGACCAGACCCCCGAGGCCCTGCACCGCATGGCCGCCGCGCATCGCCGCTTCGGCACCGTCGGCATCCTGCCCACCGTGATCACCGACGCGCCCGAGGTCCTGGCCCGTGCCGTCGACGCCGTGATCGCCGCAAAGGGCGGCCAGGGCCTGCTCGGCATTCACATCGAAGGCCCGCACCTGTCGATCCCCCGCCGCGGCACCCATGCCGCCGAATGGATCCGCCCCTTCGACGCCACCACCCTCGCCCATATCCAGCGCCTCCGCGCCGAGGGGATCTTCGTCAAGATCACCGTCGCCCCCGAAAGCACCACGCCCCAGGACATCGCCCGGATCACCGGGACCGGGGCCGTCGTCTCCATCGGCCATTCCGATGCCACGGCGGATGAGGTCCGCGCCCTTCTCGATGCCGGGGCCACCTCCTTCACCCATCTCTTCAACGCCATGTCGCCGATGCTGAACCGCGCCCCCGGCGTCACCGGCGCCTGCATCAATTCCACCGCTTACGCAGGCATCATCTGCGACGGCATCCATGTCGCCGACGAAATGGTCGGCCTCGCCATCCGCGCCCGTCCGGTCCCCGGCCGCATGGTCCTTGTCTCCGACGCGATGAGCACGGTGGGCGGCTCCAACCACTTCCGCCTCTACGGCCAGGATGTCTGGCTGAGGGACGGCCGCCTCGTGAACGCCGAAGGCTCGCTCGCGGGCGCCCATGTCACGATGGCCGAAGGCCTGCGCCGCCTCATTACTGTGGTCGGCACCAGCCCGGAAACCGCCCTCGACATGGCCAGCGCCGCCCCCGCGCGTCTCCTTGGTCGCCCCGATCTCGCCAGCCCCGAACAGCGCGACCTCGCCGACCTTCTCGTACTCGACACCAACTGGACCGTCACCGGCACCCTGGCCGAAGCTCTCGCCCACCAGCCCGCCTGACGGCCCCTTCCGCTTGCCCTTTTCACAAATACTCTTGGGGGGTGCCGACGGTTCTGCCACTGGTTCAAGAAACCGGAAGCACGGGTGAAACCGCCATTAGCCGAGGAGGAGGCGAAGCCCGACGACGAGAGGAAAGCCTCGCGCGCCAGCGCTCCTTTTCGAAACCGCCCTTACGGCCCGTAGACCGTCACTTCCGGCAAGTCCGTCAAGTTCAGCCCCAGCGCCTGGAACGCCGCCAGCGACAGAAGCGCCCCGCCCGTTCCCGGCCGCAACTCGACGCCCAGGCTCTTGCCCGCCGCCGTCACGATCCGGCCCTGCCCGACCGCCTTCACCAGCGCCGAGGACAGCCATATCCCCTGCTCTGCCGGCGGCCCAAGTGCCACGACGACTTTCCCAAGCTCCCGCTCGCCCCCCGCCGCAGGCGCGGCCAAAGCCGCCGCCTTTTCCTGTGCGGTTGTCTTGTCCAGCGCCTCGGCACTGACCGCCCGCGTCGTGCCCAACACGCCGGTCGAGACCGCCGGGGCGAACTCGGTCGCGGGCAAAGGCTCTGCCGGGCCGGTGATCGATCCCGGACCCTCCGCCTTCTTCTGGAACAGGGCACAGCCCGACAGGGCCACGGCGAGAACACTCAGAATTGCTAGATGTCGCATGACCATAGCCTATCCCGCCGCTTGCGACCCTGCAATTGCCGCTCTCGCACTTGTGCGACCCACCGCGCAGGCCTAGGTTCACTGCATGGTTCCGCTCATTGACCCCTTCGCCCGCGCGATCAGCTACCTGCGCGTCTCGGTCACCGACCGCTGCGATTTCCGCTGCACCTATTGCATGTCGGAACACATGACCTTCCTGCCCAAGGCCGATCTCCTGAGCCTTGAGGAGCTTGACCGCCTCTGCTCCACCTTCGTCCGCATGGGCGTCCAGAAACTGCGCATCACGGGGGGCGAGCCCCTCGTCCGCAAGGGCATCCTCACCTTCTTCGAAGCGATGTCCCGCCATCTCGACACCGGCGCGCTCAAGGAACTTACGCTGACCACAAACGGCAGCCAGCTTGCAAAGTTCGCGCAACCTCTCGCCGACCTTGGGGTGAAACGCATCAACGTTTCCCTCGACACGCTCGACCCCACGAAATTCGCCGAGATCACCCGCTGGGGCCGCCTGCCCCAAGTCCTTGACGGGATCGAGGCCGCGAAAGCCGCAGGCCTGAGTGTCAAGATCAACGCAGTCGCCCTCAAAGGCTTCAACGAGGACGAGCTTTTCCCCCTCCTCGACTGGTGCGCCGCCGAAGGCCATGACCTCACCTTCATCGAGGTCATGCCGATGGGCGAGGACATGACCGCCAATCGCCTCGACCAATACTGGCCGCTGAAGGACCTCCGCGGCCGTCTGGCCGAACGCCTGACCCTCACCGACCTGACCGAGCGCACTGGCGGCCCCGCCCGCTATGTGCGGATCGAAGAGACCGGCCAGAAGGTCGGCTTCATCACACCTCTGACCCACAATTTCTGCGAAAGCTGCAACCGCGTGCGGCTGACCTGCACCGGGGAACTTTACATGTGCCTCGGGCAGGAAGACATGGCCGACCTCCGCGCGCCGCTGCGCGCCAGCCCCGACGACGCAATGCTGGAACAGGCCATCCGCGCCGCCATCGCGCGGAAGCCCAAGGGCCACGACTTCGACTATTCCCGCCAGAAAGTCGCAGGCCAGATCACCCGCCACATGAGCCATACTGGCGGCTGAAGTAACGCCAATCCTCTCAATAAGATTTGCTCCAGCCGGGGCCACCTGCGCCTCCCCCTTCCCATGCGGGATGGGGCAGCCGACGATCCCAGCGCCCTGTCAGACTGTGGCCTTCAGCTCTGCGACATGCAGCAACGACTCCAGAAGCGCCACTTCGACCACCCGACCGGTCCCGATCCCGATCACTTCGATTTCGTCGCTGCCCCGCGTCTCGCGCAGGCTGCAGCGCCAGTGCCCGTCCGGCTCGCTCGCCTTGCCGGTCAGCTGGATCGTCCAGCCGGGCAGACACACGTCGATTGCATGCAGCAACTGGCCGACCAGATCGCGTCCTCCCTTGGGCTCCGGCATCCCCGCAAAGACGCGCCGCACCAGAACAGCGGCCTGATCGAATTGCTCGACAGACAGTTCGGCCGCGCCCTGAACCTTGTCCTTAAGGCTTCGGATCTCGCTCTTGCTCATCTTGCGTCTCCCTTGGTTCGGATCGACCCAAATATATCTGCCCCACACTTCCACGCCTTGATCCGCGTCAAGACCCTGACGGAAAAGAAGGCGCATGCTTCCGGCGAAGTCGAAGTCACCCCGAAGGGAGCCCACGATGCCGAGAAACTCCGTCAATGTCCTGTGGTTCGAAAACCTGTCGCGCGGCGACGTCGCCCTTGTTGGCGGCAAGAACAGCTCGCTTGGCGAAATGGTGCAGCAGCTGGGAAAGAAGGGCATCAAGGTCCCCGGCGGTTTTGCCACCACCGCCGACGCTTACCGTGCGTACCTCACAGCGAACACCCTCGACGCCCGCATTGACGACGTCATTTCCCGTTGGCAGGACCACAAGATCACCCTGCACGAGGCTGGCTCTCAGGTCCGCGCGATGATCCTGCAGGGCGACTGGCCCAAGGACATTCAGGACGACATCCTGAAGGCCTACCGTGAGCTTTCGCGCCGCGCCAAGACCACCGACCTTCCCGTCGCCGTCCGCTCCTCGGCCACAGCCGAGGACCTGCCGGATGCCAGTTTCGCGGGCCAGCAGGAAACCTACCTCAACGTCCGCGGCGAAAAGGCCGTCCTCGCCGCCTGCCGCCGCTGCTACGCCTCGCTCTTCACCGACCGAGCCATCACCTACCGGCAGCTGAAAGGCTTCGGCCACACCAAGGTCGCCCTCTCCATCGGCGTCCAGCGCATGGTCCGCTCCGACACCGGCGGGTCCGGCGTCATGTTCTCGATCGACACGGAAAGCGGCTTCGACAAGGTCGCCCTCATCACCGCCGCCTGGGGCTTGGGCGAGAACGTCGTGCAGGGTGCCGTGAACCCCGATGAATACGAGGTCTACAAGCCCTTCTTGGCCAAGAAATCCCTCACCCCCATTGTCAAGAAGTCGCTCGGCGCGAAAGAGATCAAGATGATCTACGCCGGGACCACCAGCGGCGAGACGAAGAACGTCCCCACCTCCAAGGCCGAACGCGCCGCCTGGGTCCTTAGCGACGCCGAAATCCTCGACCTCGCCCGCATGGCGGTGACCATCGAACGGCACTACGGCCAGCCGATGGACATGGAATGGGCCCGCGACGGCGACACGGGCGAGTTGTTCATCGTCCAGGCCCGCCCCGAAACCGTGCAATCCCGCATCGATGCCGGGGCGATCAAGTCCTACACCGTGAAGAAGGCCGGAAAGCCGCTTCTGAAAGGCCTCAGCGTCGGGTCTGCCGTCGCCACCGGCCGCGTCAGCATCATCGAATCTGCGCATGAGATCGACCAGTTCGTCGACGGCTCAATCCTTGTCACCGGAACCACTGACCCCGATTGGGTCCCGATCATGAAACGCGCCTCGGCCATCGTCACCGACCACGGGGGACGGACCAGCCACGCCGCCATCGTCAGCCGCGAGCTTGGCCTTCCCGCCATCGTCGGCACCGGCAACGCCACCCACATCCTGCATGACGAACAAGAGGTTACCGTCTCCTGCGCCGGGGGCGACGAAGGCGTGATCTACGAAGGCATCGCCGAGTTCTCCTCCGAAACCCTCCGCCTCGACGACCTGCCCGAAACCCGCACCAAGGTCATGCTCAACCTCGCCAACCCCTCCGCCGCCTTCCGCTGGTGGCGCCTGCCCTTCGACGGCGTCGGCCTCGCGCGGATGGAGTTCGTGGTGAACAACGCGCTCAAGGTCCACCCGATGGCCCTCGTCCATTTCGACAGCCTGAAGGACGAGGCGGCCAAGGCCGAGATCGCCGACCTGACCAAGGGCTTTCCCGACAAGACCGAATACTTCATCGACGGCCTCGCCCGCGGCCTCTCGCAAATCGCCGCCGTGGCCTACCCGCGCCCCGTCATCGTCCGGATGAGCGACTTCAAGACCAACGAATATGCCGAGCTTCTGGGCGGCCGCGAATTCGAGCCGCATGAGGAAAACCCGATGATCGGTTTCCGCGGCGCCTCGCGCTACTACTCGCCGCGCTACGAGGCGGGCTTTGCCCTGGAATGCAAGGCGATCCACCGGCTGCGGAAAGAGATGGGCTTCGACAACGTCGTCGTGATGATCCCCTTCTGCCGCAGCCCCGCCGAGGCCGACCGCGTCCTCGCCACCATGGCCAAGCACGGGTTGAAACGCGGCAAGGACGGCCTTGAGGTCTACGTGATGGGCGAAATTCCCGCCAACGTGATCCTCGCCGAGGCCTTCGCCGAACGCTTCGACGGTTTCTCCATCGGCTCGAACGACCTCACGCAGCTGACCCTCGGCGTGGACCGCGACGCCGAGGACCTCGCCGCCCTCTTCGACGAATCCGACCCCGCGGTCCTGTGGATGATCGAAAGCCTCATCGCCCGCGCCCACAAGGCTGGCGCCAAAGTTGGCCTGTGCGGCCAAGCCCCCTCGAACGACCCCGCCTTTGCCAAGCTCCTGGTGAAGGCCAAGATCGACTCGATCTCGGTCACTCCCGACAGCTTTGTCGCCGTCAAACGCAACGTCGCTGCCGCCGAGGTGAAGCGGACCAAGACCTGAACCCAACCGCCCCTTCTGCACGGAAGGGGCGATCGGCCCCGCCTCACTTCGTCAGGATCAGCTTGCCCGCCCGTGTAATCCGCAGGCTGTAGACCTGCCCGTCCAGCACGATCCGCGCCAGCGACCCGCCTTCAGTCAAGGCGCGGGCGTCATGCACCGGCGTCGCATCCGTCGTGAGCCAAGGCTCCACAAACATGTTCATCGCCCAGCCTCCAGCCGCGCGATCAGCGCCTCAAGGACCGAGCCGGGGAGAATCCCCGCCGCACCGATCAGCAGTTCCATGAATTCGCCCCGCGGGGCACGACGTTCGGGCATGATGACCTCCAGAGGATCGAAACACCGGGCGGACCCGAACTGGGCTGGCTAGGCTTCTGCGCTATATTCTGACTAAAACACTCAGCTATGTCAACGCAGTTTCCGCTGGCCCCCCGCGCCCCAACGGCTATCCTGCCGCCCGGACCCGATCATGACCCAAGACCCAGCCGGCAGCCTCCTCTCGCTTCCCCCGCCGCAAGTGCCCCCACAGGTCCTTGCCGCCCTCGCCGCAACCCACTGGGGCCGGACCGGCACGCTGCATCCCCTCACATCGGAACGCGACCAGAATCACCGCCTCGATAGCGACACCGGACAGTTCACGCTGAAACTCGCCAACCCGGCCGAGCCTGCGCCCCTGACCGAGTTCCAGACCCAAGCCCTTCTCCACGTTGCCCAGTACGCGCCCGACCTGCCCACACCCCGGGTAATTCCCGCCCGCGACGGCCGCACGATCATCCCGACCAAGGACGGCGCACTCAGGCTTCTCACCTGGCTCCCCGGCACTCCCCTTGCCCATCTGCCCCGCACCCCGGCGCTCGCTGCCGCCATCGGTTCAGCCCTTGGCAGACTGGATGCGGCGCTGATGGGCTACGACCACCCCGCCGCCGACCACCATCTCTTGTGGGACATCCAGAACGCCCCCGACCTCGCGCCCCTTGCTGGCGCTTTGCCAGATGACCTTCGCCCGCGCGTCACTGTCTTCCTTGCCCATTTCACCACACACATCGCCCCGGCCCTCGCCGCTCTCCCCCGTCAGGTGATCCACGGCGACTTCAACCCCCACAACCTCCTCGCCGACGCGGCCCGGCCCACACAGCTGACTGGCATCCTCGACTTCGGCGACATGACCCTGTCTCACCGCATCTGCGACCTCGCCGTGGCCGCCTCCTACCTGATCGATACCAGCGATCCGACCGCACTCCTGATCCCACTGACAACGGCCTATCACCAGGCCAACCCCCTCACGGCGCAGGAACTTCAGCTTCTCCCAGACCTCATCACCGCCCGCCTCGTGACCACGCTCACGATCTCGGCCTGGCGAGCGGCCCGCTACCCCGAGAACGCGCCCTACATCCTGCGCAATGCCCCGACCTCACGCGCCGGCCTCGACGCCCTGACCGATCCAGCCGCCCTCACCAAGGCGCTCCTGCAAGCCTGCGAAAGGCCCGACCCATGACCCGCCAGACTTCGATGCTGAACGCCTACACCCCCGGCGCGGGGCACCTGTCGCCGCAGGACGAGGCGCTGGCCCACCGCCGCGCCCAGGCCCTCGGCCCGGCCTACCGGCTCTTCTATGAAACCCCGGTCCACCTCGTGCGCGGTCAGGGTGTCCAGCTTTTCGACCCACAAGGGAACGCCTACCTCGACTGCTACAACAACGTTGCCTCCGTCGGGCACTGCCACCCCCGTGTTGTGGAAGCGATGGCGCAACAGGCCGCCACCCTCGCTACCCACACCCGCTATCTCCACGACGGCATCCTCGCCTATGCCGAACGCCTCCTCGCGCATTTCCCGCCCGAGCTTGCCCATGTGATGTTCACCTGCACGGGAAGCGAGGCGAACGACCTTGCTCTGCGCATCGCCCGCGCCGCGACAGGCGGCACCGGGATCATCGTCACAGACAACGCCTACCACGGCGTCACGCTGGCCACGGCCGAGATGTCGATGTCGATCGGACCCGCCGTCGCCCCGGGGCCAACCGTCTTCCCGATCCCTGCCCCGTCAGAGGCAAACTACCCGAACGGCATTGCCGAAGGCTTCGCGCAGGCGGTGATCAAGGCCTGCGACCGGATGGCAGCGGCGGGTATCAGACCCGCGCTCCTCATCGTCGACACGATCTTCTCCTCCGACGGCGTCTATCCCGGCCCAAAGGGCTTCCTCGCCCCCGCCGCCGCCGCGATCCGGGCAAGGGGCGGCCTCTTCCTCGCCGACGAAGTGCAGCCCGGCTTTGGGCGCACGGGCGACCACTTCTGGGGTTTCCAGCGGCATGGCCTGACCCCCGACATGGTCTCGATGGGCAAGCCGATGGGTAACGGCTACCCGATGGCGGGTCTGGTCCTGAAACCCGAAACCATCGCGGAATTCGGCGCGCAAGCCCGCTATTTCAACACCTTCGGCGGAAATGCCGTCGCCGCCGCCGTGGGCCTTGCCGTCCTGGACGTAATCCGGGACGAGGGCCTCCAGCAGAACGCCGCCACTGTCGGCACGGCCTTCATGCAAGGTCTGAAGTCTCTCTCACAACGCCATGAAACCCTTGGGGAAACCCGCGCCGCAGGTCTCTTCATCGGCCAGACCATCCTGACGGATGGCCAACCCGACCCTGCCCGCACCGCGCGGCTCGTCAACGCGCTTCGGGAGAACCGCATCCTGATCAGCTCGACCGGCCCGAAGGGCGACAGCCTGAAAATCCGCCCGCCGCTTCCCTTCAGCCTCGCCAATGTCGATCAGGTCCTGACCACCCTCGACAAGCTGCTCCCGACGCTCTAGGCGCCCGGCGGCAGCCCACTTCCGGCATGGACGTGATAGGCCTTGGTCACGATCTGCCACCGGCCCTCGCTGCCGGGCCGGTCCTTCACCATCACTAGGTAATCGGTGAAATCTGTCCCGAAACAGGTATCGGTCAGCTTCGCCACGGCCACCGTGCCGGTCACCTCGATCGACAACAGCTCTGCGATGATCGGTGACCCCTCGCGCGCGGTCGCTTCGCCCTTCACCCAGTCGATGAAGTCCTGCAACGGGAAGAACTCGTAGGTTTCTGCGAAATGCCCAACCTGTAACGCGCCGGGGTGAAAGGCGCGTCGCAGCTTTGCCTCGTCTCCCCAGCACATGCCCTCAAGGTAGTCCACCACGACGGCCCGCACGGCGTCGTGCTCCGATCCCCAAGCCATTCCCGACCTCCCTTTGCCAACTTAAGCCAAGACCACCATGACATATCACGACATCGGCATGTAAGCTGGGTTGCACTTTTCGCCGAATCCGCCACCGGCATCGGAGTGCCTAAAGTGGCCAGGCCGGTTGGCTCTTACCCCAAAGGCGGAACAAAAGGCTTGCGCGGCATGCGGAAACCGTCGCCACAAGGGCACCTTAACAAACCCTAAACGCCCGCGGGCAACTCATTGATCAAAAAAGGTAATCAGAAAATGTCCACCGTGGACAGGGTCAGCCCAAAGCGTAGCCCGCGCCCCGCACGGTCCGCACCGGATCGGCCCCGCCGTGCTGCATCAGGCTCTTTCTCAGCCGACCCACATGCACGTCCACGGTCCGGGTATCGACATAGATGTCGCGCCCCCAGACAAGGTCCAGAAGCTGCTCGCGGGAAAACACCCGCCCCGGCCGCTCCATCAGCGTGACCAGCAGCTTGAACTCGGTCGGCCCCAGCTTCAGCACCTTCTCGGCCCGGTAGACCCGGTGGCTTTCGGGGTCGAGCCGGATATCTTCATGCTCCAGCACCACGCCGGCAGTGGACGGGCGCACGCGCCGCAACTGCGCCCGCGCGCGGGCCATCAGCTCCAGCACCGAATAAGGCTTCACCACGTAGTCGTCCGCCCCGGTCTCCAGCCCGCGGATCCGGTCCACCTCCTCGGCCCGGGCCGACAGCATGATGATCGGGATTCCGCGCGTCTCAGGCCGCATCTTCAGCCGGCGGCAAACCTCGATGCCCGAGACCTTCGGCATCATCCAGTCCAGAATGATGATGTCCGGGTCTTCCTCATCGACCAGCACCATCGCATCCTCGCCGTTGTCGGCCTGCGTGACCGCAAAGCCCTCGGCTTCAAGGTTGTAGGCCAGGACCGTCCGCTGTGCGGGCTCGTCCTCGACCAGAAGTACTCTTGGCTGTCCGTTCCGTGCCATTTCAGGCCTCCGTTCCCGTGCTGTCGACCTTCGGCCGCTCATCCCCCGGCAAGGAGCCGGTCACGAGATAGATCACCTGCTCGGCCACCGCCGTCGCATGATCCCCCACCCGCTCGATATTCTTCGCGATGAAATGCAGGTGCATGCAGGGCCCGATGTTGCGCGGGTCCTCCATCATATGCGTCAGAAGCTCGCGGAAGATCGAATTGTACATCTGATCGATGTCGCGGTCGCGATGCCGGACATCCTCGGCCAGCTTCACATCGCGGCGGATATAGGCGTCCAGCGCGTCGGTCAGCATCTGCACCACCGCCTTCGCCAGCCTCCGGATCGAACCCGGGCCACCGGCAACCAGCGTCATCTGCGACAGCACTGCAGTCCGCTTGGCCATGTTCTTGGCATAGTCCCCGGCACGCTCCAGGGCGGCGGCGATCTTCATCACCGTCAGCACCGTGCGGAGGTCGCCCGCCGTCGGACCGCGCAGCGCGATTAGCATCGCGCATTGCGAATTGATCTGGTCCTCCAGCGCATCGATAGCCGCGTCGCCCGCGCGCACCCGGGCGGCAAGGTCCTCGTCCCGGGTGTCCAGCGCCTCGGCCGCGTCCAGAAGCGCGGTTTCCACCAGCCCTCCCATCCGCATGACAAGGGCCTGCGCGGATTCAAGATCGCGGTCGAAGGCCGTGGCGATATGCGCGGTGTTCATCTGTCGCTCCTTACCCGATGCGCCCGGTGATGTAGGCTTCGGTCCTGGGGTCCTTCGGGTTGGTGAAGATCGCGGGCGTATCGCCGTATTCCACAAGGTTGCCGAGGTGGAAGAACGCCGTCTTCTGGCTAACCCGAGCCGCCTGTTGCATCGAATGGGTCACGATCACTACCGAAAAGCTCGCGCGCAACTCGTCGATCAGCTCCTCGACCTGCGCCGTCGCGATCGGGTCCAGCGCGGAACAGGGCTCGTCCATCAAGAGAACCTCCGGACCGGTGGCGATGGCCCGCGCGATGCACAGGCGCTGCTGCTGGCCGCCCGACAGCCCGGTGCCCGAGGCATCCAGCCGGTCCTTTACCTCGTTCCAGAGCGCGGCCTTGCGGAGCGCGGCCTCGACGATCACGTCCAGTTCGGCCTTGTTGCGGGTCAGCCCGTGGATCTTCGGCCCATAGGCCACGTTGTCGTAGATCGACTTCGGGAAGGGGTTCGGCTTCTGGAACACCATGCCGACCTTGGCGCGCAACTGCACCGGATCGACGCGGGGGTCGTAGATGTCTTCGCCTTCGAGAAGGATCTTGCCCTCGACCCTGGCCGAGGCCACCGTGTCGTTCATCCGGTTCAGACAGCGCAGAAAGGTCGACTTGCCGCAGCCCGACGGCCCGATGAAGGCCGTCACCGCGCGGTCCAGAATATCGACGTCGACGTCCTTCAGCGCATGGTTCTGGCCATAGTAAACCTGAACCCCGCGCGCCGATATCTTCGCCGTCGCAGTG
>JBKDYO010000160.1:0-11977 GCA_046305855.1 Paracoccaceae bacterium
GAGACGAGGCCGATGCGGGCCTGGGTCGCCGGGACGTGGGAGCCGGCCTGGGCGAGAAGGGCGATGAGGGCGTTCTGACGGAGGAAAGTGGATTTACCGGCCATATTCGGGCCGGTCAGCAGCCAGATCGCCGGGGTGTCCTTGTCAGTCAGGGCGCAGTCATTGGCGACGAAGGGCTGGCCATCGCGGCGCAGCGCGCGTTCGACGACGGGATGGCGGCCGCCGATGATCTGGAAGGCGCGGCTGTCGTCAACTTCCGGTGCGCACCAACCTTCCTCGGCAGAGAGGTCGGCGAAGGCGGCGGCGAGGTCGATGTCGGCGAGCGCCCGGGCGGCCAGGGCTATGGGGGCGGAGGCGTCGAGGATCTCGGCTTTCAGGCCGGAATAGTGACGCTTTTCGATCTCGAGCGCGTGGTTGGCCGAGTTGAGAATCCGAGTTTCGAGGTCGGAGAGCGCGAGGGTGGTGAAGCGGACCTGCCCAGCGGTGGTCTGGCGGTGGATGAAAAGCTCCGGCATGGCGCGCATGCGGTCTTCGTGGGTCGTGGTGGTTTCGATGAAATAGCCCAGCACGTTGTTGTGCTTGATCTTCAGGCTCTGGACGCCGGTCGCCTCGATGTATTCGGCCTGCATTCGGGCGATCACGCCACGGCCTTCGTCGCGGAGGGCGCGCGTGTCGTCGAGTGCAGGGTCGTAGCCGGGCGCGATGTAGCCGCCGTCGCGGGTGAGAAGCGGGGGTTCCGCGACAAGGGCGCGGGTCAGGAGGGCGACGAGGTCGGCGTGGCCAGTAAGGGATTGGGCGGCGTCGGTCAGAAGAGGCGGGGCATTGGTGAGTAGGGTGGCGATGCGTTCGGCCTGTTCGAGACCGGTGCGGATGGCGGTCATGTCACGGGGGCCGTCACGGTCAAGCGCGAGGCGGGAGAGGGCGCGGTCGATGTCGGGGACACGGCGGAGCGCCTCGCGGAGCTGGTCGCGGAGTGAAGGGCTTTCGAGGAGATGGTCGAGCGCAGCCTGACGGGCGTGGATCACATGGAGGTCGAGCGAGGGGGAGGAGAGGCGGCGTTCGAGGAGGCGGGCACCGCCGGCGGTGACAGTGCGGTCGATCGCGGCGAGGAGTGAACCTTCGCGGCCGCCGGAGAGGGCCTGGGTGAGTTCGAGGTTGCGCCGGGTTGCGGCGTCGATCTGCATCGTGCCGCCAAGGGGTTCGCGGATGGGCGGGCGGAGGAGCGGCATCCGGCCGCGCTGGGTCAGGTGCAGGTAGTCGACGAGGGCACCCATGGCGGAGACCTCGGCGCGGTCGAAGGTCCCGAAAGCGTCGAGCGAAGCGACGTGGAAGAGGTCGCACAGACGGCGCTCTGCGTTCGTGGAATCGAAGCTGCCGCGCGAGAGGGGTGTGACTGAAACCCCGGTTTCGGCCATGTTAGAGACGATTTCCCGTTCCCGCGCCTCGCTGAGCAAAAGCTCACGCGGGGCAATACGGGCGAGGTCGGGGGAGAGGCGGGTGAGGGAGGAGGGCATCACCCGGAACTCGCCGGTCGAGATGTCGGCCCAGGCAAGGGCGGCCTTGTCGCGGACCTCGGCATAGGCGGCGAGGAAGTTGTGGCGGCGGGCTTCGAGGAGCGAGTCCTCGGTCAACGTGCCAGGGGTGACGAGGCGGACGACGTCGCGTTTGACGACCGACTTGTAGCCGCGCTTCTTCGCCTCGGCGGGATCTTCCAGCTGCTCGGCGATGGCGACGCGGAATCCCTTGCGGATCAGGGTGAGGAGGTAGCCTTCGGCGGAATGGACCGGGACGCCGCACATGGCGATGGGCTCGCCCCGGTGGAAGCCACGCTTGGTGAGGGCGATGTCGAGGGCTGCCGACGCCGCGACGGCGTCGTCGAAGAACATCTCGTAGAAGTCGCCCATCCGGTAGAAAAGGAGGGCGCCCGGGTTCTGCGCCTTGATCTCCAGATATTGCGCCATCATTGGCGTCACGACATCGTCGGTCACGAAAGGCTCCCCGGTTCCGCGTTGACCCTACAAAAGGCGCATCAGCGGGGAAAGCCCGGTTTCCAACCTACAGCACGTAGCGCGAGATGTCGGCAGAGCGGGCCAGCGCGCCGAGATTGGTCTCGACGAAGGCGGCATCCACAGTGACCTTGTGGCCCGAGCGGTCAGGGGCGTTGAAGGACAATTCCTCGAAGACACGCTCCATCACTGTATAAAGCCTGCGCGCGCCGATGTTTTCCACAGAACGGTTCACGTCGGCCGCGATGCGGGCAAGTGCAGCGATGCCGTCTGGGGTGAAGGTGACAGTAACCTCCTCGGTCGCCATGAGGGCGCTGTACTGGCGGGTCAGGGCGTTGTCGGTCTCGGTCAGGATGCGGACGAAATCGTCCTCGGTCAGGGGCGAGAGTTCGACGCGGATCGGCAAGCGGCCCTGAAGTTCCGGCAAAAGGTCCGAGGGTTTGGCGATGTGGAAAGCGCCGGACGCGATGAAGAGGATGTGGTCGGTCTTCACCGGGCCATGCTTTGTCGAAACCGTCGTGCCTTCGATCAGCGGGAGAAGGTCGCGCTGGACGCCTTCGCGGCTGACATCGGCCCCGCGGGCGTCACTGCGGGCGCAGATCTTGTCGATTTCATCGAGGAAGACGATGCCGTTTTCCTGCACAGCCTCCAGCGCCACGGCACGGACGGCCTCGTCGTCCAGAAGCTTGTCGGCTTCCTGGCCGATCAGCACCTCATAGCTTTGCGCAACCGTCATCCGCTTGCGGTTCGTGCGGCCGCCGAAGGCCTTGAACAGGTCCTGCAGGCCCTGCATCTGCTGTTCCATTCCCGGCATGCCGAAGCCCATCGGCGTCGGAGCGCTGTCCTGCACATCGATTTCGATCATCGTGTCGTCAAGTTCGCCGCGCTTGAGCTTGCCCCGGAACATCTCACGCGTCTGCTCGCGGGCCTCCTTGCCGGCCAGCGCCTCGACCACGCGATCCTCGGCGGCCTTGTGGGCGCGGGCCTTCACCTCTTCCCGCATGAGCGCGCGGGTGTCGGTGATGGCCACATCGACAAGGTCACGGATGATGCTGTCCACGTCGCGACCGACATAGCCGACCTCGGTGAACTTGGTCGCCTCGACCTTGAGGAAGGGCGCTTTCGCGAGCTTTGCCAGGCGGCGGCTGATCTCGGTCTTGCCGACGCCGGTGGGGCCGATCATCAGGATGTTCTTCGGATAGACCTCATCCCGCAGATCGTCGCCCAAGCGCTTGCGGCGCCAGCGGTTGCGCAAAGCGACGGCGACGGCGCGCTTGGCTTCCTTCTGGCCGATGATGAAACGGTCAAGCTCGGAGACGATCTCGCGCGGGGTGAGGTTGGTCATTCCGTTGATCCATAAGGAGGAAGCCGGGACTTGCCGGGGAAATCAGGCAGGGCCGCCATCACCTTGGCGCGCAGCTGCACCCACCAGGTGCCGATGGCGGTGATGAAGCCACCAAGAACAAGCAGGACGAAGATCCAGCTGGTGCCGCCGCCCTCACCCATCAGCCAGCCGATGACGATGGCGATGTAGGCAATGGCCGCTGTCAGGAAAGAGCGGCGGTCGATGACCAGGGCAAGGACCGTGATCAGCACAAGCGCGACGGCCAGAAGGCCGGTCCCGCCCCCGTTCATCAGCGTGACGGCGACGGTATTGACCAGCGCGGGCGCTGCCAGAAGGTGGCACCAGAAGGCCGTTGCGGAATGGCGACCGAGGCGGTGAGGGTCGCGGGTGTCGAACCACATCCCGACAAGGAAGGCCCCGATGCCGAAGATCAGCGTCGCGCTGGCAAATGCCGGGCTCTTTCCGAGGTCGAAAAGCGCAGCGTAGCCGCTTGTCGCCCCGGCAAGCGCATAAAGGGACGTGGCAGAAGCGGTGATTGAGTAGATCGCACCCAGAACTGCGGCCCCAGTCAGGAAGGCCGCGAAGGGCAGACGGAATCGGCGATACCAGGCGACCATTCCGATGGCGGCGAGGACGAAGCCACCAATCGCGACGGCGCGTTCGTCCATGCCGACATGGGCGAGGACCGTGAAGGCGAAGATCAGGATCCCGGCACCATAGGCCGAGGCGAGCACCATCGAGGGCAGAGTCATCCGGCGTTTCAGCGTGAAGTAGGTGGCCCACCACCAGGCGATTGCGGCCGAGGCGAGGGGGACGAGGGTGAGGAGCGCAAACCCTCCGAACGCCGCCAGGAGGGCGGTCACCCCGGTCAGCAGGATTATCAGGCCGATCGAGATGAAGATCTCGGAGAAGCCGCGGAAGAACTCGAAGGGCTCATCCTCGGACGGCAAGGAGGCGCGTTTGCCGGCGCGATCATTGGCGAGTGCCGAGACCGAGGCGGCCTGTGCTTCGGTGAGAATTCCGGCAGCAACAGCGGCGCGCAGATCTTCCGGGGTCATATTTGTTGTCTCTCGGCAGGAATTTGTTCATGCAGAGATAATGGGTTTGAGGCAGTAAACCAAGTGAGCTAAATTGGTATCTACCGGGCGTATATACATTCAATTGCGTGTATGTATTGGCTGTATATATGTGCGCTTCGGAACGCAAAGAACTGACAAGACAAGAAAAACAGGAAAGCCGGGCGTCCGGGAAGGAGTGGGTGAATGGTGGATGAGGTCCCAAAGCGTCTGAGCATCGCGGAAAAGCGCGCGCTGAATAGCCCGCTGATGCTGGACACCGACAATCAGGTGGACGAGCTTCCGGTCGAAGCATTGTCGGCGGATCACTGGACCAATGCGGTGCTGCCAGAGCAGTCTCGCAAAAAGCTGATTTCTTTGCGGGTCGATCCGGAAGTGATCGATTTCTTCAAGGCACAGGGGCCCGGGTATCAGACCCGGATGAACGCCGTGCTGCAGGCCTATATGCAGGTCAAGAAAGAGATGGACCCGAGCTGATCCGCTCGACCGTCAGGTTCCCGTTCGTATATACACAAATGTCGGCGGCGATGGCCATGGCGCGGCGGGCGATGTCCTCGGCATCAAGGTCGGTGGTCATCAGGCCGCGGGCCGCGGCCAGCGCGAAATTGCCGCCAGAGCCGATGGCGGCCACGTCGTGTTCGGGTTCAAGCACGTCGCCCGCACCGGTGATGACGTAAAGCGCCGAGCCATCGGTGACGATCAGCATGGCTTCAAGGTTGCGCAGGTACTTGTCCATGCGCCAGTCCTTTGCCAGATCGACGCAAGCCCGGGCCAGCTGGCCCGGGGCGGCTTCCAGCTTCTTCTCCAGCCGTTCGAGAAGGGTGAAGGCGTCGGCGGTCGACCCGGCAAAGCCGCAGACGACGTCATGTCCGCCGGGGGACAGGCGGCGGACCTTGCGGGCAGTGCCCTTGATCACAGTCTGGCCAAGCGAAACCTGGCCATCGCCCGCCACCACGACCTCGCCGCCGCGGCGGACCGCGAGGATTGTCGTGCCGTGCCAGCCGGGGAATTTGTCGTCGGCCATGATGCTCTCCGTTTGCATCTATATGGCGGGGGCGGGGCGCGGGCTCAAGGGCAACGCAAAACGCCCGCACCTTTCGGCGCGGGCGTTCGGCATGGTTCTGGCCGGGATTAGCGGCGCAGGCCGAGGCGGGTGATCAGCGAGGTGTACCGCGCTTCGTCCGTCTTTTTCAGGTAGTCCAGCAGCTTGCGGCGCTTGGCCACCATCATCAGAAGGCCACGACGCGAGTGGTTGTCCTTCTTGTGGCCCTTGAAGTGCTCGGTCAGCGTGGCGATGCGCGACGACAGGATTGAGACCTGAACTTCCGGCGAGCCGGTGTCGTTCTCTTTGGTCGCGTATTCCTTGATCAGGCGGGCTTTCTCTTCGACAGTGATCGACATCGGGGTCTCCTTGGCTAAGGTGATGGCGCAAGCCGGGATGTCGTCCAGCAGGGCCCTTGGAGGATCCGTCCATACGGGCGGATGCGGGCGTATAGGCGGAAACTGCTCCCAAGGGAAGAGGGTTTGCGGAGCACCCGCTGACGCCGTCTTAACCATGCACGCAGATTCCGGGCAGAATGGCACGGTCCCGCCTTTGGCAGCGCCTGCAACCGTGGTATGTTCCGAGAAGATTTCCTTTCGTTAACCAATGGTTAACAGAAGTTCTCAATCGACGGGCCTCGCCCGCTTGTGTGTCAGGGAGTAACCGGTTTGCTTGCGATGTTTGGTCTTTTCGGTGCGCTGATGGCCGGGCTTGCCGCCGATGCGCTGTTGTCCGGCCGCTCTGCGGATGAGGAGGATCCGGACGAACCGCCGCCAGATGATGAAGGGTCGCTTGCCGACGGGAATCTTCTAGACGACCTGACGGTCGAAACCGGTGTGCCGGTGTCTGATGACCTCTGCCGGACCCGGTCGATGATCCGGTCACGCTGGATGGCGGGAACAAGGCTGACGTGCTGTCGGGCGCCGGGGGCGATGACTTGATCAGCGGTCATGGCGGGTCCGACCTGATCGATGGTCGCGCCGGGGACGACTGGATCTACGCCGGTGACGGGAATGACGCGGTCTGGGCGGGCGACGGCGATGATGACATCTGGGGCGACGATGGAAATGACAGCGTCCAGGGGCAGGCGGGTGCCGATCTCCTGTCCGGAGATGCAGGCAATGACAGCCTGGCCGGGTGCGAGGGCGACGACAGTCTGACCGGTGGAACTGGAAATGACACGCTGCTCGGTGGTCAGGACGACGACTGGCTTGACGGGGATGCGGATGACGACTGGCTTTCCGGCGGCTTCGGCAATGACAGCCTCATCGGCGGGCAAGGCGTTGACACACTCGACGGAGACAATGGCGACGACTGGCTTTCCGGTCTGGACGGCGACACCGATGATCAGACGGCCGACTATCTGAACGGCGGCAACGGCAACGATCGGCTTGTTCTTGGTGCGGGTGATTACGCCTCTGGCGGCGAGGGAGAGGATGAATTCATCCTGCAGGACTGGCAGAACGAAGCTCCAGTGGCCCACATTTCGGACTACAATCCCGGCGAGGATCAGCTGGTGATCGTCTATGACCCCACCATACACACCGATCCCGTGCTGAGCATTGGTCCGAATGAGGGCGGAACCGGTCAGGTGGTCTACCTAGACGGCGCAAAGATCGCGGTGATCAACGGCGCCCCGGTCGGATTGTCGGATATCAGGCTGGTCGCTGAGTGACGGCTACCAGGGCATCGGCTGCTGGTCGTATCCAACATAAAGCGGATGGCGGGGCTGGTGATGCCCGGTCAGGCCGAAATGCCAAAGCGGCACCCCGGTTTCGCGCAACAGGCCGGTAACTGCCGCCCCACGATCCTGGTGCAGGCCGTGATTGCCCCAGGCACAAACGACCATGTCGGCCCAGGCAACGCTATTGAGGATGGCGTCGTCGTTCCCTGGTCCGACTGGATCCATCGCTGCGCGCATCACCCTTGGGTCGGTCGCCCGATAAGCAAATATGTTCGTCACCCGAAACGCCCCAAAGCCAAGCGCGCGGGACCGTCTTTCGCAACGCTCGACCGTCGGGTCATTCTGCACTTCGGTGGCCGTTGACGGATTCAGCATGACAAACAAGGCTTTGCGTCCCGGGCCCCATGTTCGGGTCAAGAGATAGCGGTAAGATTCGCAATCGGAATAGACCGCTTCAGAGACAGCATCCCCCTTGACGAAACTGCGCGAAATCATGCTGTGCGAGATCAAGGGCCGGGCCTCTGCCATTTCGTCACAAGGGATACCATAACCGCAACTGTCTTGCCGGGCAGCGGGGGCGCGTTGCTGTCAGGCGGTGCCGTCAGACCCGCAGCGGGAATAGGGCGAACCCCGCCCGTTCGCAAGCCTGAGACATGTTCGGGCCCAGGTCAGAGACAACGCCGGAACATGCGCAAGACTGGCCCGTTCCGCTGAATCCTCTTGTTGCCAATTTGCGGCCGCGCCTAAACTGGTGCGCAACGACCCGAGCGTGGAGAGTAGGACGTGTCCGACCTGATCATCGCCCTCTACCGCACCCAGAGCGCCGCTTTCTCCGCCGGTGAAACCCTGGCCGCTTTGCAGCAGTCAGCCGGGACCGAGCCGGAAGACATTGTCGTGGTCACGCGCGACACATCCGGTCGCATCACGATGAACCAGTCGATCAGCCTTGCGACGGGCAAGCCGCTGGCGGGTGGCCGCTGGGGCGCCCTGATCGGCATGCTGTTCCTTGACCCCGTCAAGGCGCAGCCGAAGGGCAAGGGACTTGGCGCACAGTTTCGCGCTGCGGGACTGGACGATCGTTTTCTGCAGGATGTCGGACGCAGCCTGGCCAAACAGGGCGCTGCGGTTGGAATGCGGGTCCGCCTTCTGGGCAAGGATCGGGTCGTCGAGGCCCTGAAAGGACTGAAGGGAAGCCCCAAGATTCTGTGGACCCGCCTTAGTCCTGATGCGGAAGAGGCGCTGACCGACATGCAGGCGCAGATTCCCGAACCGGCCTTAAGCCAAGCCCAAGCAACTGGTGAGCTGTAATGGACTTCCGGCTTGACGGGGACGCCCGGCCTGCGCCCAAGTGACAGGATGACCGAGAAATCCGCCGAAAAGCCGCCCGCCAAGCCAGCAGGCACCACACGAAAACGGAAGGCGAAGGCTGACGCCGCGCCGCCCGCCCGTTCAACCCGGCTGCGTCTTGTCTTCAAATGGCTGGGACGGGCTGCTGGGGTCGTCGCCGCCGGATACGCGGCCTTGATCCTGATCTTTGCCTTCCTGCCGCCACCGATCAACCTTTACCAGCTTGGCGAAGCCTGGCGGCTGGGTGGGATCGAGAAGGATTGGGTTTCCTGGGAAGAGATCGCCCCGGTCATGGGGCGTTCGGCGGTTGCAGCTGAGGATGCAAACTATTGCAATCACTGGGGCTTTGACATGGCCGCGATCCGGCAGGCGATCGAAGAAGGCAGCAATCGCGGCGCCTCGACGATCAGCCAGCAGGTCACGAAGAACGTCTTTCTGTGGCACGGCCGCAGCTGGCTGCGCAAGTCGATGGAAGCGGTCCTGACCCCTGTTGTAGAACTTGTCTGGACCAAGCGGCGGATTCTTGAGGTTTATCTGAATGTTGCCGAGTTTGATGAAGGCGTGTTCGGAATTCAGGCTGCTGCCCAACACCATTTTGGCGTGGATGCCCGCGATCTGACGGCCCTCCAGGCAGCCCGGCTGGCAGCCGTCCTGCCCGACCCCAAAGGCCGCAGCGCCTCGGACCCGTCGAGCTTTGTCCGGAGCCGGACGCGCAGCATCATCTCGGGGGCAGAAACCATTGCTGCGGACGGAAGATCCGCTTGTTTCGAAGGCTGACGCGGAGCGGGGATTGAATTCCGCCCCCCAGCACGGCAATGAATGGAAAGACCGGAGGCCGCCGCCCGATGAACCGCCTGTACCACGTTCCGCTTTCCCCCTTTTGCCGCAAGGTGCGGTTGACGCTGGCGGAAAAGAAGATCGAGGCCGAACTGGTGGAGGAGCGCTACTGGGAGCCGACGCCCGACTTCCTGCGTCGGAATCCTGCAGGGAAAGTGCCGATCCTGAAGATGGGCAACCGGGTGATGAGCGAAAGCCAGGCGATCTGCGAGTATCTGGAAGAGATCGCGCCACAAGTGCCGCTGATGCCGAAGGATCCCGAAGGACGCTATGAAGTGCGTCGGCTATGTGCCTGGTTTGACGACAAATTCCACAACGAAGTGACCTCGAAGCTGCTGTACGAGCGGGTGAACAAGAAGGTCACGGGTCAGGGCTATCCGGATTCGAAGAACGTCAAGCTGGGGTCGACCCGGATCAAGTACCACCTGGATTACATGGCATGGCTTCTGGATCAGCGGCGCTGGCTGGCCGGGGATGTCATGACGCTGGCGGATTTCACGGCAGCTGCTCATCTGAGCTGCCTCGACTACATCAGCGACGTGGACTGGAACCGGCATGCGGTGCTGAAGGACTGGTACGCGAAGATCAAGTCGCGACCGTCGTTCCGGCCCTTGTTGGCGGACCAGATTTCCGGCTTTCCGCCCTCGGCGCATTATGCCGACTTGGATTTCTGACGCCGACCCCCGGGGCCCTGCTCCGGACCCCGGAGTATTTTCAAAAAGGGCAAGCATATGAGCGGGTTGAAAGACCGGCTGGTGGCGCGGGCCCTTGAAGAAGGGTTCGCGAGGGCGGGTGTCTGTCGGCCCGATGCGGTGCCGGAGACGGTGGAGCGACTGCGGGTGTTTCTGGCCGAGGGGCGGCACGGGCAGATGGGCTGGATGGCCGACCGCGAAGTCTGGCGGGGGAACCCGGCAGCGCTATGGGCCGAGGCGCGGTCGGTGATCATGCTGGCAGAGGCGTATACTCCCGAGATCGATCCGATGGCAGGGCTGGCCGAGCGGGACCGGGGGGTGATCTCGGTCTATGCGCAGGGGAAGGATTACCACGACCTGGTCAAGCGGCGGCTGAAGCGGCTGGGGCGGTGGCTGATTGATCAGGCAGGGGGCGAGATCAAGGTGTTCGTCGATACGGCGCCGGTGATGGAGAAGCCCTTGGCGCAGGCGGCAGGGCTGGGCTGGCAGGGCAAGCATACCAACCTGCTGGGCCGCGATCTGGGGAACTGGGTGTTCCTGGGGGCGATCTTCACGACGCTGGATCTGGAGCCCGACGCGCCCGAGGTCAGCCATTGCGGGAGTTGCACCGCCTGCCTGGACATCTGCCCGACCAAGGCATTTCCCGCGCCTTATCAACTGGATGCGCGGCGGTGCATTTCCTATCTGACCATCGAACACAAGGGGCCCGTAGATACGGAGCTGCGCTTCGGTATAGGCAATCGTATCTACGGCTGTGATGACTGTCTGGCCGTCTGTCCCTGGAACAAGTTCGCCGTGGCGGCGCGGGAGATCGGGTATCAGCCGAAGCACGGATTGCCAGAGCTGGCAGAGTTGGCCCTGCTGGACGATGCCGGATTCCGGGAACGGTTCGCAGGATCACCGATCAAGCGGATCGGGCGCGACAGGTTCGTGCGGAATGTGCTTTATGCTATCGGGAACTCTGGCCTGCCGCGCCTTGCAAATGTAGCTGCGGGGCTGGTGGAGGATGCGGACCCGGCCGTCGCCGACGCGGCGCGCTGGGCCTGTGAGCGGCTAGAGGGGGAAGCATGGACCGGCTGAAGGGCAAGACCGCAATCATTTCGGGCGGGGCGACGGGTATGGGCGCTGCCTCGGCCCGTTTGTTCGCCGCAGAGGGCGCCGCGGTTGGAGTGATCGACCGGAACGTGGAGGCCGGTGCGGCGCTGGTGGCCGAGTTGAAGGCGGCGGGTCACAGGGCAGTGTTCGCAAAGGCCGATGTGTCGTCGAAGGCCGAAGTCGAGGCAGCGGTGGCGGCGGTGAATGCAGCGCTGGGGCCGGTCAACGTGCTGTTCAACCATGCGGGCACCATCGTCATCAAGCCGTTCCTTGAGACGGAGGAGGCGGACTGGGACTTCCTGTTCGATGTGAACGTGAAGTCGATGTATCTGATGACCCGCGCCGTGCTGCCGCAAATGCTGGACGCGGGCGGGGGGTCGATTGTCTGCACCTCCTCGATTTCAGCGGTTTACGCTACGCCGAACGAGGTCCTGTATGATGCGACGAAGGGGGCCTGCCACATGTTCGCGCGGGCGATTGCGGTTGAGTTCCGGGATCGGGGCATCCGCTGCAATGCGGTCTGTCCGGGTTTCATCCAGACCCCGCATGGCGATCGGGAGGTCGAGGGTCTGATGCAGCTGGGTGTCGATGTCTCGGACGCGGCGATTGCGGCGGCGCAGGGGCGGATGGGCACACCAGAGGCCGTGGCGAGGGCGGCGCTGTATCTCGCGTCGGACGCTGCGGATGTCGTCAACGGCACGCCGCTGTAGGGCGACAACGGGTTTTCGGCGGTCTAGGTCGCAATGGCCCGGTCGAGGTGAGTGTAGCCGCCATCGGGGAAAAGCCACTGGCCGGTGGTGTGTGATGACCGCGGGGACAGCAGGAAGACCACGGTATCGGCGATCTCGCGCGG
>JBKDYO010000161.1:0-72653 GCA_046305855.1 Paracoccaceae bacterium
AGCGCCACGCCCACGGCGTCGTAGGTCAGCTTGCCGGCATGGACGTTGAGGCCGTTCAGAAGGTGCTTGTCCTCGGCGCAGGCCTTCTTCCAGCCCTTGTCGGCCAGCGCCAGCATGAAGGGCATGGTCGCGTTGCCAAGCGCCTGGGTCGAGGTCCGGGCCACCGCACCCGGCATGTTCGCCACGCAATAATGCATGATCCCATCAACTTCGTAGATCGGGTCCTGGTGGGTGGTGGCTTTCGACGTCTCGAAGCAGCCGCCCTGGTCGATGGCGACGTCCACAAGGGCTGCACCTGGCTTCAGCTCCTTGAGCTGGGCCTTCGAGATCAGCTTCGGGGCAGCCGCCCCGGGGATCAGGACCGCGCCGATGATCAGGTCGGCCTCGCGGGCAAGGGTGATGGTGTTGCCGGCGCTGGCATAGGCATTCTTGAACTGGCCGCCGAAGACATCGTCCAGATAGCGCAGGCGGTTGATGGATCGGTCAAGCACGGTCACATCTGCGCCCATCCCGGCGGCGACCTTGGCCGCATGGGTCCCGACGACCCCGCCGCCGATGACCAGCACCTTTGCTGGCGACACGCCGGGCACACCACCCAGAAGCACCCCACGCCCGCCGTTGGCCTTTTGCAGCGTCCAGGCGCCGACTTGCGGGGCCAGACGGCCTGCGACTTCGGACATCGGAGCCAGAAGCGGCAGGCCGCCCCGGTCGTCGGTCACGGTTTCATAGGCGATGCAGGTCGCACCACTGGCCAGAAGGTCCTTGGTCTGGGCCGGATCGGGGGCGAGGTGCAGGTAGGTGAACAGGACCTGGCCCTCGCGGAGACGCTTGCGTTCGACAGCCTGCGGTTCCTTGACCTTGACGATCATGTCGGCCTTTTCGAACACTTCTTCGGCGGTATCGACGATCTTTGCGCCGGCCGCCTTGTAGTCAGCGTCCGAAAAACCCGCACCGACACCGGCATTACGTTCGACAATCACCTTATGGCCATGCGCCACTGCCTCGCGCGCAGCGTCCGGGGTCATGCCCACACGGAACTCCTGCGGTTTGATCTCTTTCGGGCATCCGATTTTCATGGTTTTCCTCCCTGTGGGACCTGGTCCCTGTAGGGCAATCCTGAACCGATTTTCTGGAGATGCTTTGAATTCTGGTTGGCGGATCAGGCGACGCGTCGTAGCATCTTCGATAGAATGCCCCAATCACCGCAGAATCTTTCATGACCCCAGATCTTGACGCAACTGACCGTCGCATCCTGACCGTCCTGCAAAAGAACGGGCGGATCACCAATGCCGAGCTGTCCGAGGCGGTCAACCTGTCCCCGTCGGCCTGTCACAGGCGGGTCCAGTGGCTGGAGGACGAGGGCCTGATTGCAGGCTATGTGGCGCTTCTGGATGCCCGGCGGATGGGCCGGATGACGACGGTCTTCGTGGAGATCACCCTGCAAAGCCAGGCCGAGGACCTGCTTGATGCCTTCGAGCGGGAAGTGGCGAAAGTGCCCGATCTGCTGGAATGTCACCTGATGGCGGGAACGGCTGACTATCTTCTGAAGCTGATGGCCGAAGACACCGAAGACTTCGCCCGCATCCACCGCCAGTTTCTGTCGCGCCTTCCGGGCGTGCGGCAGATGCAGTCGAGCTTCGCGCTGCGGACCGTAGTGAAGACGACCGCGCTTGCGGTCTAGGCAGCGGCGTGCAGATAGCCCAGCACTGCCCGGCGGGTGCGGTCGGTCAGGGCTGATCGGTCAGGCGCAGACGTCGCGCAAGCAGCGTCGATCATGCCGCGCAGGATTGCCATAACATCCTGGGCTGTGGTTTCAGGCACGGGGATCGACAGTTCCTCAAGCCGGGCGGCGATCAGAACCGTGATCCGGTCAGAAAACTCGTCAGCGGCCGGGTCGGGGGGAAGCTGGGACTTGGCTAGGCTCAAGGTCCGCGACAGGGACGGCCGCTCCAGATAATGCGCGACGGATGCTTCGGTCAGCTCGTCCACCAGCTTGGTCAGGCTTTGCGCGGCGTCGGAACAGACGATCCGCTCGACCGCCTCCAGAAGGTTCGCCCGCTCGGCCCTGATCAGGGCGGCAAGCAGCGCCGCCTTGCCGGGGAAGTACTGGTACAGCGATCCGATCGAAACCCCGGCCTTCGCGGCAACAGCATTGGTTGTCAGCGCATCGAGGCCTGGACCGGAACAAAGGTCGGCTGCTGCGGCAAGGATCCCGTCGACTTTAGCGCGGGCGCGGTCTTGGCGGGGCTGTTTGCGAAGCTCGATCATCATGCCAAAGGTCTAGGCCAGCAAATCGTGGCGGAGAACTGTTAAATGTGGCGACAATTGGAAATAGATTGTTGACGCCCGCCCAAGTTGCAACACGGGGCCGCCACAAAGTCGCCACACAATCCGCAGTTGCAGGGCCGAGTGACCCGGGGCAAATGAAAAACCCCCGGCCAGGGGCGCGGGGGTTGATCGGGCGGGAATCGCTTCCCCAGTGTCGCTTGACGTCTTAGAGACCGCCTTCGCGCTGAAGCTTCTTCCGGGCAAGTTTCCTTGCACGGCGGACCGCTTCGGCCTGTTCGCGTGCCTTCTTGACGGAGGGCTTCTCGAAATGCTGCTTGAGCTTCATTTCGCGAAACACGCCTTCACGCTGAAGTTTTTTCTTCAGAGCACGGAGAGCCTGTTCGACGTTATTGTCGCGGACGCTGACCTGCATGTGGTTGTCACCACCTTCCTAAGCTAGAGTTGCACTGTCTTGTGCAGGCTCGCGGCCTATAACAAAGGTCGGCTGGCTTGTCCACCAAGAGGGAGAGACCGTGCGATGGCTGAGGATCAGGTGAAGGCGACGCTGCTGGATGCGGCCCTGGCGCATGTGCCGTTTGACGGCTGGTCGGAAAAGACCTTGGCGGCCGCCTGCGCCGACACCGGCACCGCGCAAGGTCTGGCACGGTCGCTGTTTCCGCGGGGGGGCGTCGATCTGGCTCTGGCCTATCACGCCCGGGGCGATGCCGAAATGACTGCGCAATTGGCCGAAACCGATCTTTCCGCGCTGCGCTATCGTGACCGGATCGCGCGGGCGGTCCAGCTTCGGCTAGAGCTTGCCGACCGCGAACTCGTGCGCCGGGGGACGACGCTCTTCTCGCTGCCTCACCATGCCGCTGATGGGGCACGCGCGATCTGGGGCACGGCAGACGCAATCTGGACGGCGCTTGGCGACACTTCGGGCGACCTGAACTGGTACACCAAGCGGGCGACGCTGTCGGGTGTCTACGGGGCCACGGTGCTGTACTGGCTGGGCGATGATTCGTCGGGGCACCAGGCGACATGGGATTTCCTGGACCGTCGCATCGAGCAAGTGATGCAGGTCGAAAAGCTCAAGGCCAGTTTTCGCGAAAATCCCTTTGGAAAGGCATTTCTGGCCGGCCCCGGAAAGCTTTTCGCAAGCATTCGTGCCCCACAACGACCGGACGACCTGCCGGGCAGACATCAAGGCTAAGATCCCATGACCCTTTCGCACAGCATGCTCGCCATCGAGATCTCCACGCCAGGTGGGCCGGATGTCCTGACCCCGGCCTCGGTTCCGGTGCCGGTTCCGGGTCACGGCCAGATCGTGATCCGCGTCGCCTATGCCGGGGTGAACCGACCCGATGCCCTGCAGCGGGCCGGGGCCTATGCGCCGCCACCCTCGGCCTCGCCTCTTCCGGGGCTGGAATGTTCGGGGACAGTGGTCGAGGTTGGGCCCGGGGTCACCCGTTGGCAGATCGGCGATCAGGTCTGCGCCCTTCTGCCCGGCGGCGGTTACGCCGAATACGTCGTCACACATGGGGCGCACGCTCTGCCGATCCCGAAAGGGCTGTCGCTACGCGAGGCTGCCTGTCTGCCGGAAACCTGCTTCACCGTCTGGTCGAACGTGGTGATGCGAGGGGGCCTGCAGGCGGGTGAAAGGTTTCTTGTCCATGGCGGCACCAGCGGGATCGGGACGACGGCAATCCAGATTGCCCGTGCTCTGGGCGCGCGCGTCTTCACCACTGCCGGGTCGGACGACAAATGCGATGTCTGCCGGTCCCTTGGGGCCGAGGCTGCCATCAACTACCGGAGCGACGATTTCGTCGCGGCCATGAAAGCCGAAGGCGGTGCAAACCTGATCCTCGACATGGTGGGGGGCCCCTATATCGAGCGGAACATCAAGGCCTTGGCCGACGACGGGCGGCTGGTGCAGATCGCTTTCCTGCAAGGTCCAAAGGTCACGCTCAACTTCGCCGAGATGATGACGCGGCGCCTGACCCTCACGGGTTCGACCCTGCGCCCGCAGTCCGACCTTGCCAAGGCAAGGATCGCGCGCGCGGTCGAGGCCGAGGTCTGGCCAATGATCGAACGCGGCGCAGTCAATGTGGTGATGGACAGCGAGCATGAACTGGCGCAGGCCGCCGCCGCACACTGGCGGCTCGAATCCGGCGGGCATGTTGGGAAAATCGTGCTGCGGGTGAACCCGTAAGGGATTCCCTACCTGCCGCGACTTCGGACCGGTTTGACGCTTTCTTAACGCGCAATGCCAGGTGACGTTTGGTAAACCAGTTTCAGGCGGGATCGGGTGTTTCGATCCATAACTCAGGCCTGCAGGCGCTTCCCCAGACGCCAAGGGCACCGACGATTTGACAAAGCAGTTTTCCCCAAACTTCCCCTCAACGGTTGCTTTTCAGGTTTCCGATCCCGCCCCCAAGCTTCTAGCGAACCGGTTCCAGCACTGCGTCCTTCAGCCGGCAATCGCGGATCACGTCGTCCCCACAGCGTCGGAAGTCGAGATCGGGCGTCAGGCAGATCCGCGCCTCCTGGATCAGGCCGTCCTTGCAGGTGATGGTGATCTGGTCGCGTGACAGTCCCGGGTTGGCGTCAAGGAAGGCATCCTCGATGACAGTTGCTGGCAGGGTGAGCGGCCGCGATACATCTTCGAACAGGGGTGGAATGGCGACGCGGTCATAGGCGTCCCGCGCAGTACGGAAGAAGCCTTGCGCCGACAGGCCCGAACAGCGCCCGTGCTTCTTCCATTGGTAGAAGGCCGCGCCTGCGCCGCCCATGATGTCGGCCATTCCCGCCGTTTCCGCCCGGGTCGGATCGCGTTCCCCCGTGCGGCAATACGAGGGCCAGCCGGACTCGAACTGCGGCCAAAGTCCGTGCAAGACAAAGGTCAGCCCGCGCCCGTTGTCGCATTGCGGATCGTTGCGGTCGTCGCCCTCCAGCGCGCACCAGGCGGCCGACCAGGACAGTGACATCACATAGTAGTCGAAATCCCCGGCGCGTCCGCCCTCGGCCTGCGCTGTTCCTGCCCAGCATAAAGCCGCAATGGTCCACAGGATCTGGCGCATTTCCGCTTTCCCTTCTTGCAAATCGGCCCTATACGGTCGCCTGAATTCCCTGAAAACGTGGAACTCGCGGGCGACAGCCCGCCGCCGTTTTCCCGGCCCGGGGAAGGTTTGTAAAGGAGAGATCCGATGTCGAAACCGCTTATGGCCAAGGCCACTGCCGTCTGGCTGGTGGACAACACGACGCTCAGCTTCGCGCAGATTGCGGATTTCTGCGGCATGCACGAGCTTGAGGTGCAGGGGATTGCCGACGGCGACGTGGCGACCGGGGTCAAGGGATTTGACCCGATCGCGAACAACCAGTTGGACCCGATCGAGATCGACCGCGCGCAGGCCGATCCGCTGTACCGCATGAAGCTGAAGTTCAACGCTGCCGCCGTGGGCGAGGAAAAGCGGCGCGGGCCGCGGTATACTCCGCTGTCGAAGCGGCAGGACCGCCCGGCGGCGATCTACTGGCTGGTGAAGTTCCATCCGGAACTGTCGGACGGCGCGATTGGTAAGCTTGTCGGCACCACGAAGCCCACGATCCAGTCGATCCGCGAGCGGACGCACTGGAACATCGGTTCGATCCAGCCGATCGATCCGGTGGCGCTGGGCCTGTGCAAGCAGTCCGAGCTGGATGCCGCCGTGCAGGCTGCGGCCCGCAAGAAGGCGGCTGAGGGAACGGTGATGTCGGACGACGAGCGGCGGAAGCTGGTGTCGACCGAGCAGTCGCTTGGCATGGCTCCCGACGCGCGGATGCCGTCCGGTCTGTCGGGGCTGGAAGTCTTCGGCGACGAGGAGAAGGACGACAGCCCGGCTGGAGACTTCTCGGACGCGGAGAGCTTCTTCAACCTGCCCGCAGACAGCCACGATGACGACGAAGAAGAGGACGATCGCCGTCGGTAAGCTTGAGCTGTCCACGGTGGACAAATTCTGATTTGTCTTCCGTTTCAGTATCTTGCTTGCGGGCGTACAGGGTTTGTTAATCTTTGCCCGCAGGCAGGAAGTCGATAACCTCGCCGCTCCCGAAAAAAAGGAGCGACGGGGTGTATCAGCAGATCCAGCAAGCAGATGACATCAAGCGCGGGGGCTTCGACGCCTATTCGGCGACGAAGCCAGCGGCTTTGTGGCTGCCGTCGCAATAGGGCTTGTTGGCGGACTGGCCGCAGCGGCACAGGAAGGTCTTTGTCACCTTGTTCGTCGTCCGCCCGGTGCCCGAGACGATTTCCAGATTGCCGGTCACCATCAGCGAACCGTTCGGCATTGGCTGAACATTCAGCGGACCGTTACGCGCTTCAAGCGCCGTGAACTCCTTGGCAGCCGGCTCTCCGGTCGCAGTGAAGCCTGCGGCAGCGTGGGCTCCGTCACAGTAGGGCTTGTTGGCGGACTGGCCGCAGCGGCAGAGCGTGGCCCGGGGCGTGGCCTGCGGTTCGCCGCGGATAAGTAACTCAGCCTCGATGGCAAGGGGGCCGTTCTCGCGGATGCGGACGGTGTTGACCACGGGCGGAGTGTCGGAGGAGGCCGAACCGTCATTGCGGGACACGCGGATCGCGCCTGAGGGGCAGGACAGCGCGGTGTGCATCACCGTCTCGGCGCTGGCGGCGTCGGGATGGATCCATTCGCCTTTCACGTTCGGGACGTAGACCTCGGGGTGACCAAGCACGCAGTTGCGGGAATGGACGCAGCGGCTGGCGTCGAAGCGGATGGTGACGTCGCGGCCTTTGACGATTTCTTCGGTCATGCGGGGCTCCGTTCGTGGTTGGGGACGCCGACAGGAAAGCCCGGAACGGAGAGTCAGACAAGGAAAAGCACTGTGCGCGCAGGGACGCTACGATGCGCTTTGATGCACGCTATTCCAGTTCGCGCGCCTCGCTGACCAACATCACCGGAATGCCGTCGCGGATCGGGAAAGCAAGATGCGCTGCTTTGGAAATCAGTTCCTGCCGTTCGGCATCATAGGTCAGGACGGCATGAGTGACGGGGCAGACGAGGGCCTCAAGCATGCGGCGGTCGGCAGGATCACTCATTGCATGATCTCTTCATCGGCACCGCCGCGCAGGGCAAACTCGATCAGCGTGACCATGGTTTCGCGCCGGGTCACGAGCGTCGGAGCCTCGAGCAGCGCCTGCTTGTCTTCGGGGCTGAACGGGCAAAGCATCGACAGCGAGTTGATCAGAAGCTCGGCGTCGGCGTCCTTCATGCTGTGCCAGTCGGTCGACAGTTCCAGCTTGGTGAAATAGCGACCGAGCAGGGCCATGAAGGCCTCGCGCCGGAAGCCGGGGTCTTCCTCGGTCGGTCCGAGGTCACGGCCAAAGGGGGCCCAGTCCACCAGACAGCGGCGATAGGGCGTGAAACCCTGCACCTCTTCCTTGACGCGGAATCGCGAAATGCCCGACAGGGTGATCATGTAGCGCCCGTCTTCGGTTTCGGAAAACCCGGTCAGGCGGCCCGCACAGCCGATGGCCTGCAGCCGCTTTTCGCCCGGACGCTTCTCGGATGCGGGCGTTTCGCGCGGCTGGATCATGCCGATCAGCCTGTGCTTGGTCTTCATGCAATCCTCGATCATCGCCAGATAGCGCGGCTCGAAGATATGCAGCGGAAGACGGGCCCGGGGGAGCATGAGCGCCCCGGGCAAAGGAAAGACCGGAATGGTATCCGGCAGGTCGGCTGCGGTCATCATGGGCATGAGATAGCCCGCATCAGGGATCAGGCAAATATCATCGACGACAGGCGACGACGCCCGGCGAGGACAATGGGGTCCTGCGGTTTCAGCGCCTCGAAGATGGTGAAGAGCTGGGTCTTCGCGGCCCCGTCGTTCCATTCGCGGTCCCGGCGGAACAGCTCAAGGAGTTCGTCCACGGCCTCGCTTGGGTTCCCAGCGGCCAGAAGGGCTGCGGCAAGCTCGAAGCGGGCCTTATGGTCGTTCGGGTCGGCCTGGACGGCGGCGCGAAGTTCGGCCTCCGGTCCCGCGTTGGCGGCCTGTTTCGCCAGTTCAAGCTGGGCGCGGGCGGCGTCAAGCTCTTTCGACTTGGCGATGGCGGCGGGGGCAGCGGCAATAAGGCCCTCGGCCTGGTCGAGGTTGTTGAGCGCCAGATGTGCGCGGACAAGGCCGCCAAAGGCAACGGCATTCTCGGCATCCTCACCCAGGATGGCGGCGAAGGTTTCGGCGGCGTCGACGGCTGCCCCTTCGGTCAGCATGTCTTCGGCGGCCTGAATGGCCTCGGCAAGGCCCCCGTCACCGGCCAGAGCGGCGGTGCGCTCGATGAAGGCTTTCACCTCGGACGCCGGGACCGCGCCCTGGAAGCCATCGACCGGCTGGCCCTGCCAGAAGGCATAGACGGTGGGGATCGACTGGATGCGCAGCTGTCCGGCGATGCGCTGGTTCTGGTCGACATCGACCTTGACCATCTTCACCTTGCCGCCTGCAGCCTTGACGGCGGATTCCAGCATCGGCCCCAGCGTCTTGCAGGGCCCGCACCAGGTGGCCCAGAAGTCGACGATGACCGGAACCTCACGGCTGGCCTCGATCACATCGGCCATGAAGGAGGCTTCGGTTGCGTCCTTGATCAGATCGGTTTGCGCTTGTGGCAGTTCGCCAAGACCCAGCATGGTGGAGCCCTTTCGGATGTTTGTCCCTATATGGCGTTTGGGGCGCCAAAGGCCAAGGGGCGATCAGGACGTCGGGGTGCGCCAGTCGCAGGTGGCGAGGTGGTCGTTGACCATGCCGGCGGCCTGCATGAAGGCATAGGTGATCGTCGGACCGACGAAGTTGAAGCCTTCGCGTTTCAGCGCCTTTGACATCGCATGTGACTGCGGGGTCTGTGCCGGGACCTCGGCCAGCGCTGCGGGGTGGTTGACCAGCGGATCGCCCCCGGTGAAGGACCACAGGAAGGGCGCGAAACCTTCGCGCGCCTCGATCCGCAGGAAGGCCTGTGCGCCCCGGATCGTGCCCTCGATCTTGCCGCGATGTCGGACAATGCCGGGGTCCTGCAGAAGGCGGAGGATTTCAGGCTCGCCCCAGCGGGCGATGATGGCGGGGTCGAAGCCTTGGAAGGCTGCGCGGAAGTGGTCGCGCTTGCGCAGGATGGTGATCCAGGACAGGCCCGCCTGGAAGCTTTCGAGGATCAGAAGTTCGAACAGCCGCTGGGGGTCGCGCTCGGGTCGGCCCCATTCCTTGTCGTGGTAGGCCTGGTACAGCGGATCAGAGCCGCACCAAGGGCAACGTGTCGATTTTTCGGCATTTTCCATGGTGTCGCCTGCGGGTTTGCGGTGGGACGAACTAGAACAAAATGTGACTATTGACCTTCCGTTTACCGATCCGGCGCTAGGGTGTCGACAGAGATTTGCGTCGGCCGGGGGTGGTGCATGAGTTACATGAAGGAACGGAAGTCGTCGAAATTCGACCGCGATCCGGCGCTGTCCAGCCCGTTGAACGCAGCGATTTCGGCGCAGGATCGCGATACGCTGGCGATGGTCGCCTCGGCCCTTAAGGACCGGCGGATGCGGCTGGCGTTCCAGCCGGTGGTCTATGCGTCTGATCCCAACTTGATCGGCTTTTTCGAGGGGTTCATCCGCCTTCTGAACCTGCGCGACCAGGTGATTCCGGCGCGGGATTTCATGGCGGCGGTCGAACAGCGGCAACTGGGGAGGGAGATCGACTGCGCGGCCCTGCAGCTGGGCCTGATGGCGATGCAGCGGAACCCGCAGATCCGGGTGTCGATCAACATGTCGGCCCGGTCGGTCGGCTATCGCCCCTGGATGGAAATCCTGAACCGCGCCCTGGCCGAAACCCCGCGTCTGGGGGCCAACCTCATCCTTGAGATCAACGAAGATTCGGCGCTTCAGGTGCCGGATGTGCTGAAGCCCTTCATGGCCGAGATGCGGGAAAAGGGCGTGGTCTTTGCGCTGGACGATTTCGGGGCCGGAATGACGGCGCTGAAGCTTCTGCAGGAAATGGACTTCGAGATCGCCAAGATCGACGGCAGCCTGGTGAAGAACGTGGACCGCTCGCAGGACGCAAAGTCGGCAGTCCGGGCCGCGATCGCGATGGCGCAGGAACTGGGGATGTATGTGGTCGCCGAGGCAGTGGAGACCGAGGGCGAAGCGAACTGGCTGCGCGAGGCCGGGGTGGGCTGCCTGCAAGGCTATCTCTTCGGTCCGCCAACCGTGACGCCGGATTTCCGCGCGTTCCGGCATGGGCGGCCGAACTTCGGCGGTTAGGGCGGCAAGGGTCAGGCCGCACTGGGGATCTTGCCGGACGATCCCCTTGTCTGGGGGCCCCGCCAGTGCGACGCAGCGACGCATGATACGGGCCCGCCCAAAGGTTTCGCCCGGTTGCGGACCTGCAGGAAGTTGCCCTCTTCAACCATGCTTCTTGCACTTGCAGCAAGTTGCCCTTAGGCCATGATTGACGCGGCGAAAGGCCTTTTGGGCTGCCGCCGCATTACTTGGCGCTTTGGGAGAGGACCCGGGAATGACCAATGTCGTAATCGTAGCGGCGGGCCGCACCGCTGTAGGCAGCTTCAACGGCGCCTTCGCAAATACGCCAGCGCATGATCTGGGTGCTGCGGTGATCGAGGCAGTTGTGGCCCGGGCAGGGATCGACAAGGCCGAGGTCGAAGAGACCATCCTGGGCCAGGTGCTGACTGCCGGTCAGGGTCAGAATCCGGCACGGCAGGCGCATATCAAGGCCGGACTGCCGAAAGAGGCCAGCGCCTGGTCGCTGAACCAGGTCTGCGGCTCGGGTCTGCGGGCGGTGGCGCTGGGCGCGCAGCATGTGCAGCTGGGCGACGCGCGGATCGTGGTTGCGGGCGGGCAGGAATCGATGTCGCTGTCGCCCCATGTCGCGCATCTGCGCGCCGGGCAGAAGATGGGCGACCTGAACTTCATTGACTCGATGATCAAGGACGGGCTCTGGGACGCCTTCAACGGCTATCACATGGGCCAGACCGCCGAAAACGTCGCCAACCAATGGCAGATCAGCCGCGATATGCAGGACGAATTCGCGCTGGCCAGCCAGAACAAGGCCGAGGCGGCGCAGAAGGCCGGCAAGTTCAAGGACGAGATCATCGGCTACACCGTGAAGACCCGCAAAGGCGACATCGTGGTGGACCAGGACGAATACATCCGCCTTGGCGCGACCATTGATGCGATGCAGAAGCTGCGCCCGGCCTTCGTGAAGGACGGCTCGGTCACGGCTGGCAACGCGAGCGGCTTGAACGACGGCGCTGCCGCGGTGGTCCTGATGACCGCCGAGGACGCCGCCAAGCGCGGCCTGACCCCGCTGGCGCGCATTGCCTCTTATGCGACGGCGGGCCTTGATCCGTCGATCATGGGCGTCGGTCCGATCCACGCCAGCCGCAAGGCGCTGACCAAGGCGGGCTGGAAAGTCGGAGACCTTGATCTGGTCGAGGCGAACGAAGCCTTCGCGGCACAGGCCTGTGCGGTGAACAAGGACATGGGCTGGGACCCGTCGATCGTGAACGTGAACGGCGGCGCGATTGCCATCGGCCACCCGATCGGCGCTTCGGGCGCGCGCATCCTGAACACCCTGCTGTTCGAGATGGGCCGTCGCGGCGCGAACAAGGGCCTGGCCACGCTGTGCATTGGTGGCGGCATGGGTGTCGCAATGTGCCTGGAACGCGCCTGAGCATGCGGGCGGCCCTTGCGGTCGGTCTTGTGCTGGCGGCCGGTTCGGCTGCGGCACAGGACCCGCCGCGCTGGGCCTATCTGGCCGAATGCAGTGCCGTGTTCCGGGCGGCTTCCCTTGCGGACGGCTACGGCGGCGTGACTGCCGAGCAAATCGCGGCAGCGGCGGCGGCGTCAACCGCATTTCGCGCGCGGGCCGTCGAGGTTGCGGCTGAAATGGGCCAGACGGAGGACGAGGCGGATGTCGCCTCGATCATGGTCTATCTCGAGCCGCGCTGGGAAAACCGGATCGACAGGTTGTTCTCGATCAAATCCAACCTTGACTGGTTCGGCTATTGTGGGCGTCTGGGGCGAGATGAAGGTGTGCTTGCGCCGGTCATCGCACCATGACTTCACCGCCGCGACCAAAATGATCGCGCAATAATCTTGCGCGCCCGCTTTCGTTTCGGTAACAGGATTTCAAGGAATACAACAGTATGCCGGGAGGAGGCAAAATGGCACGGGTTGCATTGGTCACGGGCGGGTCCCGCGGAATTGGGGCGGCGATCTCGGTCGCGTTGAAGGCGGCGGGCTACACGGTGGCCGCGAACTACGCCGGCAACGATGAGGCAGCGGCAGCCTTCACCAAGGAAACCGGAATCCCGACCTACAAGTGGTCGGTCGCGGATTATGAGGCTTGCGCGGCGGGTGTTGCGAAGGTCGAGGCCGACCTTGGGCCGATCGACATCCTGGTCAACAACGCCGGGATCACGCGCGACGGGATGTTCCACAAGATGACGCCAGCGCAGTGGAAAGAGGTGATCGACACCAACCTGTCGGGCCTCTTCAACATGACCCATCCGTTGTGGACGGGCATGCGCGACCGCAAGTTCGGGCGCGTGGTCAACATCAGCTCGATCAACGGCCAGAAGGGCCAGGCGGGTCAGGCGAACTATTCGGCGGCCAAGGCCGGGGACCTTGGGTTCACCAAGGCGCTGGCCCAGGAAGGTGCGCGGGCCGGGATCACCGTCAACGCGATCTGCCCGGGCTATATCGCCACCGAAATGGTCAAGGCCATCGACGAAAAGGTGCTGAACGAACGCATCATCCCGCAGATCCCGGTTGGCCGCTTGGGCGAGCCCGAGGAGATTGCGCGGATCGTGGTGTTCCTCGCGTCCGAGGATGCCGGTTTCATCACCGGGTCCACGATCAGCGCAAACGGCGGGCAGTTCTTCGTCTGACCTGCTGCCACCAAGGACCAAAGGGCCCGGCTGCAAAGCCGGGCCTTTTTGCTTAGCTCACTCGTCGTATTGAAGGATCTTCGGCATCCGCGGCGACAGGGTATCTGTCAGTTTGCGCCAGAAGCGACCAATGGCGCGGCTGCGCTGCACATGGGCAGCGCGAACGATGGCGTCGTAGTTGATCGGTTGGACTTTCATGGGACATCGCCTTGTTGATGTCCTCCCCACGCCATAGGTGCGCCCGAACCCGCCGCAGGGCAATGCCGGAGAGCATGCTCATTTGGCATTGCCGTTGTGCACAGGGCGCAACGCGGAAGTCCTGCTTGCCGAGCCGGACCGTCAGGCCTATCGCTGTGGCCGCAATCCAGGGGGCAGGCATGAATCGGCAAAGAGCGACAGCGATTGGCTTCTCTGCCGTCCTGATGTGGTCGCTGCTGGCGCTGTTCACCATCGGCAGTGCCCCGGTGCCGCCGTTGATGCTGAACGCGATCTGTTTCGGGATCGGCGGGATGATCGGTCTTGTCTGGACGGCGCGGCAAGGCTTCGGCGTGCTGCGAGGGGTAAGCTGGAGGGTCTATGCCTTCGGGACCATTGGGCTTTTCGGCTATCACTTCCTGTATTTCACGGCGTTCCGGCTTTCGCCGACAGCCGAAACTGGGCTGATCGCCTATCTCTGGCCGTTGTTCATTGTCCTGATGTCCGGGCTTTTGCCGGGGGAGCGCTTGCGCCTGCCGCATGTGATCGGTGCGCTGATCGCCTTTGCCGGGGCGGCAGTGATCGTGCTTGGCCGGGACAGCGATGCAAGCGGCTCGGTGCTGGGTCTGGTGCTGGCGTTCGTCTGCGCTGTGACCTGGGCCGGGTATTCCGTCCTGTCGCGGCGGCTGGGCGAGGTGCCGACGGAAAGCGTGACGGTCTTCTGTCTGGCGACGGCCGCGCTGTCGGTCGTCACCCATCTGATGCTGGAGGAAACCGTCTGGCCGCAGGACGGACTGGGCTGGGCCGCCGTGCTGGCGCTTGGCCTGGGTCCAGTGGGGGCCGCATTCTTTACCTGGGACATCGGCATGAAACGCGGCGACATCCAGCTTCTTGGAGTGGCAAGCTATGCCGCGCCATTGTTGTCGACGCTTGCCCTGGTTGCGGCGGGCATCGCCAAACCAAACTGGACCATCGCCCTCGCGGCGATGCTGATTACGGCGGGTGCGGCGCTGGCAGCCAGGGCCAGCGCCAGACAGGTTTAGTGGCTCAGCCGCTCAATTTCCTCTTTCAGGCGCAGCTTCTGCTTCTTCAGATCCGCGATCTTCAGGGCATCTGTTGCGGGACTGCGCTGGGCTTGCTCGACCATCTCGGAGAGTGTTTCGTGCTTCCTGCGCAGTTCCACCAGATGCGATGCGATCGTCATGGTCGTCCTCCTGTAAAAGCTACCCACAAGATGAAGTGCACCACGAAACCCGAGTCGTGTCATCACCTGTTACAGGCCTGTGACAGATTGATGCGGAGAATTCAGCGGAACGCTGCCAGAAGGTCGGCGCCTTCGCGCAGGACGGCGTTGGCGGCGGGGGTATAGCTTTCGCGGTCGCCGTCATGGGTCGGGCCCTGGTGGATGACAAAGGGGGCGAGCAGGCGGAACGGCGCGCGGCCGCCCTTGCGGGCCTGCAGAATGACGCGGAGGGCGGGTTTGCCTTCGCGCGGGGCCAGCGGCAGGACAGAGGCCGAGCCAAGCTTGGGGGCCAGGGCGGCAAGGACTTCGGGCAGGCCGTCGGTCCCGCAGATCAGCGTCAGCCAGCCCCCCGGGCGCAGGCGGCGGGTTGCGGCTTGCACCCAGTCGGCGAGGGGGGTGTCGACCTGCATCGCGCGGGCGCGGGCGGCGACGGGCGAAGGGCTGCCGCCTTGCGGGTAGTAGGGCGGGTTGGCGATGACATGGTCGAAGTCCCGGCGCAGGGCAGAGGGCATCCGGGTCAGATCGCCTTCATGCACTTCGACGGGAATGTCGTTCCGCAAGGCATTGCGGCGAGCAAGGTCGGCGTAGGCGTGCTGAAGCTCAAGCCCGGCGAGGGCAAGGTTCGGCACCCGGCGGCCAAGGCAGAGCGCGGCGGCACCCGCGCCGCAGCCCAGGTCCAGCACGTTCTGCCCGGGTTCGGCTGGACAGGCGGCGGCCAGAAGCACGGGATCGGTCGCGGCGCGGTAGCCCTTGATCGGTTGCAGAAGACGCAGGCGCCCGCAGAGGAACTTGTCGTCGGAGAGCTCGGTGTCGGCGAACATCAGCGTCCCAAGGGCACGTCGTTGTCGCGCAGGATGGCTGACGCGCGGAAGTGATCCCGATCGACGACCATCAGGCGCTGCGGCAAGATGCCAAGGCTTCCGTCGAGGACGCTCATGTGGACGTCCAGCGGAAAGGCGGCTATACCCTCGCCCTCAAGAAGGACCGTGGCGAAGGCGATCACCGTGGGGTCGGTTGTGCGCAGAAGTTCCTTCATGAGATCGGGTTACCCTCGCCGGACGTGCGGGGCAAGGGCAGCAAGGACAGCATGGACGGGGCAGGCGAAGGTGCGGTGCAGAAGGTGGTGACACCGCAGGACAAGCTGAGCGCCCTCTTGGCCGAGGATATGGCGGCAGTGAATGCGCTGATCCGACAGCGGATGGCCAGCGAACATGCCCCCCGCATCCCGGAAGTGACCGCGCATCTGGTCGAGGCCGGGGGCAAGCGGTTGCGGCCCCTCCTGACGCTCGCGGCGGCGCGGATGCTTGGCTATTCGGGCGAGGATCACGTCAAGCTGGCTGCGACAGTGGAGTTCATCCACACGGCAACCTTGCTGCATGACGACGTGGTCGACGAAAGCCATCGGCGGCGCGGGCGACCGACGGCGAACCTTCTGTGGGACAACAAGTCCAGCGTTCTCGTCGGCGATTACCTGTTCTCGCGCAGCTTCCAGCTGATGGTCGAGACCGGCAACCTGCGGGTGCTGGATATCCTGGCCAACGCCTCGGCCACGATTGCCGAGGGCGAGGTGCTGCAGCTGACCGCCGCTCAGGATCTGAAGACGGATGAGCGAATCTACCTGCAGGTCATCCGGGGCAAGACCGCGGCACTTTTCGCGGCGGCGACGGAAGTGGGTGGGATCATCTCGGGCGCGAAAGAGGCGGAAGTGACGGCCTTGCGTGACTACGGAGATGCATTGGGAATTGCCTTCCAGATTGTTGACGACATTCTGGATTACGGTGGGTCGGACGCCGTGATCGGCAAGAATACCGGCGATGATTTCCGGGAAAGGAAACTGACGCTTCCTTTGATCAAGGCGGTCGCCAAGGCAGACGCTGAAGAGCGCGCGTTCTGGGTCCGGGTGATCGAGAAGGGCGACCAGCGCGACGGCGATCTGGCGCAAGCCATGGTGATTCTCCGCCGCCATGACGCAATATCTGCTGCCCGCAGCGAGGCACTGGCCTGGGCAGGTCGGGCGAAGTCGGCCCTAAACAACCTGCCCGTGCATTCGCTCCGCGAGATTCTGTCTGAGCTTGCGGATTTTGTGGTCAGTCGCCTGTCCTGACGCCAGGAATACCTTGATCCGCGAAATCACCGAATTAGGATCATTTTTTGGACAAAGTCTTTGCCTAACTCGAAGCTCCAGGCGGGTTATGGGGCTCGGGACGGACGCTGTAGGGGGTGTGGGCAGGGCTGACGACCGGGGGACAGGTCAAGGCAAGCCCGTTGAAGCCTTGGTAACCGTTGCTGGATGATGATGAAGGAACCCGGAGCATCCCGTCCGGGCTGGAGTACGGAAAATGAAGTTCTTCGACTGGCTGTTTCGTCGGAACTCAAAGGCATCTCGTGGTGCCCGGTTCTCGGGCAGTGAAGCCGAACAGATCGAGGCCACCAAGGCCGCAATCGAGTCGGTCGCCAAGGGCAACGGCCCGGCGGCGGGCCGGTTTCCCAAGCTTTCCGATGGCGCTCCCGAAGTTCTGACCCAGACCGCCAACAGCGCCGTCGTGGCCAAGGAAGGCCCGACGCCCAGGGTCAACATCTGGGAAATGGAAGATGAACCTGCGGCCCCCGCCGCAGTTCCTGCCCCGACCCCGGCGCGCGAGATCGCTGCGGATGCCGGTGCGCGGCGGCGGGCGACGCGGACCAAGACCCGCGTGCTTGGCTTTGAGCCGCAACCGGCATCTGTGGTGCCCTTGTTCGACGAAGGCCGGATGGAGGAATCCATCGAGCCGGGCGACAAGTCGGGCGTCGTGATGTATCCGACGGGCTGGCTGGTGATCAAGGAAGGGCCGGGTCGCGGCGCGGCCTTCCCGGTGATGCGCGGCGTGTCCCAGATCGGTCGCGGCTCGGACCAGACCATTTCTTTGGATTTCGGCGACATGGCGATTTCGCGGCAGCATCATGCGGCGATCGCCTATGATCCGATGTCGCATCAGTTCCACATCGGGCACGGCGGTAAGTCGAACCTGGTCCGGTTGAATGGCAAACCCCTCTTGTCGACGTCGGTTGCCGGCGATGGAGACGAGATTCAGATCGGTGAGACGACTTTGGTGCTGAAAGTGTTGTGTACAGCTGACTTCAATTGGTCAGCAGTCGACTCCGAGGGGGACGCGAATGATATGGCGATCGCGTGAGCCACGCTATGACGTAGCTTCAGGGATCAGTCAGGGCGCTCGCGACTACCAGGAAGACGCGATCACCGCGGACTTCCCTGTCGGAGCGGAGGCGGGTTTCGTCGTGCTGGCGGACGGCATGGGCGGACATGCCGCTGGCGACGTCGCGTCGAAGATCATCCTGACCGAAGTCTTCAGCGAGCTTAAGTTCCATTTCGCGGATGTGCATTCGTTCGAGGCGCGTGCGCCCGAGATCCTGCGCAACGTGGCGGATTTCGCGAACGAAACGCTTCGCCAGCATACGCGCAGCCATCCGGAAACCGAAGGTATGGGGGCGACGCTGGTCGTGCCCGCGCTGGTCGAAAACCGGCTGTGGTGGATATCGATCGGTGACTCGCCGCTGTTCCTGTTCCGGGGCGGCAAGCTGTCTCAACTGAACGAAGATCACTCGATGGCACCGCAGATCGACTTCATGGTGAAGTCGGGCCTGATGGACCCGCAGGTCGCGGCGAACCACCCGGACCGCAACTGCCTGATCTCGGTCCTGATGGGCACGCGGATTCCGAAGATCGATTGCCCGGCCAGCCCGTTCGAGCTGCGGGCCGGCGACATTGTCCTGTGCGCCTCGGATGGGGTTCAGTTCCTGACCAATGCGCAGATCGAAAAAGTGCTGAACCGGCATCGCAAGGCAAGATCGACCGAGATTGCCGAACGGCTACTGGAAGAACTTGTTCGTCTGGATGACCCGGACCAGGACAATATCAGCTTTACCCTGATCAAGGTGAATGACGCCTCGGTCCGGTCAGCGCAGGATCGCCCGCGCGGCCCCTCGACGGCCGTTGCACGGCCGCGTCGGCTGACGACGGTCGCCCCGGATCACCTGTCGCAGCCGGTGCAGAAGCCAGTGGCTCCCCCGCCGCAGCCCGTGCCGGCTCCCGCGACGACCAAGGCGGCGACCCCCGTGGCGCCCCCGGCGACACCTCCCGCGATGGCTGCAGCAGTGGCCCCGACTCCGATGCCGCTGCCGGAAGCGAAGGCGGGGCGTTCGCCGCGCGTGGTTCTGCAGGAGGTGCAAGAAAGCAACCCCGACTCATCGGTCGAGGATTTGTCTCCAGCGAGGTTGCGGCCACGGCGAGTCACCGTCATAAAGTAAGGTATGGCAAACCTGGACGAGGAACTGACAGTCGCCCAGCGGCTTGGCCGCGCACTTGATCGTGGGCTGTTGCCCGCTGGCGGCCCGGCCGAGGCTGCGGAACGCCTGATCGAACGGCTGGAGCGCCCGGCGCGCATCGCGCTTCTGGGTCTGCCGGGATCTGGCAAGTCGTCGATCCTGAACCTTCTGGTCGGCAGTGTCGTGGTGCCGGAAACCCTGCGCCTGCCAACGATCATCGTGCAGCATGGCGACGTCGCGCGGATGATCTGCACTCTGACGGATGGCAGCACGAAGATTCTGCCGGGCAGCAATCTGGCAGATGTGCTGGCGCTGGCCCCCGCGCTGGTGACCCTGGAAATGGACCTCGCGGCGCTGAAGGTGATCAGCCTGTTGGAGGTTTCGGCCGGGCCGGTGGAAGCAGAACAGAAACGCGCCGCGACCTGGGCCAGCAAACGCGCGGACATCGTGATCTGGTGCACGACGTCCTATCTGCCGAAAGAGCAGGTGGTCTGGGAAAGCCTGCCCGATGCGGTCAAGGACAACAGTTTCATGTTCCTGACCAAGGTCGACCTGCTCGGCAGCCGCCAGCAGGCCTCGGCGATGCATGACCGGGTCGAACTGCGCGCGGGCGAGGAGTTCCGTCAGATCCTGTCGATCTCGGCCAAGGAAGCGCGGGCAGCGGTGCCTGTGGGCGGGCCGGTCAATCGTGACCTCTTCCGCGATAGTGGTGCGGCGGCGGTGATCGCGGCGATCAAGACGCGCGTCCAGTCGGGGCGGCGCGCGGATACCGACACGGCGGAACTGCTGCTGGCGCGGCATGTCGAGGCGAGCGAACTGGTGGCGCGCCGCTTTGCCGAGCAGGGCGAAGAGGCTGAAGCCCCAAAGGCCTGGGCCCCACCGCCGGAACCGGAAGACGTCGAAGACGCGGTCGAGGAGGCGCTGCCAGACGAGGTCGAGGGCGTCGAGGACCTCGAGACCGAGGACGCTGAGCCAGAGGCGGCTGACGACGAGGAGGAATCGGAAACCGCTGAAGCGGAAGACGAGGTCGAGGATGACCTGACCGCCGAAGAGCCGGAGCCTGAGGACGATTTCGTCCAGGAGGACGCGCCGGAGGAACCGCCGACGCGCGAGGTCGAGATCGCGCTTGCCCCCGCTGAACCCGAGGAGCCCGCCTCGCGCAAGCGATTTGCCGACCGGATCAAGCGTGTCGCCTCGGACGGCGAACCGGCTTCGGCACCGAAGATGCCGCTGCGGTCGACCTGGAAGTCAAAGGCCGAACTCGAAGCGCCGCCCCCCGCGCCAGAGCCGCCGCCGCCCGAGCCGGTGCGGCGGCCGCGTGCAAGCGCGCCGCCCACGACTGATGAAGGCGATGTCGCGCGGATGCTGGCCAATATCACGGCCAATCCCGAACGCCCGGCGGTGCCAGAGCGGCCCGCGCCATCGGGGGAGCGGATCCCGCGCGCGGTGACACCGCGTCCGGTAGCCGAGCCAGCCGCCGAAGCCCCGGAAGCCGAACGGTCCAAGCTTTTCGGCGCGGCGCGGGATACTGCGGCCGGAATGGTCCGCGGCGCGCCGCTGCCGGACCTGTCTTCGTTGCGGGCGCGACCCGAGGAGATGCAGGAGGCAAGCGAGGCCGAAGACAGCGAGCTTGATCCGATCGAGGACGAGATCGAAGAAGACGTCGTGGAGGAAGTGCCCGAGGCTGTCGAGGAAGTGGCGGCCGAGCCGGGGCCGGAGCCCGTCCCCGAGGTAGCACCGCCGCCGCCGAAGCCAGCCGCCCCACCAGAGCGTCCCAAGCTGTTCGGTCGCCCCCCTGCCGCGCGCGAAGCCGCACCTACGCCCCCGCCAGCGCCGCCCCCAGTTCAGCCGCGCGTGACGCCAATCTCGCGGCTGCCCGCTTCGGCCCGGGCCCCGGCACCGGCACCTGTTGCAACCGCAGCCCAGCCCGCAGCGGACGCGGCGCAGTTCACCCCCCGCGCGATCATGATGCGCGAGCGTCGGGTCGAGACCGAAGATGCAGCCCCCCGCCGCGAACGCCCCCGGATCGCAGCTCGCGCCGCGCCCACAACCACAGTGACGGCGGCGCCCGGGCCGGAGATCGGCAGCGACCGTGGCCTCGCTGATGAGGCGGTGGCCGTGATTCTGGCCCGCTCGGCCGAACTGGAGCGCGAGATCGACCCTGAGGCCAAAGTACCGGTTGACCTGATTCTCGACCATGCGCGCGAGACGGGTGAACAACTGATGGCCGTGGTGTCCCAGGGTCGGTCTGACGCCATGCGCCGAATCAACAGTGACCTAGGGGAAGTGCTCGACCTCATCATGTTGATGCAACTGGAGAAAGGTCACGCCCCTGCCGATGATGCGTTGACGTTGCTCTTGCAACTTCGACGCGAACTGGAAACATTGCGGGCCGTGTGACGGCATTGTGAGCGTAGAATCGTCAAGAATGTGCCCAATTGGGACCACTTTCCAAACTTATGACACGATTGCGGGGACTTCTGTCTTGTGGCGTTCGCCTTAGACGGTTCATGCCCGCAAGTATGAGGTGAACATGGCACTCGGTGCGGTTGCTGAAAACGAGGAAGAGCTTGACGGCATTGCCGATCAGGAACCCGAGGTCGCGCTGAAACGCAACTTTCCTGGCCTTGGCCGGATTGCAGATGCGATCAAGCAGTTCGAGGACGTGCTGCGCGACTTCGTAACTATGGCCGATCCGGACACGGCCAAGAAGGTCACCCGGATCATGAGCCAGGTGCGCGAGGTTGAACCCTCGGTCACGGTTATCGGCCAGATCAAGGCGGGCAAGACGTCGCTTCTGAACGCGATGATCGGCGCGCCGAACCTGCTGCCGACGGACGTGAACCCCTGGACGTCGGTCGTCACCTCGCTGCACATCAATACACCCAGCCCTGAGCTGAACGTGAAGGCGAAGTTCAAGTTCTTCGACAACGCCGAGTGGGAAAAGCTGGTGTCGAACGGCGGCCGGATCGGCCAGCTGGCGGCACGTGCGGGCGCGGATGAGGAACTTGAAAAGCTGCGCCTTCAGGTCGTGCAGATGCGCGAAAAGGCGCAGGCACGTCTGGGCCGTAAGTTCGAGATGCTTCTCGGGACCGAGCACCGCTACGGCACCGTGGATGACCAGCTTCTGCGCCGCTATGTCTGCGTGGGCGATGAAGAGTCGGGCGGGGCCGAACAGGGCCGCTTTACCGACATCACCAAGTCGGCTGACCTTTACATCGACCGCGAGGATTTCCCGGTCCAGCTTTGCGTCCGCGACACGCCCGGCGTGAACGACACGTTCATGATGCGCGAGCAGATCACGATCAACGCCGTGCGCGACAGCCGGTCCTGTATCGTGGTGCTGTCCGCTCACCAGGCGCTGACGACGATGGACATGGCGCTGATCCGCCTGATCGCGCACCGCCAGTCGCGCGAAATCATCATCTTCGTCAACCGGATCGACGAACTGCCCGATCCCGCGAACCAGGTGCCGGAGATTCACCGCGCGATTCTGGAGACGCTGGAGAAGAACAACGCGCCGCCGGACATCGACATTATCTACGGCTCGGCGCATTGGGCGAATGCGGTTCTGGAAGGCAAGATCGACGAGATGACCGACGACTCGACCGAGTCGGCGATCAACTGGACCCGCGCCGCCTTTGCCGACAAGATGAGCGACTGGTCGGCGGAACAGCTTGTCTGGCATGCCTCGGGCGTGCCTGCCCTGCTGGATGCGCTGGGCCAGCGGATGTACGAAGGCCCGGTGCGCGAAGCACTGCAGAAATCGTCGCGTCAGGCGCTGAACCTTGCTCAGTCGCTGGACGTGGTCGACCAGGTCCGCATCCTGGAATCGGGTGGTCAGCTGAACCGGACGATGACGCCGCAGCAACTGGATGCCGAGCTTCGCAAGATCGAGCTTGGCGCGGTCGAGAAGCTGACGCACATGACCAACAACGTGTGCAAGGATTTCACCAACCGCATCGACCAGAGCTATGAGCGTTTTCTGGAACGCGCCACGAACAGCCTGATCGAGCATCTGCAGACGAACGGCGAAGATGCGACTTGGCATTACAGCCCGCTGGGTCTGCGGATGCTGCTGTCGTCCAGCTATCAGGTCGTGCTGAAGAAGATGCACGCCATCGCGGCCGAGGTGAACAACGAGACGGCGGTTCACATCGCCGAACTGTACGGCAAGACCTTCTCGATCACGGTCGAGGGCTTCAAGATCGAGACGCCGGTCGTGTCCTACATCCCGCCGCCGATCAACCTGGGCCAGACCATCGCGCTGGACCTGCAGGTCGGCTGGTGGAAGGGCTGGTGGCAGCGTCGCCGGGGCTACAAGGCCTTTGCGCAGGACTTCAACAAGCTGATCCGGGCCGAAACCGACCCGATCATCAACGACCTGAAGACGATCCAGATCGGACTCTTCCGCGAACGGACCCAGTCGACCCTGCGCGACTTCCTGCAGGAACAGCGCGAGTTGCTGATGAGCGCGCTGGCCAGCTCGGAAATCTCGATGGAAGAGATGAAGGAACTGTTCGGTGTCAACGCCTGGGAGGACCGGCAGGAATGCCTGACCTCGATCATGGACGAATTGGCGATCTATGCCGACTAGGTGTGTAAAGGGTAGGAAAGGACCTGTGGAATGCCGCTGACCCGCAAGCCCCGCATCGCCATCATGGGCGAGTTCAGCTCTGGGAAAAGCACGCTTTGCAACGTGCTTATGGGGGCAAGGCCGCTTCTGGAAAAGGTGACGGCAACGCAGCTTCCGCCGGTCTGGCTGTCCTACGGCCCGGATGATGCCTACACGATGGGTCTGGATGGCCATGCCTATGACCTTGACCTCGCAGAGCTGGAGCAGGTCAGCCTGGAGACGACGGAGCATGTCCGGATCTTCATGAAAAGCGACATCCTGCGGTATTGCGACCTGATCGACATGCCCGGGATCTCGGACCCGTCGATGTCGTCGGAAGTGTGGGAGCGGATGGCGCACCTGGCGGATGCCGTGTTGTGGTGCACCCATGCGACTCAGGCCTGGCGGCAGTCGGAAGCCGGGGTCTGGTCGAATTTCCCGCAAGAGATGCGGCAGAACAGCCTGCTTCTGGTGACGCGGTTCGACAAGATCGTCGGCGAAAGCGACCGCGCGAAGGTGGTCAAGCGCGTGGTCCAGGAAACCGAAGGCCTGTTCGCCGAAGTGTTCCCGGTGTCGCTGTTGCAAGCGATGCGCGCAGACCACGACGAAAGCAAATGGATCGACAGCGGTGCTGATGCCCTTACCCGGGCGCTGTTCGACATCGTTCACCGCATCATCGACGAGGGGCATCCCGAACCCGGTGATGAGGGCAAGGCTGCGATCCAGCCCGATCCGGCGGATCCGGACGAGGTTGGCCAAAGCCTGATCGCCGAGACCTTTGAACGGCTGATGGTGATCCGCAACACTCCGGTTCTTAAGGTCCTGCCTCGCCGGGTCGCTTCTGGCGAGCGCCTGCTGCGCACCGAACGCCCGACGGGCGAATCCGGCCCGACCATGGTAACCTTTTCCGACCAATATGTCGGCTCGGACGACAGCCATCCCCTCGGCCGGCTGAAGTCGTCGTAAGGCCGTATCTGGATGGGAGTCGCAGAAAGCCTCGGGTCGATGGTGAAGGCCTTTCCGCAAGCCCGGCTGGTGGCCTTTGCCGACCTCTCGTCGCGGATGATCCTGGCAAGTGCGGGCCCGATGTCGGTGACGCAGGAACATCTTGAACGGCTGTGCGACCAGGCCCGTGCAAGCTTTGATGATCCCCTGTTTTCCCTGTCCGTCGAGGCCTTCGGAGAGCCGAACGGTGCAGTGCTGATGGGGCCGGACAGCCTGCGCCTTTTCCTGCGGTCCGACACCGAGCCTGCGGACGCACTTTGTTGCATCTGCGATCCCGGCATTGACCTTGCCGCGTTTCTGCCCAAGATTCGCCAAACGCTTGAGGGCATCACCCATGGCGGGTGACAGGGGTCGGGCAAACCGTTGAACAAGGGCACACTTCCGATCCTCGCGCGGCTGTCCAGCCTGCAGGCGGACATTCGCGTGCTGTCGGGTGGTGCCCGGGTGATCGCCGACGCACATGACCGCAACCCGGTTGCCCAGCTCTTGCGCGCCGCGAACGAGACGATGCTGTCCCGCTCGCTGGAATTCGTGTCATCTGCCGGGCCTGCGCTGACTTTGGACGTGGCGGGACGTCGCGTGTTGCGGCTGACGGCCAGCCACGGGCTTTCTGGGGCCGAAAGCTGCCTTGGCGCCGAGGTGCTGGAGGATGAGCACAAGGATGACCTCATCAAGCTGATGCAGGCGGTTGCTGCCCCTCGGCAAGAGCTTCGGGTGATTTCGGGCCCCATCGGTCGCGGAGCCGAGCAGGTCAGCGTCGGCCTGCCGGTGGCGCTTCTGGCGGATCTCCTGCTGATCGACCTGAACGACATCGGCCCGGGGGACCCTTTGCCGGAAGCCGACGAGATTGCACCGCTCGCACTGGACAGTGTGGCGACCCAGCTTTCGGGCCGCAGCATCCGCGATTTCGCGGTCGGCGTTGGCCCGGTTCTGGTGGCTTGGTTGATTCAGGGCGGAGAAGACGGCGGTCAAAGCGAAGGCCCGGAAGAGATGGTTTCGCACCTGCAGGGCTTTCTGGACGATGAGCGTGAGGCCGTCATGGCACAGCTTGACATGATGTCGGCCCAGCCCGGCGATCCGATCTGCGTCATGCTGGGGGTCACGTTGATCGACGGACACAGCCTTGTCTGTGCCCGACTGAACGAGGCGCTTCTCCTCGGTGTCGTCGAGGGTGACGGCACCCAGGCGGCCCTTTCCGCCTGGCGCGGGCTGATGGCCTGACGCGCCGACTGTGGCGGAACTGCGGAAAACCCCTAAAACCCAATCAGTTAAGCGCCTGTCAATGCTGAACCTGTAAAACTGGTCCCGGGTACAAGATCAGGGTGATGTGGGATGGCTGCGCAAAGCAATGCGGCGCCAGTCATCATCAAGCGGAAGAAAGTCATCAGTGGCGGGGGCCACCACGGCGGGGCATGGAAAGTGGCCTACGCCGACTTCGTGACCGCCATGATGGCGTTTTTCCTTTTGATGTGGCTGTTGAACGCGACGACGGAAAAGCAACGGAAGGGTATCTCGGATTATTTCAATCCGACGATCCCGGTGAACCGCATCTCGGGCGGGGGCGATGGCGCCTTTGGTGGCAACAGCGTCTTTTCCGAAGAAACCATGGCCCATACCGGGACCGGCGCGATGGATCGCAAGTCGGCCACCGCCTCAGCTGATCAAGCTGGTGAAGAGGCCGGAAAGGGGGCCTCGGGCGAGGGCCGGGCGCACTCCGAGCTTGAGGATGTCGAAAAGGCGCTTCTTGCCCGGGGCGGCGAAAGCAACACGATGGAACAGCTTTTGCGGCACGTCGTGACCAAGGTCACCGATGAGGGGCTGGTGATCGAGATCTTCGATCTGCCCGGGGCTCCGCTGTTTCAGGGCGACACTGCGGAACCGTCGCCCGTGGCGCTTGCCCTTTCCGACCTTCTGGCCGAGGTCCTGAACCTGACCACCAACGAGATCGCCTTCGGCGGCCATCTGCGGGCCCATCCGGTGACGCTGATCGACAACCCGGTATGGGATCTGTCGGCCTTGCGGGCGCAGTCGTCGCGGGAAATGCTTGAGGCGTCAGGCATCGATCCCGCCCGGGTCCAGCGCATCTCGGGCTTTGCCGACCGCAAACCGGCCGTTGCCGACCCGGCGGCGGACCGCAACAACCGGATCGAGGTGATCCTTCTGCGCCGCGACAGATAATCGTTCGACTTTTATCCGTTAGGCCCGTGTTAAGCGGCTTTCGTGCAGCTTTGACCCCACCAGGAGTCGAAGCAGCAGAAAGGCGCTTTCCATGACCATTTCCTCCTCGCTCAGTGCCGGTGTCGCGGGCTTGAATGCCAATGCGACGCGGCTGGCCTCGATCTCTGACAATATCGCGAACTCGGGGACCTACGGCTACAAGCGGGCTTCGACCGACTTCACCAGCATGGTCATCACCTCCTCGCGGGGGGCTGGCACCTATTCGGCCGGTGGTGTGCGCGCATCGACCGTCCGGTTGATCGACGAACGCGGCGATCTGGTCGGGACCGGCAACCCCCTGGACCTTGCGATTGCAGGGCGCGGCATGCTGCCGGTGATCAACGAGGTCTCGCTGGGCAATGCCTTGTCGGACACGCCGCTTCTGATGACCCGGACCGGCAGCTTCCGGACGGATGCGGACGGGGTGTTGAAGACGGACTCCGGTCTGGTGCTTCTGGGCTGGCCCGCAGATGCCGATGGCACGATCCCGTCCAATCCGCGTGACACGATTTCCGGCCTCGTGCCGATCGTGATCAACACCAACCAGACCGCGGGCGACCCGACCACGACGATGAACCTCGGGGTGAACCTGCCTGCGACCTATACTGTTGCCGGCTCCACGGCCGTGCCGCCGCCGCTGTCGGTCGAGTATTTCGGCAACCTTGGCACGTCCGAATCGCTGGAAGTCAGCTTTGTTCCCGTGGTCCCTGGCACCGGGGCCTCGAACCAGTGGACGATGCAGATCCGCGACAGCGCGGGTGGCGGTACGCTGATCGGCGAATACAACCTGACCTTCGACGACAGCCGCGGTGCGGGCGGGACGCTCGCCTCGGTCACTGTCGTCTCGGGCGGGGCTTACAACCCGGCGGATGGCACTCTGGCTTTGACGGTTGCAGGCGGTCCGTTGACGGTTGGCATTGGCCGTCTGGGCGACCCGAACGGGCTGACGCAGCTCTCGGACAACTTCGCCCCTGTCTCGATCACCAAGAACGGCTCGCCGGTCGGTAACCTGACCACGATCGAGGTCGACGAAAAGGGCTATGTCAACGCGACCTATGACACGGGCTTTACCCGGCGGCTCTACCAGATTCCGCTTGTCGATGTGCCGAACCCCAACGGGCTGCTATCCCTGTCGAACCAGACCTACCAGGTCTCGCCCGACTCCGGTTCGTTCTTCCTGTGGGACGCGGGTTCGGGTCCGACCGGCTCGATTCAGGGCTATTCGCGCGAAGGGTCCAAGACCGACGTCGCGGCGGAACTGACCAGTCTGATCCAGACCCAGCGCGCCTATTCCTCGAACGCGAAGGTGATCCAGACGGTCGATGAGATGCTGCAGGAAACCACCAACATCAAGCGATAACCGGAGATGAGTGTCACCTCCGCCCTCGCCGGTGCCCTGTCGGGTCTCTCGGCCACTGCGCGACAGGCAGAGATCCTGTCGTCGAACGTGGCCAATGCGACGACACCCGGCTATGCCCGCCGCCAGGTCGGCCTTGGCGCGGCAGTGCTGGCCGGGCAAGGGCAGGGGGTGCAGATCCTTGGCGTCACTCGCGATGTCGACCGGCATCTTCTGGGCGAACGCCGGATCGCCCAGGCCGGGGGCGGTGACCGCGATGTCCGGGCCGAGTTCCTGAAACGGCTGGAGCAGGCCGTCGGCACGCCCGACAGCGCGGGGTCGTTGTCTGCCCGGCTGGCGGCCTTCGACCAGGCCTTGGTCGAGGCGGCAAGCCGCCCGGAATCACAGGCGCGCCTCGGGGCAATTGCCGCGACAGCCCGGTCGCTGACCGAAGGGCTGGCGGCCGCGACCGATGACATCCAGGCCGCCCGCGCCACGGCCGACCGGCGGATTGGCGAAGAGGTCGGGCGGCTGAACGCCACCATCTCGCAACTGCACGAGCTGAACGTCGAACTGCGGTCCTTCACCGGGGCCGGGCGCGATGTCTCCGCACTCCTCGACGAACGCCAGCGGCTTGTCGACCAGATCTCGGCCATCGTGCCGGTCCGCGAAATCCCCCGCGATCTCAACCAGATCGCGCTGTTCACCGTCGGCGGCGCGCCCCTGCTCGACGGCTCGCCCGCTGTCATCGGCTTTTCCGCCACCCACACCATCACGCCCGAGATGACGCAGGCCCTGGGCGGGTTGTCGGGCATCACCATCAACGGAAGCCCCTACGACACGGCGGGGTCGGCAAGCCCGATCCTTGGCGGCACACTCGGGGCACTTTTTGCCGTGCGCGACGATCTGGCCGTGTCGGCCCAGGGTAAGCTTGATGCGGTCGCCCGCGATCTGGTGGAGCGTTTCGCGGCCGCCGGGGTCGATCCGACGCTGGCACCGGGTGCCCCGGGCCTATTCACCGATGCCGGTCTGGCGTTCGACCCCTTGAACGAGGCCGGTCTCGCCGGACGCCTGACCCTGAACGCAGCTGCCGATCCGGCCCAGGGCGGCGCGCTGTTCCGCCTGCGTGACGGGCTTGGTGCGCTGGCCGAGGGTCCGCCCGGCAACGGGACGCTTCTGGGCGCCCTGCACACCGCCCTGACCGGCACGCGCCCGCTGACGTCGACCGGCTTTGCCGCCGGAACCCGCAGCTTTGCCACCCTGACAAGCGACATTCTGTCCGATGTTTCGGCACGGCGGCTTTCGGCGCAGTCCGAACAGACTTTCGCGGCGGCGAAGCTGACCGCGCTGGGCGATCTGGAAGCGCAGAACGGCATCGATACCGACCGGGAGATGCAGGAACTTCTGGTGATCGAGAAGAACTATGCCGCCAACGCCAAGGTCATCCAGGCCGTGGCCGACATGATCGACACTCTGATCAGGCTGGACGGATGATGCGGGTCTCGGTTGGCGACGCAAGCCTGACGAACATCCTGGCGCGGCAGGGGGCTGATCTGCGCGGCCAGGTGCAACGCGCGGCACAGGAAGTGGCAAGCGGCAAGCATTCCGACATCGGCGCGACGCTTCGGGGCGACTTTGCACCGCTGCTTGCCATCGATGCCAGCCTGTCCCGGCTTGCGGCCTATCACTCGACAACGACGGATGCTGCCGTCCACACCGCGGCACAGCAATCGGCCATTGCCGGACTGTCGCAACTGGCACGCGGGATCTCGACCACGCTCCTTGGCGCGCGCGACGTCTCGACCCCGGCCCAAATCAACACGCTTGCTGCCGACGCGAGGGGACGGCTTGCCTCGGCAGTCGGGCTTGTGAACACGCAAGCCTCCGGTCGCGCGGTATTCTCCGGGCAGGCGACGGATACGGCACCGCTGGGATCGGCGGAAGACATGCTGACGGCGCTGGAGACGGCTGCGGCCGGAGCGACGACGGCGGCGCAGGTGGCTGCGGCAGTGACAACATGGTTCAACGATCCGCTCGGGTTCGGGGCCTTCTATCAGGGCGGGGTGGGCCTGTCCCCGTCCCCGATCGCGCCCGGTGAAACCGCGGATCTTTCGACCACTGCCATGGACCCGGCGATCCGCGACACGCTGGCGGGCCTTGCCATGGCCGCTCTTCTGGACCGGGGCGCGATTGCTGCCGATCCGTCCGAACGCGCGCGCCTGGCCGCGACAGCCGGTCAGGCTCTCACCTCTGGCGAGGAGGGCAGGATCACGCTGGCGGCCCGCATCGGCACCGTCGAAGCGCAGATCGAGACCGCCCGCACCCGCAACGGGGCCGAGGAAACCGCCTTGGGCATCCTGCGGTCCGACATCGGATCGGTCGATCCCTACGAGGCCGCAACCCGGCTGGAGACAGTCCGGGCACAGCTCGAATCGCTCTACCTCGTCACTGCCCGCGTCTCACGTCTCAGCCTTACGGAGTATCTCAGATGATCCGCTTTCTTCTGGCCCTGATCCTGACTGCAAGCGCGGCCTTGGCCGAACCGATCCGGATCAAGGATCTGGTCGAGTTCGACGGGGTTCGCGGCAACGATCTGGTAGGCTACGGACTGGTGGTCGGGCTGAACGGCACTGGCGACGGGCTGCGGAACGCGCCCTTTACCGAAGAGATCATGGCCAACCTGCTGGAACGGCTTGGGGCCAATGTCACGGGCGAGGAGTTTCGGCCAAAGAACGTGGCGGCCGTCTTTGTCACCGCGCAGTTGCCGCCCTTTGCGCGTGCGGGCGCCCGGATCGATGTCACCGTCTCGGCCATCGGGGATGCGAAAAGCCTGCTGGGTGGCACGCTGGTCATGACGCCCCTGAACGGTGCTGACGGGCAGATCTACGCGGTGGGTCAGGGGACGATAATCGCGGGCGGGGTATCGGCGACGGGGGAGGCTGCCAGCGTGACCCAGGGTGTGCCGACCGCCGGGGTCATTCCCTCGGGCGCGCGGGTAGAGCGGGAGGTGGAGTTCGACTTCGCTGGTCTGCCCGTGCTGCGGCTGGCGCTCAAGGCTGCCGACTTCACCACGGCCGAACGGATCGAGAAGGCCGTCAATGCCGAGTTTGGCGCGCGCGTGGCCCTGATGCAGGACGCGGGCACGGTGGCCGTGGACATCGGGGCGACGGGCATGGGCTCTCCGGCGCATGTGCTGAGCCGGATCGAAGGCATCCTGGTGGAGCCCGAGACGCGCGCCCGGGTGGTGGTGGACCAGCGGTCGGGGACGATCGTGATGGGGGCCGATGTCAGGATCAGCCGGGTTGCAGTGGCCCAGGGCAACCTGACCCTGCGGGTCGAGGAAAGCCCGATGGTGGTCCAGCCGAACCCGTTTTCAGAAGGGGAAACCGTCGTGGTGCCGCGATCGAGTGCCGAGATCGCCAAGGACGGGACCGGTCTTGCCGAAGTGCGGGGCGGGACCGACCTTGCCGAAGTGGTGGCCGGGCTGAACGCGCTGGGGGTTGCGCCGCACGACATGATCGACATCCTGAAAAGCATCAACGCCGCTGGGGCTTTGCATGCGGAATTCGTCGTGAACTGAACGGGACAGACGGGCTGTCCGCCGAAGAAAGGTCCGGCGTTACAGGAAGCCCACGGGTTGCGCGCAGTCATAGCGGGAGGCGGTGGGCAGCAGGGCATCTGACGTGCGTGACGCGCGCTGGCAAGCGGCAAGGGGCTGCCGGCCCCGGAGCGCAGTTGACCCTTTGCGGTGGCGGGCGTAATCCGGGGGCTGCACCCGAAAACGAGAGTTCGCCTTGGCCATTCATCTGCACGATACCGACCTGCCCGACGGCCTAAAGCTTGGCCCCGTTGTGGCGATCGACACCGAGACCATGGGCCTTGATCCGCGCCGCGACCGGCTTTGCGTGGTGCAGCTGTCGGATGGCAAAGGCGACGCGCATCTGGTGCAGATCCGGAAGGGCCAGACCCGTGCGCCGAACCTGGAACGGCTTCTGACCGACCCCGGCACGCTGAAGCTGTTCCACTTCGGGCGTTTCGACATTGCTGCACTGAAACAGGCCTTCGGCGTCACCACGTCGCCGGTCTGGTGCACCAAGATCGCCTCGAAGCTGATCCGCACCTTCACCGACCGGCACGGGCTGAAATACCTGCTGGCGGACCTAGTCGGCGTAGATGTCTCGAAACAGCAGCAGACCAGCGACTGGGGCGCGGAGACCCTGACCGAGGCGCAAAAGGAATACGCGGCCTCGGACGTCCTTTACCTGCACCAGTTGAAGGCGGAACTTGAGGCGCGGCTGATCAGGGAAGACCGGCTCGACCTTGCCCAGCGGCTGTTCAGCTTCCTGCCGACCCGGGCGGAACTGGACCTTCTGGGTTGGGAAGACACTAATGACATCTTCCTCCACTGACCTTCTTGCCACCGGTCGCCGGGTGATCCGCCGCGAGGCGGAGGCGCTGGACCGGCTGGCCGAGGTCCTGGACGAAAACTTCGCCAGGGCTGTCAGCCTGCTGATGGACGCGAAGGGGCGGGTCATTGTCTCGGGCATGGGGAAATCCGGCCATGTCGCGCGCAAGATTGCGGCGACCTTTGCCAGCACCGGCACCCCGGCGCATTTCGTCCACCCGGCCGAGGCCAGTCACGGTGACCTTGGCATGGTGGCCGAAGGCGATGTGCTGATCGTCCTGTCGAATTCCGGCGAAACGCCTGAACTGGCCGACATTCTGGCCCATGCCAAGCGGTTTGCCATTCCGCTGATTGCCGTCACGGCGCGGGCGGGGTCGACGCTGATGGGCCATGCGACGGTCGGCCTGGTGCTGCCCGATGTGCCGGAGGCCTGCGAAAAAGGGATCGTGCCGACCACGTCGACCACGATGACGCTGGCGCTGGGCGACGCTCTGGCCATTGCGCTGATGGAACATCGCGCCTTCACGCCGGACCATTTCCGCATGTTCCATCCCGGCGGCAAGCTTGGCGCGCGGCTCCTTCGGGTGCGCGACCTGATGCATGACGACCCGCCGCTGGTGGCTGAGAACCTCGCGATGGGCGAGGTCCTGCTGCAGATCACCCGGAGCGGATTCGGCGTTGTGGGTGTGACCGATGCCAAGGGCGATCTGACAGGGATCATCACCGATGGCGACCTGCGGCGGCATCTTGAGGGGCTGATGCTGCACACCGCGGTCGAAGTGATGACCGCGAGCCCGCGCACCATTGCGCCCGATGCCCTTGCGGGCGAAGCACTGGCGCTGATGAACGACCGCAAGATCACCTGCCTTCTGGTGATGGCCCCGGAAAGCCGCAAGCCCTTGGGCATCCTGCATGTCCACGACTGCCTGCGTGCCGGTGTCGCGTGACCATGGCGCGGGCGGACACGCATACGCGGGTGGTGGGGTGGCTGAAGGTCGCCCTGCCGCTGACGGCGCTTGCGATCCTCTCGACCCTCTTTCTGGTGGCGCGCCGTATCGATCCCGAGGCGGCCCTGCCCTATGCCGAAGTCGACGTCGAGGACCTTGCACGCGAACCCCGGATGACCGCGCCGACCTATGCGGGCACGACGTCGGACGGATCGGCGCTGACGCTGTCCGCCGACGAAGCGCGCCCGGCGGCCGAGGGGGCCTCGGCCACCGCAGCAGGGCTGAAGCTGGCGCTGGATACGCCGGATGGGGCGCGGACCGAACTTCTCGCGGGCTCTGCCGTGATGAGCAGCGGGACGCGCGAAGTGATCCTGTCGGGTGGGGTGACAGTTGCCACCTCGTCGGGCTACCGGCTGGAGACGGCAGAAGTGGCGGCAAAGCTTGACCGGACCGGGCTGGAAAGCCGCGCGCCGGTGGTGGCAACCGGTCCAGCGGGCGACATTCGCGCGGACCAGATGGTGCTTAGTCAGGATACCCGGACCCCGGGTGCCTATGTTCTGGTTTTCAAAGGAGCGGTCCGGCTGGTATACCAGCCCGGCGGCTAACAGGCTGCAGAGGTTTCACGCATGGCATTCACGCTTCGGTCTTTCGCATTTGCGCTGGTGCTGTCGGCAACGGCGGCAACCGCGCAGCAGAAGATCGCCTTTGGCGACCTGAACCAGGACACCACGCTTCCGGTCGAGGTGCAGGCCGATCAGTTGACGGTGAACAATGCCGACGGGTCGGCGGTGTTCAGCGGCAATGTCGTTGTGACCCAGGGCGAGACGAAACTGGCGGCAGGTGAAGTCCGGGTCATCTACGGCACGGACCAGAAGAACATCGAAACGCTGATCGCCTCTGGCGGGGTGATCGTGACCAACCTTGGCGACGCGGCAGAAGCTGCGGAAGCGGTCTACACCATCGACAGCGGAGTGATTGTGCTGTCGGGCGACGTGTTGCTGACGCAAGGCGGCTCCGCAATGGCGGGGCAGAAACTGACCATCAACCTCAAGGACGGAACCGGCGTGATGGAAGGTCGCGTGACGACGACTTTCGTGCCGGGGGGCAACTGATGGCCTCACGCCCCGATCTGGTGGTGACGGACGGGTCAGCCGGGCTGCAAGTCCGCAGCTTGCGGAAAAGCTACAAGAAGCGCCCAGTGATCCGCGATGTCAGCATGGACCTTCGCCGGGGCGAGGTAGTGGCGCTTCTGGGCCCGAACGGGTCTGGGAAGACGACCTGCTTTTACTCCATCGCTGGCTTGGTAATGCCGGAAGGCGGGCAGGTCCTGATCGACGGCAAGGACGTGACAGCCTTGCCGATGTACCGCCGGGCCCGGCTGGGCATTGGCTATCTGCCGCAGGAAGTCTCGATCTTCCGCGGCCTGTCGGCGGAAGACAACATCCTTGCCGTGCTGGAGATCGTTCAGCCCGACCGCCACAAGCGGCGGGAACGGCTGGAGGAATTGCTGTCCGAGTTTTCGATCACTCATCTGCGGCGGACCCCGGCGCTGGCCCTGTCGGGCGGCGAGCGGAGGCGGGTCGAAATCGCGCGCTGCCTGGCGGCGGATCCGAAGTATCTGCTGCTGGACGAGCCCTTCGCGGGGGTCGATCCGATCGCGGTGGGGGAAATCCGCCACCTGGTGCATGATCTGAAGGCGCGCGGAATCGGGGTCCTGATTACCGACCACAATGTCCGTGAAACGCTGGAAATCGTGGACCGCGCCTATATCCTGCACGATGGCCGTGTGTTGATGTCGGGCACCACGGACGAGGTCGTGCGGGATGAAACCGTGCGCAGGGTCTATCTCGGCGAGAACTTCCGCATCGTCTAGGCCGGGTCGCGTTGTTAAGAATCGATTCGGTTGACAACTCGCCTTTCGGTGGCGCCAAATGGGGTCAATGAGCGCGTTTCCTGCCCATGTCCCGTCCCGGATTTCTGCGGTGGCTTCACCCGGCAGAGACGGTGTGACGCAGTGTAATTCAAGACCATTCCCGGAAAGACAGACTGGCGGGGACTGAACCCCGCAGGCTTGTCAGCATGCGAAAAGGAGAGATCATGCGCTACCAGATCAGTGGAAAACAGATCGACGTCGGTGAGGCTCTTCAGACCCATGTGAAGGCGGAAATGGGCGAAGTCATTGAGAAGTATGCTCAACGCCCGACCGAATGTGTCGTTGTTTTCTCGCGGGTTGCGCATGAGTTCGTCTGCGAGGCGGTGATTCACCTGTCCACCGGCCTGACCGCGCAGGCCAAGGGCCATGCATCCGAGATCTATGCGGCCTTCGAATCCTGCCGCGAGAAGATGGACAAGCAGCTTCGCCGCTACAAGCGGCGCATCCGCAACCACCACTCGAACCGTTCGGGCCCTGTTGAATTCGGCGGGGCGTCCTCGTATATCCTCGCCGGAACCGAGGATGCCGACGACGTTGAGCCTGACACACTTCAGCCCGTGGTCATCGCCGAGATGGAGACGAAGATTCCTTCGATCACCGTGGGCGAGGCCGTGATGCAGATGGAGCTTGCAGGTCAGCGGATGCTGGTGTTCCGGAACGAAGGCCATGGGGGCGTGAACGTCGTGTATCGTCGTGACGACGGCAACATCGGCTGGATCGACCCTAGAAACAGCAAATAACGCGCCGTCATCGCGCAGGATCAACGCCGTCTCATGGAACTTTCCAAGCTACTTGTCCCGGGCGCCGTTCGCGTGGTCGGACAGTTCACCTCGAAAAAGCGGCTGTTTCAGGAGCTGGGCGAAATCGCGGCGCAAGCCTATGGCTTAAGCGGGGCGGCGGCCATCGACGGCTTGCAGGAACGCGAGACGCTGGGGCCAACCGGCGTGGGGCATGGCATCGCACTGCCCCATGCGCGGCTTGAGGACCTTAAGGGGATCATCGGGGTCTTCCTGCGGCTGGAAAAGCCCTTGGATTATGACAGTGTCGACCGGCAGCCAGTGGATCTGGTCTTCGGACTTTTTGCGCCGAAGGATTCAGGGGTCGATCATCTGAAGGCGCTGGCGCTGGTCAGCCGCACGATGCGCGATCCGGCGGTAGTCGCCAAACTGCGGGCAAATTCCGACCCGGCCAAGCTGTACGCGATCCTGACCGAAGCGCGGGCGCCGCAGGCGGCGTAAGGCCCCGTCAGGGGCGCCAGCGGGTAAAGCCGAACCCCAGATAATCGCGGGCATAGGCCTCGGCTGCCGCGTCTTCCAGGCTGTCATCGTAGATCGACAAAAGGGCGGCTTCCGCCGGATCCGGGGCCAAAGCCGGGGGCGGGGATACGCCAGCCTCGGCGGCAAGGAAGGCGAGCCCGGCGGCCAGCCGATCCTCGCGGATCACGATGTCCATCGGATGAAATCCGGCGAAACCTTGCAGGACGGCGGTCTGGCTGGCGAGGCCGGGATCGACGCGGGCACCTGTCTGCCCGCCGATAGCAAGACGGCAATAGGTCAGGAAAATGCGGAAGGCGGCACGTTCGGCTTCGACGGTCGCAAAGGGCTCACCCGGCGGCTGAAGTTCGGCGAGGAAGCCGTTGATCAGGATCCGCCGCAGATCCTGCGCCTCGCCGAGCACGATCTTGCGGCGGAAGGCCGCGTGGGCGCGCAGCAGGGGGTGGCGGATCACGGTAAAGCTCCGGTGGCCGGGATGCTTGCGCTTCCATTGCCGCAAGGACTTCTGTTCGAAGCCTTCGGTCACATCGCCCAAGCCGCCGAACCAGTCGCGGACCGCGGTCTCGGGGCCGGAGCGGATGGGGAAGAACAGAAGGCCGGCCTCGGAGGCGAGGGCCGTGGGCACCCCGGCGGCGCGGCGGGGCTCGAAACTCGGGCTGCGGCCCAGGTTGAAGACGTCGATGGCGGCAATCGCTTCGGCGATGGCTCCGGGGTTTTCCAGCTTGTCTTCCAGAGGCCCCGGGTTCTGCTTTTTCAGGGTATCGTCAAGGCCTTTCAGCCGACCCTCGACCCCAAGAAAAGCGGCAAGGCCATTTATCACCTCAAGCGAGCCGAGGTCTTCGTAATCAAGGTAAAAGGCGGTCTGGCCTGTGGTTTGCAGCGATTGCATCAGCAGCAACTGGAAGGCCTGAAACTCACGCAGCAGGCCGACGAATTCCGGGACATCGAACCATATCTTTGCGGTTTTCAGCCGTCTGGCATTGGTCAATTTCCACTGGTCGGTGGCCTGGGCAATCTTCCAGCTGACATAGCTTTCCAGCGGGTTGCGGGTCAGGATGATCTTGGCGCAACCAGTATCGGGCAACACGTCGTCCAGGATGCGGAGGTCGTGGTCGTGAAAGAAGCGAAAGCCGGGCAGCCCCTCGGTTTCTTCACGCAGCTTGTGCAGCAAGGCCCGTGGGTCGCGGTCCCGCTCTTCCATCGTGATGCCGAGAAGCTCGGTCCGGTCCTTCTTGCCAAGGATGTAGCGGTTGAAGACCTCGCCATGGCTGTGAACGCCGGGCAGCGCGTTCAGGTTCGCTTCCAACAGGTTGGACCCGGTGCGCATTTCGGCGAAGACGACGAAGGAGTGGAAGCGCGGCATCTCAGCGCACGATCCGCGGGCGGGCGAAGGGTTGCTCGGGCTGGGCAAGCTCGGCGTCGGACGGGAAATCACCCATCAGGACAGGGGCCATGCCCTGGTTGCGCAGGTCCTGCAGGAAGCTGCCGAAGCCCGCAAGCGGCTGAAGTTGCGGCAGGTCGGTGACGCGGTGTGCGGCGCGCGGGTTCAGAAGGTCGACCAGCTGTTCCAGCGGTTCGGCCGGGTTCTCGATGAATTCGGTCAGCGACCAGAGACGGACACGCGCCTTCGCTTCGGGCCCGTTCAGTTCGGCGATGAAGTCGGATTCCACCTTTTGCAGCCGGGCGGCTTCGGGGCGAACTTCGGCAGCGGTGCGACCCGATTGCCATAGAGGCACGGCAAAGGCGCCGGTCACGGCGAAGATCGTGGCGTTGGGGTCGCTGGCGATGAACGGCGCGATGTCCTGTTCATCGGTGGGGCCGAACTGGAAGCACTGCGTTTCGCCCCGGGTGTTCCAGATCAGGTTGGTCAGGAAGCTGCGCGGATTGTAGTCGCGCAAGGTGGGGCTGTCGGACAGGCCGCCCTTGAAGATGCTTTCGCCCCCGGCGAATTCGACGCGGTCGAAAGCAAAGAGATGGCCGTGGACCCGCGCGTCAAGCGCGCGTTCCAGCCAGGGGTGAAAGTCGTGGAAGAGCTCGGAAAAGCCGGAAAAGACGCCATAGGGCGCTGCGGACTGCGTGCCGCCCCGGGCGCGGATCGGAAAGCGGCTTTGCATGTAAAGGCCGGGGCGGCCTTTGACGCGGCGTTCGACCGCCTTGGCGAAAAGCCGGTTGATCTTGCCGGGGTTGGGTTCCGAGGCGAGCGCGCGGTCACCGTCCGGCGTCAGGAAGGTTTGGTACAGAAGGTCGGCCTGCGGCCAGATCTTGCGGGCGACAAAGGCATCGGTCTGCCGCAGGAGGTGCAGGTGATCGTCGTAAAAGACATGCGGACGACCCTGGTAGTCGAATTTCGACAGGGTCAGGGACCGGCTTTCGATCCGGCTGGAAACCTGGCGGACGAGGCTTTGGAAGTAGCTCTCATCCGGGATCCAGACCCGGCGGAAATAGCGGTCGATCCGGGGTCGATCGGGGTGGGACAGGATCGCCTGCAGCGTGGGGCGGGTCAGGCACCACCACTGACTGCCCAGATGCGGGACAAGCCCCTCTGGCATGCGACGACGAAAGCGCAGCGCGCGTTGCAGGGTGACATAGCCGTCGAACAGGCGGCGCTGGCGCTTCCACGAAAACGGAAAACGGAGGGTGAAGCGTTCTTCGTTGAGGCCCCCGACCGTCCAGCCGACATCCGCAGTGGTGACGCTTTCGATGAAGTCGGTATCGGGATGCGCTGCGAGGTGGGCCTGCAAGGCCCCGACCGGGCGGATCGGCAGGCAAGAACCGGAGGCGAGGAAGACGTGGCTGACCTGAGGAAAGTCGGCAAGCATCCGGGTCGTGGCATCAAGGGTCGCCTGAACGATGCCGAAGCTGCCCCATTCGCAGGGGAAACGCGGCGAGAAGCGGATGTCGGGCAGGTCCCGCAGCGTGGTGCGGAGCGTGTCGAACTGATCCTGCGGGGTGCGGGCATCGACGTGGATCACGACCGGGCAGCCGTGCAGGGCCCAGTGCCGGGCCAGTTGCGCCGCGCGGTCAAGCGCCGCGTGGCACAGCATGACCACACCCAAAGTCACGCCCAGTTTCCTTTCGACATCAGGCCCAGCACCTCCAGTTGGCGCCAGTTGACATATTTCTCGCTCCAATTGCACCAGAGATCACGCTCGCGGCTGATGCCTTCGCGGTAGGCGCGGTATTCCTCGGATTGGGCGTAGTGCTGACCGCGGGCCAGTTCCTCGGCGGCCTTGGCAGCGAAGGTGTCCAGGAACTTGGCGTGAAGAAGGACGCCCGACGGCCGTTCGCCGCCCTGGTCGTCGTAGGTCAGGTTCAGCGCGCGGGGCAGCATCATGTGGGTGGACGAGACATAGGCGTAGGAGCGATGCCATTTGACCAAGGGCGTCTTGTTCATCGCCGGGGCGTGTTTCGGGCGATCCGAGAAGAACAGCCGCGCACGGGGGCCGCCCTGGATCCAGATGTTGCGGTAGGTGGGATTGCGCGACATGACGTAGTTGCCGCTGTCGAAGTACTGCGCGATCTCAAAGGGGTTCTGCCCCTCGCGGTAGGGCTGTTCGTGCATCGCGCCCTTGGGATACATGTCCAGCATCATGGCCGAAAAGCTGCGGGTTTCGGCGCTGTCGAGCCAATCGGTCAGGGCGCGCAGGGGCCGCGTTTCGCAGAACGGGTAGACAAGGAACTCGTCCACATCGACCGTCAGGCACCAGCGACCGTGCCCGTGACGGCGCAGCAGGTGCATGAGCCAGTCCATGCCAAAGCGCGACCGCCGATAACTGTGCGAGGTGGTCCAGACTGACACATCGGGCTGCTCTGCCAGATATTCCCGGGTGCCATCGTCTGATCCGTTGTCGACGATCAGGAAGTGGTCGATCCCGAGGCGGCGGTAGTAGGTCAGGAAGTACGGCAGCCGCACTCTTTCGTTCCGCATGGTGGAAAACAGAAGGATCGGCCGGGCGGACAGGCCCGAGGTGCGGTCCTGAACCGGAGTCAGTTGGCGGCGGCGGCGCCAGGCGCGGGCCAGAAGGTACTTGCGCCGGGTACGCAGGCGGATCAGCGAGATCAGGCCCATATGTCACGCCCCGTCATATCCAGCCGCCCCGCGACATCAGGCCCAGCGCCTCCATCTGACGCCAGCCGGTGTAGCGGGTGGAAGCAGGACAGTGCAAGACTGGGGCGGCGGTCAACCTGTCATAGTAGGCGGCGTATTGGGCGGCATCGGCGAAATGCTCGCCCCGGGCCTTTTCCTCGGCGGATCGGTCGGTGATCCCGGGCAGGAACTTGGTGTGCAGAACAACGCCCGAGGTCAGCTCGCCGCCGTCGGTGGCGTAGACCTCGTTCAGGTGCGGCGGCAATAGGCTGTGGGTCGAGTTCACATAGGCATGTCGCCAGTGCCAGCGGACGAGGGGCGTCTTGTTCAGCGTCGGGGAACGACGGGGATCGCCCGCAAAGAACGCCCGCGCCCGCGCACCGCCCTGGACCCAAAGGTTGCGCATCCGGGGCTGGACCTGCGTCTGGTAGTTCCCGGCATCGAACCAGCCAAGATGTGTCAGCGGGTCTTCTTCGGGCGCAACCTGCCCCTGCGACACCGCGCCTTCGGGATACATGTCCACCGTCAGCGCGCCGAAACTGTCGCGGCCCTGCGTTTCCAGCCAGCCGGTAAGGGCCTGCAAGGGGCGGGTCTGCCAGTAGGGGTAGACCAGAAGCTCATCGGCATCCAGCGTCAGGCACCAGTGGCCGTGCCCGTGCCGCATCTGAAGCCAGGTCAGCCAATCCATCCCGAAACGCGAGGCCTTGTAGCTTGCCCCCGTCCGCCAAAGCGAGACGTCGGGTTGATCGGAAAGCAGACGGTCGGAACCATCGGTGCTGGCGTTGTCGACCGCCAGAAAGTGCCGCACGCCGAGCCTGCGATGATGGCGCAGGAAATGCGGCAGGCGCTGGGCTTCGTTCCGGATGCAGAGAAAGCAGAGCACCTCGCCGGGTGCGATCTGGCCGGTTCGTTCGATGACCGCGGTCAGTTCGCGTCGGCGGCGCAGGGCGCGCAACAACAGAAGCTGTCGGCGCGTGCGCAGCTTCAGCGCAAGAAGCGCGCCGGTCAGGCCGGTGGGCGAACCTTCCAGTTCACCGATGGCGCAGGCATGGGGCAGGCCCCGGGGGAACGCACTGCGCGTGGTCGCACCCGGGGAGGCCAAGCCTACTGCGCGGCCTTCTGCATTGCTGCCAGCTCGTTCAGGAAACCGGCAAACTCTTCGCCGAATTCGGGCCGCGACAGGCCGAAAGCGACGGTGGCTTGCAGAAAGCCGATCTTAGAGCCGCAGTCATAGCGCTGGCCCTGGAAGCGCATGCCGAAGACGCCGCCCTTCTTCTTGGTTTCCTGCGCGATGGCGTCGGTCAGCTGGATCTCGCCGCCCGCGCCCTGCTTGATCTTGTTGAGATTGGTCAGGACCTGCGGCGTCAGGATGTAGCGACCGATCACGGCAAGGTTCGACGGCGCATCCCCCTGCTTCGGCTTTTCCACCATGCCCTTGACCCTGACGATCTGGCCATTGTCTTCTGCGATGTCGAGGATGCCGTAGCTGGAGGTCCGCTTTGGCGCGACTTCCATCGCGGCGACCATGCAGCCCCCGGTTTCGGCATGCGCCTCGACCATCTGCTGCAGGCAGGGTTTTTCGGCGGCGATCACGTCATCGGGGAGAAGGACCGCGAAGGGTTCGTTGCCGATCAGGCGACGGGCGCACCAGACGGCGTGGCCCAGGCCCATCGGCCGGTTCTGCCGGACATAGGCAATGGCGCCACTGTCCATGTTGGTGTCCTTGAGGATGTCGAGGAGGTCGGTCTTGTTCTTGCGCCGCAGCTCGGCTTCCAGTTCGGGGGCGTGGTCGAAGTAGTCCTCCAGCGCGGATTTCCCGCGCGAGGTCACGAAGATGAATTCCTTGATCCCGGCAGCGCGGGCTTCGTCGATGGCATACTGGATCAGCGGCCGGTCGACGAGGGTCATGATCTCTTTCGGGATCGACTTCGTCGCCGGCAGGAACCGCGTGCCAAGGCCAGCAACCGGGAATACCGCTTTGGTGATCTTCTTGGTCTTCATGGGTGTGTCCTAACCACGTCTGTTTTGCGGGTAATGTGCAGGTTCAATTCAGTTCGCAGTCGATTCTGACTTTAAGCAGGCAGTGCCGCGGCAATATTCGTAAACTGCACCAGTCCTTGCGCATTCGCACCAAAAAACGACGATCTGGCGACAATACGCTGCTTTTGGCCGGGCTTTCAGGCATTCGGCATTGCCGCGAGCATGGCCTCGATGATCGGAACGTCGCTCGGGTTGTTCAGTTCCCAGAACTGGCGGCCCTTGGCCTCGACCTCGACGCAAAGGACGGTGCGGCCGCTTTCCAGAAAGCGCAGCTGTTCCAGTCCTTCCAGCGTTTCCAGCGGGCCGATGGGCCAGGAGGGATAGGCGGCTAGGGCGGCGGGGCGGTAGGCATAGACACCGACATGGTGGAAAACAGGGGTGGGTTCCTCTGGGGCATAGTCCCGCCCGAGGTAGGGGATGACTTCCTTCGAGAAGTAAAGCGCCCGGCCACCCGTGCCGAAGACGGCGGTGGTGCCGCCGACGCGGCCTGCCCGACGGTCAGAAAGAAAGCCCGCGACGGCGCGCCCGTCGCAGCGCAGGACAGGGGTGGCGATGTCGGCTTGCGGGTCGGTCGTCAGGCCTTCGACCAGATGCTCGACGAACCACGCCGGGGTCAGGGGGGCGTCGCCCTGAAGGTTCACGATGATATCGTAGCCGGGAAGCTTTGTGGCCACCTCGGCACAGCGCTCGGTCCCGTTGCGGGCGTCCGAGGAGGTCATCACCACCTCGGCCCCGAAGCCGCTGGCATGGTCGGCGATGCGGGCGTCGTCGGTGGCGACGACAACGCGGTTGATGCCGTTCACCGCAATCGCGGCCTCCCAGCTGCGCCGGATCAGGGTTTTCTCGCCGTCCGGACCGCGCAGGCTGACAAGGGGTTTGCCCGGGTAGCGGGTCGAAGCATAGCGGGCGGGGATGGCGATGAGAGTCTTCATTTGAGGGTCACCCCGGGGGCGAAGGCGATGAAGAACGGGTTGTCCCAGCCGGGCTTGCCATAGGCGAGGGGCGTGTGGTCGTCAAAACGGACGACATGACCGCCCGCCCCGCGCAAGACGGCGTCCCCGGCGGCAGTGTCCCATTCCATCGTGCGGCCAAGGCGGGGGTAAAGGTCGGCCTCGCCCGTTGCCAGCAAGCAGAACTTCAGGCTGGAGCCCGCGCTGGTCATGTCGCGGACGGCATAGCGGCTGATGTAGTCGTCGGTCGCCTGATCGCGGTGCGACTTCGAGGCCACGACCATCAGCGCGGCATTGTCTGGGGTGGCGACCCGCAGCGGGGTCACACGGCCGGGTTCAGGGCCGAAAGGTCCGGTCTCTTCGACCGACTGGCCGTCAGGGCGGGAGTAGAACAGGCGATCCTTGGCCGGTGCGTAGACGACGCCATGGGTAGGAACACCGTCCTGAACATAGGCGATGTTGACGGTGAAATCGCCGCGGCGCTGGACGAACTCCTTGGTGCCGTCCAGGGGATCGACGATGAAGAAGGTCGACGCGGTCAGGGCGTGGCTGGCGGCCTGTTCCTCGGTGATCAGCGGCACATCGGGGAAAGCGGCCCGCAAGCCCGCCGAGATCACGGCATCGGCGGCTTCGTCCGCCTCGGTCACCGGCGAGGCGTCGCCCTTTGCACGGACCTCGAAATCCGGGCCTTCGTAGACCTGCATGATCCGGTCGCCCGCTTCCAGCGCCAATCGGCGAAAAAGCGGCATCAGTTCTGCAAAATCCATTCCGGCCCCCGGGGCGATTGATCATCGGTTCGCGCGCCCTTATCCTTTGTCGTCAACGGAACGGCAAGATTTCCTGTTGCATACTGCCGCACCTGACCAAGGAAGGCCCGATGTTCCGACACAAGCAGCATGAACGGTCCTGGACCGGCCTTGGGTTCGAAACCCTGCAGCTGATCTATCACGCCGGCGTGCGCACGCTGCGGAAGTCGCATCACAACGCGGTCCTCGGACTGGTCATGGCGATCATCCAGTCGCTGCTGATGCTTCTGGTCATGTATTTCATGATGAGCCTGTTCGGAATGCGCCGGGTCGCGGTGCGCGGCGACTTCATGCTCTATGTGATGTCCGGCGTCTTCATGTTCATGACCCACATCAAGGCCATCGGCGCGGTCGCATCGGCCGATGGGCCCACGTCGGCGATGATGATGCATGCGCCGATGAACCCGATCATCTCGATCATGGGGGCGGCGCTGGGCTCGCTTTACCAGCAGACATTGGCAGCCTCGGTGATCCTGTTCGTCTACCATGCCGCCTTTACCCCGATCACCATCGATCAGCCGGTCGGGATGCTGGGGATGTACCTTCTGTCCTGGTTCGCCGGGGTCGGCATTGGCATGATCTTCCTGTCGGCAATGCCCTGGCAGCCCGAGGGTGTGGGGATCATCAAGACGCTGTATCAGCGTGCGAATGTCATCGCGTCGGGCAAGATGGTTCTGGCCAACAACCTGCAACCCAGCCGCCGTGACTGGTTCGACTGGAACCCGCTGTTCCACACCATCGATCAGGGACGCAGCTATATCTTCCTGAACTACACTGCCCGCTACACCAACTTTGACTATGCGATCTACTTTTCGCTGGTCTGCATCATGATCGGCCTGATGGCAGAATTCTTCACGCGCCAGCATGCCTCGGCCAGCTGGAACAAGCTGCATTGATCCGGGCTGCGGGCCCTGCCTTCTGGGATCTTTCGGGCTGCTCCGGGCTTCGTCTGCCGTGAGCCAGACCGGGAATGCCCGTATTTTCCGCATCATCCGGGAAGATTCGCCGCAATCCGCGCGCGCCAACCGTTGCAGGCCCCAAAACGCCTGCCTATATACGCCTCACACGGGCGCCGGGCCGCCAGACCTGACGTCTTTTCTCATGGTAGGGATGCCTGATTATCAAGGGTCCTTGCCGGAACATCGCCTGAAGTAAAGGGATACACACATGGCCAAAGTCATCGGTATTGACCTCGGGACCACCAACTCCTGCGTCGCCATCATGGACGGCTCGCAGCCCCGGGTGATCGAAAACTCGGAAGGCGCGCGTACCACGCCTTCAATCGTCGGCTTCACGGAAAGCGAACGCCTGGTCGGCCAGCCCGCCAAGCGTCAGGCCGTGACCAACCCCACCAACACCGTCTTCGCCGTCAAGCGCCTGATCGGTCGCCGCCTGGGCGACCCGGAGGTCGAGAAGGACAAGAAGCTTGTCCCCTACAAGATCGCCGACGGCGGCAACGGCGACGCCTGGGTCGAAGTGCGTGGCGAGAAGTATTCGCCGAGCCAGGTCTCGGCCTTCATCCTGCAGAAGATGAAGGAAACGGCTGAATCCTACCTGGGTGAAACCGTCACGCAGGCCGTGATCACGGTCCCCGCCTATTTCAACGACGCCCAGCGTCAGGCCACAAAGGACGCAGGCAAGATCGCGGGCCTCGAAGTGCTGCGCATCATCAACGAACCGACTGCGGCCGCGCTGGCCTATGGTCTGGACAAGAAGGAAACCAAGACCATCGCTGTCTATGACCTTGGCGGCGGTACCTTCGACATCACCATCCTGGAAATCGACGACGGCCTGTTCGAGGTGAAGTCCACGAACGGCGACACCTTCCTTGGCGGTGAAGACTTCGACATGCGCATCGTCCAGTACCTGGCCGATGAGTTCAAGAAAGAGCATGGCGTCGACCTTACGCTGGACAAGATGGCGCTGCAGCGTCTGAAGGAGGCCAGCGAAAAGGCCAAGATCGAGCTGTCGTCCAGCCAGCAGACCGAGATCAACCAGCCGTTCATTTCGATGGACAAGAACACCGGGCAGCCCTTGCACCTGGTGGTCAAGCTGACCCGGTCGAAGCTGGAAAGCCTGGTCGAGGACCTGATCAAGAAGTCGATCAAGCCCTGCATGGCCGCGCTGAAGGATGCTGGCGTCAGCAAGGACGACATCGACGAGGTCGTGCTGGTCGGCGGTATGACCCGCATGCCGCGCGTCGTGGAAGAAGTGACCAAGTTCTTCGGGAAAGAGCCGCACAAGGGCGTGAACCCGGATGAAGTCGTGGCGTTGGGCGCGGCCATCCAGGCTGGCGTTCTGCAGGGCGACGTCAAGGACGTGGTGCTTCTGGACGTGACCCCGCTGTCCCTTGGCATTGAAACCCTGGGTGGCGTCTTCACCCGCCTGATCGACCGCAACACGACAATCCCGACCAAGAAGTCTCAGGTCTTCTCGACCGCCGAGGACAACCAGAACGCGGTGACGATCCGCGTGTTCCAGGGCGAGCGTGAGATGGCCGCCGACAACAAGATGTTGGGCCAGTTCAACCTGGAACAGATTCCGCCCGCCCCGCGTGGCGTGCCGCAGATCGAGGTGACCTTCGACATCGACGCCAACGGCATCGTGTCGGTGAAAGCCAAGGACAAGGGCACCAACAAGGAGCAGGCGATCACCATCCAGGCTTCGGGTGGTCTGTCGGATGCCGACATCGAGCAGATGATCAAGGACGCCGAGGCGAACGCCGAAGCCGACAAGGAACGTCGCGAGCTGGTCGAGACCAAGAACCAGGGCGAAAGCCTGCTCCATTCGACCAAGAAGTCGCTGGCCGAGCATGGTGACAAGGTCGATCCGTCCACCGTCGAGGCGATCGAGCTTGCGATGGGCCCGCTGGAAGATGCCCTGAAGGGCGAGGATGCTGGCAAGATCAAGAGCGGTATCCAGAACCTGACCGAAGCCGCGATGAAGCTGGGCGAAGCGATCTACAAGGCCAGCCAGTCCGAGGGCGGCGACAAGGACGACGAGCCGCGGCCGGTTGACGACGATGACATCGTCGATGCCGACTTCGAGGACCTGGGCAACAACAAGCGGAAGTAAGCCGCTGGAGTCGGGAAAAGGGGCGGTCTGGCAACGGACCGCCCCTCACCGGTTCCATATGGGGGTTTTGCTGTGGCAAAACGTGACTATTACGATGTTCTCGGGGCAAAGAAGGGCGCTTCGGCGGAAGAGCTGAAGAAAGCCTACCGGGCGAAAGCGAAAGAGCTTCACCCCGACCGGAACTCTGACAATCCGCAGGCCGAGGCCCAGTTCAAGGAAGTGAACGAGGCCTATGAGGTCCTGAAGGACGAACAGAAGAAGGCGGCCTATGACCGCTTTGGCCATGCAGCCTTCGAGGGCGGCATGGGTGGCGGCCAGCGACCCGGCGGCTACGGCCAGCAGGGCGACTTTGCCAGCGCGTTTTCGGATGTGTTCGAGGATCTGTTCGGCGACTTCATGGGGCGCGGCGGTGGCGGCGGCGGTGGCCGCGCGCGCGCTCAGCGGGGCTCCGACCTGCGCTACAACATGCGGGTGTCGCTGGAGGAGGCCTTCACTGGCGTCCAGAAGACGATCTCGGTGCCGACCGCGACGACCTGCGACACCTGCCACGGGTCGGGGGCGGAAGGCGGGGCCGAGCCGGTCACTTGCCCCACCTGCAACGGCATGGGTAAGGTCCGGGCGCAGCAGGGTTTCTTCACGATTGAACGCACCTGCCACCAGTGCAACGGCATGGGTCAGATCATCAAGAACCCCTGCAAGACCTGCGGCGGCCAGGGCCGGATTCAACGCGAGAAATCGCTGTCGGTGAACATCCCGCAGGGGGTGGAGACGGGCACTCGAATTCGTCTGGCCGGTGAGGGCGAGGCGGGCCTGCGAGGTGGGCCGAATGGCGATCTTTACATCTTCATCGAGGTGAAAGAGCACGCTCTTTTCCAGCGCGACGGGGTGCATCTCTTCTGCCGGGTGCCGGTGTCGATGCCGACTGCCGCCATGGGGGGCGAGATCGAAGTGCCGACGATCGACGGCGGCAAGGCCAGGGTGAAGGTTCCGGCGGGGGCTCAATCCGGCAAGCAGATGCGGCTTCGCATGAAGGGGATGCCGGCGCTGCGGTCATCGAACACCGGGGACATGGTGATCGAGCTGGCGGTAGAAACGCCGGTGAACCTGACGGCCCGCCAGCGGGAACTCTTGCGCGAGTTCGAGAAGCTGAGCGAGGAGAACAACCCGGAGGGGTCGTCGTTCTTCTCGAAGGTAAAGGGCTTCTGGGACGGAATGAAGGGCTGAACGTAGGGTGGGGTTAAGCCCCCACCTTGCCTGGCTGCGTTAACCCTTCCTCAACCATGACGCGGCAGTCTTGGCCGCATGGTCACGTCCTTCAATGAGCCCTTTCTACCCTTGGTCACGCCTGCAGGGGATGCCGATGAGGCAGAACCGCAGGCGCTGACCGGACGGCTGCCCTCGTACATCGCCGACCACCGCCAGCGCCTGCGCGACCGGTTCCTGCAGGGCGGAGGTGCGGCGCTGCCGGATTACGAGCTTCTGGAACTCGTCCTCTTCCGCGCCATCCCCCGGCAGGACGTGAAACCCCTCGCCCGGCTTCTTCTGGACACCTTCGGGGACTTCAACCGGGTCATAACCGCTTCCCCTGCGCGGCTCCAGATGGTCAAAGGCGCTGGCCCCGCCGTGGTGCTGGAGCTGAAGCTGGTCGAAGCCGCCGCCCAGCGGATGATGCGGGCGCGGGTAATGCAGAAGCCGATCCTGTCGTCCTGGGACGCGCTTCTCGACTACTGCCACACCACGATGGCGCATCGGGAGACGGAGCAGTTCCGCGTCCTGTTCCTCGACCGCAAGAACGTCCTGATCGCCGATGAGGAGCAGGCCAAAGGCACTGTCGACCATGTCCCCGTCTACCCGCGCGAGATCGTCAAGCGGGCGCTGGAGCTGAACGCCAGCGCCCTGATCCTGGTCCACAACCACCCCTCGGGCGACCCGACGCCCTCGGACGCGGACCTGTCGATGACCCACCAGGTCAAGGATGCCTGCGAGGCGCTTGGCCTCACCTTGCATGACCACCTGATCATCGGCAAAAGCCGCGAGTTGAGCTTTCGCTCGCAGGGCTACCTTTAGCTCAGCCTTTGCGCTACGCCTGAGCGCATGAGCGAATTCGACCTTGTCATCTTCGACTGCGACGGCGTGCTGATCGACAGCGAGATCATCAGCGCCCGGATGCTGGTCGCTGAACTGGCCCGCCTTGGCCTGACCATCGACCTGCCTTACGTGGAACGCCACTTCCTCGGCCGCAGCTATCCCGTGGTGATGGAAACGATCCGGCGCGAGTTCGGCCTCGACCTGCCCCCCGACTTCGAGGCGCAGTACCGTGAGGCGCTGCTCGCAGCCTTCCAGCAAGAGCTGAAAGTCGTCCCGCATGTCCATGATGTGCTGACCCAGATCGGCGTGCCCTTCTGCGTCGCGACCTCGTCCAGTCCGCGCCGGGTGGAGATGTCGCTGAAGCTGGTCGGACTGACAGCGTTGGTCGGCGACCGGGTCTATACCTCGACCCTCGTTGCCCGCGGCAAGCCTGCGCCGGACCTCTTCCTTTATGCGGCGGTGAAGATCGGCGCACGGCCGGAACGGACACTGGTGATCGAGGATAGCCTGACTGGCATCCGTGCGGGCCTTGCGGCGGGAATGACGGTCTGGCGCTTTGTCGGGGGCAGCCACCTGGGTGCAGAAGCTCCGCCCGAACCAGAGGACGCCCGCCCGCACCGCAGGCTTGTAAGCTTTTCCGACTTCTTCCAGATTGCGCCCACCCTGAAGTCAGCCAGGCAATCGGCATGAGCGTTGAACCGACATTGCAGGACGAGGCCGCCCGGGCGGGATGGCTTTACTATGTCGCGGGGATGACGCAGGACCAGATCGCGTCCGAACTGGGGGTCAGCCGCCAGCGGGCGCAGCGTCTGGTCAGCCGGGCGATGGCGGAAGGGCTGATCCATGTCCGCCTGAACCACCGGATCGGCGCCTGCCTTGACCTTGAGGCCGCCCTTCGCAACCGGTTCGGACTGGACCGGGTGCGCGTGGCGCCGGGCCTTGGACCTGGGGGGGACCCGGTCCGCGCGATTGCTCCGGCAGCGGCGGCGGAACTGGAGCGTTTTCTGCGCATGCCCGATCCGCTGGTCATCGCGCTGGGGACGGGTCGGGCAATGCGGGGCATGGTCGACGCGATGGTCGAGATCGACGCGCCGCAGCACCGGCTGGTGTCCCTGATCGGAAACATTGCCCCCGACGGCTCGGCCAGTTTCTTCGACGTGGTGATGCGGATCGCCGACAAGGTCCGCGCACCGCACTATCCGATGCCGGTGCCGGTGATCAGCCCGACGCCGGAAGAGAACGAGGCCTTTCACCGGCTGCCCCCGGTGCAGAAGGTGGTGGAGCTGGCCAAGGCCGCCGATGTGGTTTTCGTGGGTGTCGGCCAGATGTCGAACGACGCGCCCCTTCTGGCTGATGGTTTCGTTAGCCGCGACGAACTGGACGAGATGCAGGCCGCCGGGGCATCGGGCGAAGTCGCGGGTTGGGTCTTCGATTCGGAGGGGCGCTACCTGGACCTCGGGACCAACCGACGGACCGGCGGGGTGCGCGTCTCGCAAGGTCTTGATCGACCCTCGATCGGTATTGCTGCAGGTGCATCCAAAGTTCCTGCGATCCATGCAGCAATTAAATCTAACATTATCAACGGTCTGGTAACAGACGAGCCCAGTGCACGGGCGCTTCTCGCCCGCCTGTGACCTTCGCAGATGCGGCGGAAGAGGGGGCTTGACGACTCTGGGTCAGGTGTGAGCATTTACCCAGCAGGCGATGATTTGCTCATACGCTGATCCAGGGAGGATTACATGACCAAGACGCTTCGCGCCCTTATGGGTGCAACGGCACTTGTCGCGCTTGCGGGCGTGGCGATGGCCGAGACCACCATTACTGTCGCCACCGTGAACAATGGCGACATGATCCGCATGCAGGGTCTGATGGACGACTTCTATGCCAAGCACCCCGACATCAAGGTCGAGTGGGTGACGCTGGAAGAGAACGTCCTGCGCCAGAACGTCACCACCGACATCGCCACGGGCGGCGGTCAGTATGACGTGATCACCATCGGCACCTACGAAGCGCCGATCTGGGCCAAGCAGGGCTGGCTGGAAGGCCTGAACGATCTGCCGGCAGACTATGACATCGACGACCTTCTGCCCGCGATCCGCGGCGGTCTGACCGTCGACGGCACGCTTTACGCTTCGCCCTTCTACGGTGAATCGTCCTTCGTGAACTACCGTATGGACCTCGCCGAAAAGGCTGGCATCACCATCCCGGACGCACCGACCTGGGACGACATCAAGGCCGCTGCTGCCGCGATGACCGACACTGAGGCTGGCATCTACGGCATCTGCCTGCGCGGCAAGGCAGGCTGGGGCGAGAACATGGCGTTCCTGACCTCGATGGCCAACTCGTATGGCGCCCGCTGGTTCGATGAAAACTGGGTTCCCCAGTTCGACAGCCCAGAGTGGAAAGCGGTTCTCACCGACTACGTCGACATGCTGACCAAGTACGGCCCGCCCGGCGCGTCGAACAACGGCTACAACGAAAACCTGACGCTGTCGCTGCAGGGCAAGTGCGCCATGCGTATGGACGCCACGGTTTCTGCCGGTGGTCTGACCGATCCGGCTCAGTCCGAGTTCGCTGACAAGGTCGGCTTCGCTCTGGCCCCCGATATGGGTCTGGGCAAGCGGGCTAACTGGCTCTGGGCTTGGTCGCTGGCCATCCCGGCCTCGTCGGATGCCAAGGAGGCTTCGAAGGCCTTCATCAACTGGGCAACCAACAAGGACTACATCGCACTGGTTGCTTCGAAAGAAGGCTGGCGCAATGCACCTCCGGGCACCCGCACCTCGCTTTATGCGAACCCGGAATATGCAGCGCTGCCTTTCGCCAAGATGACCATCGACTCGATCAACGCAGCTGATCCGACCAACCCGACCGTGAAGCCCGTGCCTTACGTCGGTGTCCAGTTCGCCGCGATCCCCGAGTTCGCCGGTCTGGCAACGGGCGTCGGCGAAATCTTCTCGGCAGCACTTGCCGGGCAGAAGAGCGTCGACGACGCACTGGCCGAGGCTCAGGCCCTGGCCGTGTCGGAAATGACTGCCGCTGGCTACATCAAGTAAGCCGCAATCCCGGGCCACTCGCTGTGGCCCGGGGACCTGATACGGCTTGCGGACGGACACGATCCGCAAGCCGCCCTTTCCCCAAGCGTCATCTGCCGCTTTCCTCCGTTTCGGTGAAACGGCATCCTCTCCATCGGTGCTAGACCCGGAGACCCCCGCCATGTCCACACAGTCCAGCCGCCTTGCCGCCCGCCTGATGGTCGCCCCTTCGGTCGCAGTGCTTCTGATCTGGATGATCGTGCCGCTGGCGATGACGCTCTACTATTCCTTCCGGCTCTATCGGCTGATCTCGCCCGACCGGACCGGCTGGACCGGATTCACCAACTATGTCTGGTTCTTCCAGTCGCCCGACTTCTGGCTTGCCATGGCCAATACCCTGGCCCTCGTCGGTGGCGTTCTGGTGATTACCGTAGTCCTTGGGCTTCTGATCGCCCTGCTGATCGATCAGCCCGTCATGGGGCAGGGCGTCCTGCGCATTCTGGTGATCTCGCCGTTCTTCGTGATGCCGCCGGTTGCCGCTTCGATCTTGGAAAACCTGTTCATGCACCCGCAGAACGGACTTTTCGCGGCAGTCTCGATGGGTTTTGGCGCGCAGCCGATCCTGTTCCTGCAGGACTATCCTATGCTGTCGGTCATTGGGATCGTGTCTTGGGAGTGGTTGCCCTTCTCGACGCTGATCCTGCTGACGGCCCTGCAGTCGCTGTCTTCGGAACAGCTTGAGGCAGCCGAAATGGATGGCGCGTCAGCCTTCAACCGCTTTCGCTACATCATCCTGCCGCATGCCACCCGGGCGATCACCGTTGTCATCCTGATCCAGACGATCTTCCTTCTCGGCATCTTCGGCGAGATCTTCACCACCACTCAGGGCGGGCCGGGCTCGGCTTCGACCACCCTGCCGTACATGATCTTCAAGCAGGCAATCGCGGCCAAGGACATCGGGCGCGCAGCTGCGGGCGGGATCATTGCCGTGATCCTGGCCAATATCGTGGCCTATTTCCTGATGCGCGGCTTGGGCCGCAACCTGGACAATTGAGGTTCTTATGGCCCGCGCCCATTCCCCCCGCCGCAAGCTGATCACCACACTGTCTGCCTGGACTGTGGCCCTGATCATCTTCTTCCCGGTCCTCTGGATGATCCTCACCAGCTTCAAGACCGAACCCAGCGCCGTCGCGATGCCACCCGAATTCCTGTCGGCGGACTGGACGCTGGAAAACTACGTCGAGGTCTGGGCCCGGTCGGACTATCCGCGTTTCTTCTGGAACTCGGTGGTGATCTCGGTCGGCTCCACGCTCTTGGGCCTGATGTTCGCGATCCCCGCAGCCTGGGCGATGGCCTTCGTGCCCGGCAAGAAGACCAAGGACCTTCTGATGTGGATGCTGTCCACCAAGATGATGCCCGCCGTTGCGGTCATGATCCCGCTTTACCTCTTGTTCCTGAAGCTCGGCCTGATCGACACCAAGATCGGCCTCGTCCTTGCGCTGATGCTGATGAACCTGCCGATCATCATCTGGATGCTGTACACCTACTTCAAGGAAATCCCTGGGGAAATCCTGGAAGCCAGCCGCATGGACGGGGCCACGCTTTGGGGCGAGATCATCTATGTCCTGACGCCGATGGCGCTGCCTGGAATCGCCTCGACCATGCTTCTAAACATCATCCTCGCCTGGAACGAGGCGTTCTGGACCATCGTCCTGACCACCACCAAAGCGGCCCCCCTGTCGGCCTTCATCGCCAGCTTCTCGGCACCGCAGGGCCTCTTTTACGCGAAACTCTCGGCGGCCTCGGCGATGGCCATCCTGCCGATCCTGATCCTTGGCTGGTTCAGCCAGAAGCAACTCGTCCGCGGCCTGACCTTTGGCGCGGTGAAGTGAGGAAGACATGGGCAAGATCCAACTGACCAAGGTTCGCAAGTCGTTTGGCGAGGTCGACGTCATCCCCGGCATCGACCTGACCATCGAGAACGGCGAGTTTGTCGTCTTCGTCGGCCCCTCGGGCTGCGGAAAATCCACGCTTCTGCGGCTGATCGCGGGGCTGGAGGATACCACCAGTGGCGTGATCGACATCGACGGCAAGGATGCAACCGCCCTGCCGCCCGCCAAGCGCGGTCTGGCCATGGTGTTCCAGTCCTACGCGCTTTACCCGCACATGACGGTCCGGAAGAACATCGCCTTCCCGCTGAAGATGGCCGGGATGGACCAGGCGGAACAGGACAAGCGCGTTGAGCGTGCCGCCAAGGTCTTGAACCTGTCGAACTACCTTGACCGCCGTCCCGGCCAGTTGTCGGGCGGCCAGCGGCAACGCGTCGCCATCGGGCGGGCCATCGTACGCGAACCGGCGGCCTTCCTGTTTGACGAGCCCCTGTCGAATCTCGATGCAGCCTTGCGGGTCGGCATGCGGCAGGAAATCAGCGAACTGCACCAGTCGCTGAAGACCACGATGATCTACGTCACCCACGATCAGGTTGAAGCCATGACCATGGCCGACAAGATCGTCGTCTTGAACGCAGGCCGGATCGAGCAGGTTGGCGCACCTCTGGAACTGTACCACACGCCGAAGAACCTGTTCGTCGCGGGCTTCATCGGCAGCCCGAAGATGAACCTGATCGAAGGCGCCGAGGCCGCCAAGCACAACGCCCATACCATCGGCATCCGCCCCGAACACATCAACGTGGGCGAAGGCCCGTGGGAAGGTGTTGTCGGCCTGTCAGAGCATCTCGGCTCGGACAGCTTTCTGAAAGTCGCCGTGGAAGGCATCGGCACCTTGACGGTCCGTGCCCCGGGCGAGGTCAGCGCCCATCATGGCGACCGCATCCGGCTGGCTCCGGCCGGGAAAATCCACCGATTTGACGCGAATGGACTGGCACTATGAGACTTGCAGGAAAGACCGCCCTTGTCACCGGAGGCGCACGCGGCATCGGGTTGGCCTTTGTCGAGGCCTATCTGAGGGAAGGCGCGCGGGTCGCGATTGCCGATGTTGCTGGCGCACAAGAGGCTGCGGCCAAGCTGGGCGACAAGACGATCGGCATCACGATGGACGTGACCGATCAGGCGTCCATCGACGCGGGCGTAAAGGCGGCGGCGGACTGGGGTGGGGGGATCGACATCCTGTTGAACAATGCCGCGATCTTCGACCTTGCGCCCATCGTGGACATTACGCGGGCAAGCTATGACAAGGTCTTTGCCGTGAACGTAGCAGGGACGCTGTTCCCGCTGCAGGCAGTGGCGAAGGTGATGATCGCGCAAGGCCGGGGCGGCAAGATCATCAACATGGCCTCGCAGGCCGGGCGTCGGGGTGAGGGGTTGGTGGGGGTCTACTGCGCCTCGAAAGCTGCCGTGATCAGCCTGACACAGTCAGCGGGTCTGGACCTGATCAAGCACAAGATCAACGTGAACGGCATCGCGCCGGGAGTCGTCGACACGCCGATGTGGGACGCGGTCGATGCGCTTTTCGCCAAGTATGAAGGAAAGCCGCTTGGCCAGAAGAAGCGGGAGGTCGGCGAAGCTGTCCCCTTTGGCCGGATGGGCCGACCCGAGGATATGACCGGCGCCGCCGTGTTCCTTGCCTCATCTGACGCCGATTACATCGTTGCCCAGACGTTCAACGTCGACGGCGGAAATTGGATGAGCTGACCGATGAACGTGCGCCTTCCCTCATACGACCGGTCGAAGCTGACCCCCGGGATCGTCCATATCGGGCTGGGGAACTTTCATCGCGCGCACATGGCCGTCTATCTGGACGACCTGTTCGCGATGGGCCTTGGTCACGACTGGGCGATCCTGGGGGCCGGAGTGCGCGAGGGTGACGCCCGGATGCGCGAGGCTTTGATCGCGCAAGATTGCCTGTCCACGGTGATCGAGTTGGACCCGAAGGGCAAATCCGCGCGGCGGGTGGGGTCGATGATCGACTTTCTTCCGGTCGAGCCGGACAACGCAGCCCTGATCGCGGCCATGGCGCGGCCAGAGATCCGGATCGTCAGCCTGACGGTGACCGAAGGCGGCTATTTCATCAATCCGGCGACCGGGGCCTTTGACCCTGCGCATCCCGAGATCGCGGCGGATGCCCCGAACCCGCACCGCACCGCCTTCGGGGCGATCATCGCGGCGCTTAAGGCTCGGAAAGCCGCAGGCGTGGCGCCTTTCACGGTGATGAGCTGCGACAACCTGCCCGGCAACGGGCACGTCACGCAGAACGCGGTGGTGGGGCTGGCGCGGATCAAGGACCCTGAGCTGGCCGACTGGATCGCGACGAATGTGGCCTTCCCGAACGGCATGGTCGACCGGATCACCCCGGCCACCGGACCTCGCGAACGCGAAATGGCTGCGAGCCTTGGTCTTGGCGACGACCCGGTTCCGGTGACCTGTGAGCCCTTCCGGCAATGGGTGCTGGAGGACAACTTCCCATCGGGCCGTCCGGCCTTCGAGAAAGTCGGCGTCACCCTGACGCCCCACGTGCACAATTTCGAGATGATGAAGATCCGCATCCTGAACGGCGGCCATGCGACGATTGCGTATCCGGGCGGGCTGATGGACATCGAATACGTGCACGAGGCGATGGCCAACCCGCTTATCAAGGGCCTCCTCGACAAGATCGAGATCAACGAGATCATCCCCTACATCCCGCCGGTGCCGGATACCAACCTGGGTGACTACTACCGGCTGATCGTGGAGCGGTTCTCGAACCCCGAGGTCGCCGATACCGAACGCCGCCTGTGCCTCGACGGGTCCAACCGGCAGCCCAAGTTCATCGTGCCCTCGATCCGTGACGCCCTTGCGGCGGGTGGGTCAGTGGAGGGCCTCGCGCTCGTCTCGGCGATGTGGTGCCGGTACTGCTATGGCGAGACCGACAGCGGCACGCCGATTCCGCCGAATGACCCCGATTGGGACGCGCTGGTCACCCGGTCCACGGCAGCAAAGGCACGTGCGTCGGCATGGCTTGAGATGACGACGGTCTACGGCGATCTCGGGCAAGACCCGGTCTTCGCCAGCGCGTTCGAGCGTCATTTGACCCGGTTGTGGAGCCTTGGCACCCAGCGTGTCCTGACCGAGTTCATCGGCGGCTGACCGGCAGGTCGGGCGGTCAGGTCTCGCCGCGCAAGGCCGCTTTTCGACGCTCGACGCGGGCGGCTTTTCGCAAGGCCCCGATGCGCGCCTTCTCGGCATCGCTGAAGGCACGCAGCTCGTCCGAAAACCGCAGCGCCTGCGGCGCGTTCGTCGGTCGGACAAAGCTCCAGGACGGATAGCGATTGTAGGTCTCGGCCTGCACATGGTCGGTGACACGGACCGGGACCTTCAGCTGGGCGGCGGCCTCGTGCACTGCCCAGACCACCAGCGGCCAGTCGTCAAAGTGGTAGTCATCCCCGGCCATGATCCCGCCGGGCCGCAGCTTTGGATACCAGTCCGCAAGCGTGCGCCCGCCTTCGCATCCGGTATGCGCAAAGCCGTCGACATAGATGAAATCCAGGCTCTGATCGGCAAAAAGCAGTGCCGCCTGGTCAAAGCTCATCCGCAGAAGCCGGTACTCCGACCACAGGCCCGTAGCCCGAAGCGCCGCCTGATACTCTTGCACGCCATGGCCGTCGGTGTAGGCATCGACCCCGAAGAACGCCCGGAACCGGCCCGACTGGACCATGCGGGCCGAGAAGGACCCGGCGGCAACGCCCAGCTCGACGCCGACATTTCCGCTGGGGGAAAGCCCGTCGATCACGTTCCAGCGCGCGGTCCCCGGCATTAGCTGAACCGGGACTTCGGGCGTCCTTTCCCGGGCGACTGCCACGACCTCAGGGAGATGGCGCATCTGGGACCGTTGGCGTCACCTGGAAATCGGGCACCACCCACAACTCCACCCGCCGGTTCAACTGGCGACCAATGGCCGTCTCGTCGCAGGCCATCGGCAGTGCCTCGCCAAAGCCCTCGACCACCGGCATCTGCGCCGGGGACAGGTCCGGCGCAATCACCGCAAGTTCTTGCGCCACCTTCGCCGCGCGGTCCACCGACAGCGCGAGGTTTGCGTCTGCGGCCCCCGACCCGTCCGAGAACCCGGCCAGCACCAGCTTTTCGTCGCGGAACTGACCCGCCGCGATCAGCTGGGCGAGGTCCACCAGACTGTCCTGCGAGGTTGCATCCAGCGTGGACGACCCATCCTCGAACCGGAAGGTGAAGGACAACCGATCCGCCCCGTCCATGATCCCTGCCAACCGCTTCAGATCCTCCAGCGTCACATCCTCGCCCGCGCCCTGGATCGCGTTGATCAGCCGCAACCCGTCCGCCGTCATCGGCTGTCGCGAGGCCGAGCGGTCGATGAACCCGGCCTGGGCCACAGCGTCACCCGAAGCGGGCGAGCGGAGGAAGGACAGGAACTCACGCGTCATCAGCGGCAGGCGACGCTTGGCGGCCAGCAGCATCACCGGCAGCGCCAGCGGGTAGTCCCCGGCCTTGATCGCCAGCGCGTTGGGCAGAAGCGGAAAGCCGCAACTGTCGGTCAGGGGCATCCGGCGGGCCGGAAGGATCGCCGACCGGCCCGAGATCGCAATGGCCCAGGGGTCCTTCGCCACCGCCTTGGCCAGCGAGGCGAGGTCGGGATGCAGAACCCCCGCTGCCGGGGTCTGCCCCAGCCGATCTGCCAGCGCCAGTTGCAGATCGGTGTCGGGTGCCAGCGCATGCAGCACGATGGGCATGTCCGGCCCGCCGATCCCGGCCCAGTTCGTCACCTCGCCGGTCAGCACCCGGGCCAGATCGACGGTCGAAATCTCGGGCGTCGGATTGTCGAGTGCCACGATGGCCACAAGCGCGTCCATCGCGACGGAATGACTGCCAAAGCCCGGCTCGGACCGGAAGGCAAGCTTCAGGTCGGCGGCCCCGCCCTCGACCGCAGCAGTCGCGGCATCAGGCGACATCGGCTGGAAAGAGACCACGGCCAGATCCTTGCGGGTCTCCGGGTCGAGGATCCGGGCCGCAAAGGCGTCATCCGGGTTTGCCTCGTAGATCAGGCCCCGCGCCTCGGCGAAGGCTTGCATCAGGGCGGGCAGCAAGGGGGCTGCATCCGGTGCGCCGACCACGCGGATCACGGCCTTCGGGGCAACCAGTTCAGGGCAGGCCGGGCCTTCGCAGATCACCCCCTGGCCGTCGACGGTCAGCGAGCCATAGGCAGTGTCAATCCGGTAGAACTCGCCGTCAAAGCCCTGCAGGGTGCCGGACAGCACGATGCCGCCCTCGCGGGCGACCAGGGTTACATCCTGGGCGGCAGCGGACACACCAACCATCACTGCGACGCATAGCGCCGCCAGCCCTGCCTTCACACCCATCGACCGCCAATCCGGACCTTACTTCGGGGCGGCGAGTGTCAGGGCAGGCGCAAGATTCTTCAACAGCAGAATGTCGCCCGCGGTCCCACACAGCGGAACTGCGACAGCGCGTTCTTCGGCCTTGGTGACGCCGCCGGCAGACTGGACGGTTTCCAGCCGCAGGGTGCGCCCGCATGAGGCCGGGGTAATCCGCAACTCGCCCGTCAGCTTGGCCTGTCCAAACCCCTTGCCGGGCACCGAATAAACGCGGGCCATCAGCGGAAGCTGCACATCGGGCGATCCCAGCGATATCACGCGCTGATCGTCTTGACCGATCCGCGGAGCGGTCCCGATCAGCACCTTTTCCCCGTCGGTGACTCGAAGCTCTACTTCGGCTGGCCATTCCCACATGATCGCATAGCGGGCGAAGTCGGTCACCTCCGGCACGGCGACGCTGCCCAGAACAAGGCGTGCGTCGGCAAGGTAGACCGCGACCGTTGCATCGGGCTTCAGCGCGGGCAAGAGGATCGCGGCCACGCCGTCGGCACGGGTCTTCGTCGCGAAGGACAGGCCGGAATGCCGCACGACAATACGTTCGGACCGGTTGCAGGGGGCGGCCAGCGACAGATGGATCATTGCGCCTGCAACAGCGGTCAGCTGCATGGACGGCACGCAGTGGTCGCCCTCGGCAGCCGACGTCGTTGCCGCAACCGAGGTGATTCCGATCAGATCGCCCAAGGCGTCACCGGGCGCGCTGCTCAGCGAAGCGGAAACCGGCACGGAGTTGGTGGCAGAGTTTTCAGCATTGGACGGGGCGGCCTCGGCGCTCTGAACAGCCACCAGAACCAGCGACTGCTCGGCGTCCTGTCCCTTCAGGCTTTCAGCGGTGTGCGCAGCCGCAATCGCGACTGCAAGCGCAGCAGAAATCCGAAGAGCCTTTTTTCCCCAAAGCATGGCAGTGCCCCGGCACGAGAATCGCACCGTTTACGGCTAGGGGCCAATCGGGGCGGAGAAATGGCATTATTTGGGTGGGCTTACGGTATGCTTGGAAAAGGCCACAAAAACGCCGCGTCAGATCACGCGGCGCCCAGATTGCCCAATCCGCCTGCAATCAGGCGAGGCGCCCGTGGCAGTGCTTGAACTTCTCGCCCGAACCACAGGGGCAGGGATCATTGCGCCCCGGATTGCCCCAGGTCGAAGGGTCGGCCTCATCAAATCCTGCCAGCCGGGTCGCGGCCTCGGCCACCGGAGCAGCCGCCGATACCGCCGCAGCCGCAGCTGCAGGGGCAGCGACTGCCGCAGCCTCCACCACCTTTGGGGCCTGGGCAGCGGCCTGGGCGGCCTGCATCTGCCGCATCATGGCTTCCTGCTCTTCCTTGGTGACCGGGCGGATGCGGGACAGCTGCTGGGTCGTCTGCTCGCGCAGCGAATTCAATAGACCCTCGAACAGCTGGAAAGCCTCGGTCTTGTATTCGTTCAGCGGGTCGCGCTGCGCGTAGCCGCGGAAGTTGACCACTGACCGCAGGTGTTCCAGCCGCAGAAGATGCTCGCGCCACTTACTGTCGATGGACTGCAGAAGAACCTGCTTTTCGATGGTCTGCATCGTGCTGGTCCCGAACGCTTCGGTCTTTTCGGCCATCATCTTGTCGGACGCTTCCACGATCCGCTCGTAGACGCCGCTCTGGTCCACGCCTTCTTCGGCGGCCCAGTCGGCGATGGGCAAATCGAGGTTCAGCATGTCGCGGACCGAGGTGGTCAGCGCCTCGGTGTCCCACGAGTCCGGGTAGGACTTGGGCGGCATGGCGAGGTCGACGAGGTCTTCGATCACCTGGTGGCGCATGTCGGCGGCGACGTCGGCGACGTGGTCGGCCTCCATGATCTCCATCCGCTGGCTGAAGATCGCCTTGCGCTGGTCGTTCATCACGTCGTCGAATTTCAGAAGCTGCTTGCGGATGTCGAAGTTGCGGCCTTCGACCTTCGCCTGCGCTTTCTCAAGGCTCTTGTTGACCCAGGGATGAACGATGGACTCACCTTCCTGCATCCCCAGCGTCGACAGGATCTTGTCCAGCCGTTCGGACCCGAAGATCCGCATCAGGTCGTCTTCCAGCGACAGAAAGAAAGCCGAGCGGCCGGGGTCGCCCTGACGGCCCGAACGGCCGCGGAGCTGGTTGTCGATCCGACGGCTTTCGTGGCGTTCGGTGCCAAGAACGAACAGGCCCCCGGCCGCTTTGACTGCCTCTTCCTGTCCGACATGCTCGGCTTCGATCCGGGCGCGGATGGCGACGTGGTCGCCGTCCGGGTCGGCCTCGATAGCCTCCATCACCTTGAACTCGACGTTGCCGCCCAGCTTGATGTCGGTGCCCCGGCCCGCCATGTTCGTCGCGATGGTGACCGAGCCAAGCTTGCCCGCATCGGCCACGATCTTCGCTTCCTGTTCATGCTGCCGCGCGTTCAGCACGTTATGAACGATGCCCGCACCCTGCAGCAGCGTCGACAGCTGCTCCGACTTCTCGATCGAGGTGGTCCCGACCAGGATCGGCTGACCCTTGTCATGCGCCTCCTGGATCGCCTTGACGATACCGTCGAACTTTTCGCGGGCCGTGCGGAAGACCTGGTCATGCTCGTCGATCCGGGCCACGACGCGGTTCGTCGGAACCTCGACCACGCCAAGGCCATAGATCTCGCGGAATTCCTCGGCCTCGGTCGCTGCCGTGCCGGTCATCCCGCCCAGCTTTTCGTAAAGCCGGAAGTAGTTCTGGAAGGTCACGCTGGCGTAGGTGACATTCTCGGGCTTGATCTGGACGCCTTCCTTGGCCTCGATGGCCTGGTGCAAGCCGTCCGACAGGCGGCGGCCCTTCATCATGCGGCCGGTGAATTCGTCGATCAGCATCACCTCGCCATCCCGGACGATGTACTGCTGGTCCTTGAAGAACAGCTTGTGCGCCCGCAGGGCCTGGTTGACGTGGTGCACGATCGAGGTGCTTTCGGCCGCGTAAAGGTTCTGCCCCTCCGGCAGGATTCCCGCCTTGCGCAACAGATCCTCGATCGCGTCGTTGCCCTCTTCCGACAGGGTCACGTTGCGCTGCTTTTCGTCCAGCTTGTAGTGCTCCTCGGTCAGCCCCGGGATCACCGCATCGACCGCCTGGTACAGCGGGCTGCGATCCTGGCTCGGCCCCGAGATGATCAAGGGCGTCCGCGCCTCGTCGATCAGGATCGAGTCCACTTCGTCCACGATCGCGTAGTAATGCCCGCGCTGCGCCATTTCTTCCAGCGACGCCTTCATGTTGTCGCGCAGGTAGTCAAAGCCCAACTCGTTGTTCGTGGCATAGGTGATGTCGGCGCGGTAGGCCGCCAGCTTTTCGGCATCCGGCTGGTGCGAATAGACGACACCCGTCGTCAGCCCCAGCGCCGAATAGACCTTGCCCATCCATTCCGCGTCGCGCTTGGCCAGGTAGTCGTTCACCGTCACGACATGCACACCGCGCCCGATCAGTGCGTTCAGATAGGCCGCAAAGGTCGCGACCAGCGTCTTGCCCTCGCCCGTCTTCATTTCGGAAATGTTGCCCTGATGCAGGAACATCCCGCCCTTCAGCTGCACATCGAAGGCGCGCAGCCCCAAGGCCCGGCGCGCCGCTTCCCGGCAGTTGGCAAAGGCCTCCGGCAGGATCGCATCGAGGCTTTCCCCGCCTTCCTGCACCCGCTTCTGGAACTCGCGCGTCTTGGCGATGATGCCGTCGTCGGACAGCGCCTGAAACTCCGGCTCCAGCGCGTTGATCTCGGCCACCACCGGGCGGACGGACTTTACCTTGCGGTCGTTCGGCGACCCGAACATCTTCCGCGTGAGCGATCCAAGTCCCAGCATGTTTTCTCCCGAAGGGCGGCTTCTGACAGCATCGTGTGACCCTTGGACTTGCCCGGCCCCGACACCTTCCCTAGAAGGGCAAGGGATACTCGGACGGCCCCGTTCCACGCGACTGTCGCGATGTAAGGGGAAGGCCCGGGATAGTCAACTTAAGCAGGCGGATCACGCCGATCAGGAGATGGTGAAAATGACGAAACGTTCGGGCCTCTGGTCTGCCCTTTCCCTGGTGGCGGTTCTGTCCGGCCCTGCGTTTGCCGAAGGCGAATCCGCCGATACAGTCGTCGCCACCGTGAATGGCGTAAACATCACCCTTGGCCATATGATCGCCCTGCGCGAGACGCTGCCCGCAGAATACCAGTCGCTGCCCGACGATGTCCTGTTCAAAGGCATCTACGAACAGCTGATCCAGCAGGAAGTCCTGGCCCAGTCGATCCCCGATCTGTCGCCGCGGGCGCTTGCCACCCTCGACAACGACAAGCGGGGCCTGGTGTCCGGCATTGCCATCGAGGGGATCGTGAAAGAGGCCGTCACCGATGCCGCCCTGCAGGCGGCCTATGACGCCCGCTTCAAGGACGCGAAACCCCAGACCGAATACAACGCCGCGCATATCCTGGTTGCGACCCAGGAAGAGGCGGACAAGCTGAAGGCTGACCTTGCCGGTGGCGCGGATTTTGCGGAACTGGCCAAGGCCAATTCGACCGACACCGGCTCCGGCGCGAATGGCGGTGACCTTGGCTGGTTCGGCCTTGGCATGATGGTCAAACCCTTCGAGGATGCCGTTGTCGCCGCATCGGTCGGCGAAGTCACGGGCCCGGTCCAAAGTGATTTCGGCTTCCACCTGATCCTGGTCAAGGAAACCCGCGTGGCCGACCAGCCGACGCTGGATCAGTTGCGCGACGAACTTGCCGCCGAGGTCGAGAACACCGCGATCAACGCGAAGATCGAGGAACTGACTAAGGGTGCCACAGTCACCCGCGAGGGCGAAGGGATTGACCCGGCGATCCTGAAGAATGCTGGCTTGATCGACTGACATCCGAAGGGGGAACGGGACATGGCCAAGACCGACTGGAAATCCGAAGCCAAGGCGCTGAAGAAAAAGGTGCGCAAGCTGAAGGATACCCTGACCGCCGCCGCAGGCCCGATGGCCGATGCGGTCTCCGAGGCCGTGAGCGATGTGGTGACCGCTGCGAAGAAGGCGTTGAAGCCGGTCTCGCCCTTGGCCCCCGCCAGCTTCCCCGTCCTGCCCGCGATCAAGGGCGCCGAGTTTGCGGCGGTCGAGGCTGGGGTTCGCTACCAGAACCGCAAGGACGTGATGCTGGTCCGTCTGGCCCCCGGCACAGTGATGGCAGGGGTCTTCACCCGGTCCTCCACCCGGTCGGGCTGCGTGCGCGATTGCCAGGCAAAGCTCGCGATGAAAGTCCCCGCCGATGCAGGGGCCGCAATCATCGTGAACTCGGGCAACTCGAACGCCTTCACCGGGAAGGTGGGCGATGAAGCCGTGGCCGCCGTGACCGGTGCTGTGGCTCAGGCATTGGGCATTTCTGCTTCGCGCGTCTTCTCCTCCTCCACCGGCGTCATTGGCGAGCCGCTGCCCTTCGACAAGATCACCGCCAAGGTCCCCGATCTTGTGGCCGCGCTGAAGGAAGATGCCGTGGAAATGGCCGCGCAGGCGATCATGACCACCGACACTTTCCCCAAAGGCGCTGCCGCCACCGTGCAGGGCGAAGGTGGGATGATCCACATCTCGGGCATCGCAAAGGGCTCAGGGATGATCGCGCCGGACATGGCGACGATGCTGGTCTACATCTTCACCGATGCGAAGATCGGCGCGAACCAGCTGCAGAAGATGGTGTCGCGCAACGTGGACGCCACCTTCAACTCGATCACCGTGGACAGCGATACCTCGACCTCTGACACGCTGCTTATTGCCGCCACTGGCCAATCCACGGCCGCCGAGCTGAAAGGCCCGGCGCTGAAAGCTTTCGAGACTGCTCTGGCTGGCGTCATGCGGGATCTGGCGCTGCAAGTCGTCCGCGACGGCGAAGGCGCGACCAAGCTGGTCGAGGTCCGGGTGACTGGTGCTGCCTCGGATGAAGATGCCGCCAAGGTCGCCTTCGCCATTGCCAACTCGCCGCTGGTCAAGACCGCAGTCGCCGGGCAAGACCCGAACTGGGGCCGCATCGTCGCAGCCGTGGGCAAGTCGGGTGCACAGGCCGACCGTGACAGGCTGACGATCCGCTTCGGCGATATCCTCGTGGCGCAGAACGGCTGGCGCAACCCCGACTACAAGGAAGACGACGGCGCGTCCTACATGCAGGGGCAGGAATTGGTCTTCGCGGTGGACCTCGGGCTTGGGAAGGCGAAGCGGTCGGTCTGGACCTGCGATCTGACATCCCGCTACGTCGAGATCAACGCCGACTACCGCTCCTGATTTCATCTGTCCGAAAATATCCCGGGGGGTCCGGGGGGCTGGTCCCCCGGGGGTCCCCACAAGGACCACCCATGAAGATTGTTCTCGTCTCTGCCGTCGCCCTGATCGATCCCGATGGCCGTGTCCTTCTGGCCCAACGCCCCGAGGGCAAGTCCTTGGCGGGCCTGTGGGAATTCCCAGGCGGCAAGGTCGAATCCGGCGAGACGCCCGAGGCCGCCCTGATCCGCGAGCTGAAGGAAGAGCTGGACATCGACACCTGGGCCTCCTGTCTTGCGCCGCTGACCTTTGCCAGCCACGCCTACGAAGACTTCCACCTCCTGATGCCGCTGTTCGCCTGCCGCCGCTGGCAGGGCACGGTGCGCGCGACCGAGGGCCAGAAGCTCGCCTGGGTCAGGCCGAACCAGCTGCGCGACTATCCGATGCCACCCGCCGACCTGCCGCTGATCCCCATTCTGCGTGACTGGCTTTAAGCTGCCGGTCAGCCGAGATTTCAGACTGTTTCTGTCCGAAGGTCTGCCTTCCGCTCAAGCACGCCAGCTTGTGCGCAAACTTCTTGATCGCCGGATCAGGTCCAGAAATGCTGCCACCACATGGTAGGCCAGTCGCGGCAAGTCGACAGTGCGGTAGTGAACATGAAAAGTCCCATACTCTGGATGTTTGCTGTCATCCTTGCCAGCCCTTCCACCGCGCCATTTGCCCAGACCGCGCCCCTTTGTGATCGTCTGGATCAGGCGATGGCCGCGACTACGGGCGCCGACGTTCCCGCAGAAACCGTCGGGGGTTTCCTGACAGGCCTTGGCATGTCACCTGCAAGCTGTTCCTTTTCGCTCGATACGCAGGGGGCGAAATCTGCCAATTGCAATTGGGCTTCTTCCTACAGATCAGCCGAAGCAACAGGCGCGTTCAAGGACATGTTGGCCGAATTGTCGGCCTGTGCTGACATGGCATCCGGCATTGAAACCGACCAATCCGTCAATCACCCGGATTTCTACGATTTGCGCTTGATGCGGATTGCGGGTGGGGATGTGGGCCTGTCGATCAAGGACAAGGCAGCAATCCAGCAGACCTATGTGTTTCTGAGGCTGACCCCCGCGAAGCCGAAGTAGCCTTTCCGCCCTGGCAGTAGGATACCTTGCCTTTTGACTCGTTTGCGCTAAGCCTAAGGACGGGGCTCGGGGGGGAACCATCATGCTTAGAACCATCGGCGTCGGCACTACGCTGCAGATCCAGGGTGTTCCGGTGGGTCACACTGCCGACGGTCGTTTGATCGTCCGCGATGGTGACCGGGTCTTCGCGGGCCAACCCGTGCCAAGCTGGACAGAAGGCGCCGCGCGGGTCATGCGCGTACGGGCGCAGGACCACACAAAGCTTGACGCTTCGTGAACGCTCGCACACAAGCCCCTGATTTCATTGCAGATGCTTTTCTGTCCGCGGTGGACAGAAAGGGCCCGACCGCTTGGCCAGGCCCTTCTTGCTGATCATTCCAGCGTGCGCTGGACCTCTTCGCGTTCGAAGATCTCGATGACATCGTTCTGACGGATGTCCTCGTAGTTCTCGAAGGCCATGCCGCATTCCTGGCCCGAGATGACTTCCTTCACCTCGTCCTTGAAACGCTTCAGCGTCTTCAGCGTGCCCTCGTGGATCACCACGTTGTCCCGCAGCAGGCGAACCCCCGCAGACCGGCGCGCGACGCCCTCGGTAACAAGGCAACCCGCGACCTTGCCGACGTTCGACACCTTGAAGACCTCCAGGATCTTCGCGTAGCCGATGAAGGTTTCCCGAACCTCGGCCTTGAGCAGGCCCGAAGCGGCGGCTTTGATGTCGTCGACCAGATCGTAGATGATCGAGTAGTACCGCAGCTCCACGCCCTTTTGCGTCGCCGAAGCCCGTGCCGTCGCGTTGGCGCGGACGTTGAAGCCGATGATCGGGGCCTTGGAGGCCTCGGCCAGCGCCACGTCGGTGTCGGTGATCGCACCCACGCCCGAATGCAGCACGCGGACGCGAACCTCGTCGTTGCCGATCTTCTCCATCGCCTGAACGATGGCTTCGGCGGAACCCTGAACGTCAGCCTTGATCAGGATCGGCAGTTCGGCAACCGACTGGTCGGCCTTGGCCTTGGCCATCAGCTGTTCCAGCGTGGTCGCAGCACCCGCCGCGGCGCGCTTGTCCTTGGCGGTCTTGATCCGGTAGTCGGCGATCTCGCGGGCTTGCGCCTCGGTCTCAACGACGTTCAGCGTGTCACCTGCGGACGGCGTGCCCGACAGACCCAGCACTTCGACCGGAACAGACGGACCGGCTTCGGGAACCGTCTCTCCCTGATCGTTGATCAGCGCGCGGACCTTGCCCCACTGTTCGCCGACGACGAAGATGTCGCCCTTGCGCAGGGTGCCGTTCTGCACCAGCACCGTCGCGACCGGACCCCGGCCCACGTCCAGCTTGGCTTCGATCACAGCCCCGCTTGCCGCCCGCTTCGGGTTGGCGCGCAGTTCCAGTAGTTCAGCCTGCAGCGCGATCGCTTCCAGAAGGTCATCAAGCCCGAGGCCGGTTTTCGCCGAAACCTCGACGTCCTGCACTTCACCGGACATGGCTTCCACCACGACTTCGTGCTGCAGAAGGTCGGTGCGGACCTTGGTCGGGTTCGCCTCGTGCTTGTCGATCTTGTTGATCGCCACGATCATCGGGACCTTGGCGGCCTTGGCGTGGTTGATCGCCTCGACCGTCTGCGGCATCACGGCGTCATCGGCCGCGACGACCAGGACCACGATGTCCGTCACCTGGGCCCCGCGCGAACGCATGGAGGTGAAGGCCGCGTGGCCAGGGGTGTCGAGGAAGGTGACCAGCTGCCCGTTCGGCGTCTTCACCTGGTAGGCACCGATGTGCTGGGTGATCCCGCCCGCTTCGCCGGTGACCACGTTGGTCTTGCGGATCGCGTCCAGAAGCGAGGTCTTGCCGTGGTCGACGTGGCCCATGATCGTGACGATCGCCGGGCGCGGCAACAGGCTGTCGTCCGCGTCCTTGACCGTGTCGATCACCTGTTCGACGTCAGCGTCCGACACGCGGACCGCCTTGTGGCCGAATTCCTCGATCACGAGTTCCGCGGTATCGGCGTCGATGGCCTGGTTCATCGTGACCATCATGCCCATCTTCATCAGGGCCTTGACCACATCAGCAGCCCGTTCGGCCATCCGGTTGGCCAGTTCCGAGACCACGATGGTTTCCGGCAGCTGCACGTCGCGCACCTGCTTTTCGGCCTTGTGACCCAGACCCAGCGCCTTCTGGCGGGCCTTTTCCTGCTTGCGCTTGATCGCGGCCAGGCTGCGCTGGCGGCCGCCTTCGTCCGAGATGGCGTCCGACAGGGTTAGCTTGCCCGAGCGGCGGCCTTCGTCGCCGGTGCCGCGCTTGGCACCGCGGTCGGCGCGGTCGTCCTTTTCGCGGTCGGTCTTGCGGGGCGAGAGGCCGGGCTTGGCCGAGGCCGGGCCGCGAGCGTCTTCGGTTGCGGCAGGCGCAGCCGGAGCCGCACGGTCGGCGGGCTTGGCGGTCGCCGGAGGCGGAGTGGTCGTCCGGGCACGCGTGCCGAGGACATCGGCCTTCCGGGCTTCGGCAGCGGCGACCTTGGCCGCGGCTTCGGCCTTCGCGGCGCGATCTTCTTCCTCGGCCTTCAGGCGCAGGGCTTCCGCGCGTTCGCGATCCTCACGCTCTTTCGTCTCGATCTCGGCGCGGCGAAGGGCGCGGTCTTCTTCCCGCACGCGATCTTCTTCTGCGCGGCGCACGGCGTCTTCCGCCTCGCGTGCCTTGGCGGCACGCAGCGCCGACATCCGGCGTTCCATCTCGGCATCAGAGATGCCTGCGGGACGCTTCGACGGATCACCGTAGTTCGTTGGCGCAGCCGACTGGCCCGCGCCAGGTGTGCCTGGCTTCGGGGCGGCGGCGGGAACCACCACGCGCTTGCGTTTCGTTTCGACCACGACGCTCTTGGTCCGGCCATGGCTGAAGCTTTGCTTCACCTGTCCGGAACGGGGGGCGCCCCCAAGGCCAAGAGGTTTCTTGCCGTCAGTATCGCTCATGCGTCCTACGTATCCTTCATGGCGGTCTCGCCGCCGTCATCCCCGCCCGTCTGCCCACGCAGTCCGGCGAGTTTTGCCGCTTCCTCTACAACACGGGACCTGAGTCCACCAGCGGCAAGCGCGGCGTGTATCGCACGTTCGCGCCCGAATGCCAAACCGATTTCCCCAGCCGACAGACAGCCGATAAAGCCCTTCTCGCCTTCCGGCGCGTGCAGCTTCGTCTTGCCCCGTTCCGACCCGTCGCTGGCCTGGATCAGCGTCACCGCTGTGCCCTTGACCAGCCAATCCTTCACCTTCTCGTAGCCGGTGACTGCGTCACCCGCCTTGCGCGCCATCGAAAGCATTTCGATGGTCCGCTGCAACACCAGCGCCTCGACCAGGTCGGCCAGCCCATCAGGCACCTTCACCGGCTGCCGCGCCGCGCGGGAGAAGAGGTTCTTCTTCCCCGCCTTGTCGAGTGCCGCACGGGTCGCCGAAACATAGATCCCCCGGCCGGGCAGCTTGCCCAACACGTCCGGGACGATCTGCCCGTCAGGACCCACGCAAAAGCGGATCAGACCCGCCTTTGGCTGGCTTTCCCCGGTCGCAATGCACTTGCGTTCGGGGTCGTCCCTGTCTTTTTCCCGGCCGCCGCGCGTCAACGCGTGTCCCCGAGGCCTGAGATCAGGCCTCGGCCTCCTCGTCATCGGCAGCCTCTTCTTCAGGCTGCGCAAGTTCCGTCGGGTCGACCCAGCCCAGCATGACGCGGGCGGTCATGATCAGGGTCTGCGCTTCCTCAAGTGACATGTCGAACTTTTCGAGGACCCCTTCGTCCTTCTTGCGCTGGCCGTTTTCGGTCGTCCAGCCGCCGGCCAGTTCCCAGTCGGCGCAGGTGGCGAAGTCTTCCAGCGTCTTGATCCCGTCATGGGCCAGCGCTTCCAGCATCTGCGGCGTCAGGCCTTCGAAGTTCACGAGGCTGTCTTCCACACCCAGCGCGCGGGCGTTTTCCATCGCCTTGGCATTGGCCGCTTCCAGATAGTCACGCGCGCGGGCCTGAAGTTCCCCGGCGGTGCCTTCATCGAAGCCGTCGATCGACAGCAGTTCGTCCAGTTCGACGTAGGCGACTTCTTCCAGGTTGGTGAAGCCTTCGGCGACCAGAAGCTGGGCCATCATCTCGTCAACGTCGAGCGCATCCATGAAGAGCTTGGTACGTTCGGCGAACTCGGCCTGGCGGCGCTGCGATTCTTCGGCTTCGGTCAGGATGTCGATGTCGAGGCCCGTCAGCTGGCTGGCAAGGCGGACGTTCTGCCCGCGGCGGCCGATGGCAAGCGAGAGCTGCTCATCGGGGACCACGACTTCGATCTTCCCGGCTTCTTCGTCGAACACGACCTTGGAAACCTCGGCAGGCTGCAGCGCGTTCACGAGGAAGGTCGCGGTGTCCTGGTTCCACGGAATGATGTCGATCTTTTCGCCTTGCAGTTCGTTCACAACGGCCTGCACGCGGCTGCCGCGCATACCGACGCAGGCGCCGACCGGGTCGATCGAGTTGTCATAGGAGATGACCGCAATCTTGGCGCGGCTACCCGGGTCACGGGCAACGGCCTTGATCTCGATGATGCCGTCATAGATTTCCGGCACTTCCATCTTGAAGAGCTCGGCCATGAACTGCGGGTCGGTGCGCGACAGGAAGACCTGCGGGCCGCGGGCTTCGCGGCGGACGTCCTTGATGTAGCAGCGGATGCGGTCGCCGATACGGTAGGCTTCGCGGCCGATCTTCTCGTTCCGGCGCAGGATGCCTTCGCCACGGCCGATGTCGACGATGACATTGCCGTATTCCTCGCGCTTGACGGCACCGTTGATGATGGTGCCCTTGCGGTCCTTGAATTCCTCGAACTGGCGGTCACGTTCGGCTTCGCGCACCTTTTGCAGGATGACCTGCTTGGCCGATTGCGCGGCGATGCGGCCGAGGTCAACGGGGGGAACCTCGTCCACGATCTCGTCACCCAGCTGCGGGTCCGCAAGCCAGGTCTTCGCCTGCTTGACGGTCACTTGGGCGTGGTGGTTTTCCACGGCCTCGTCTTCCACCACGGTGCGGACGCGGGTGAAGGACGCGCGGCCGGTCTTCCGGTCGATCTTGACGCGTATGTCCATTTCCGCGCCGTAGCGCGACTTGGCGGCGCGGGCGAGGCTGTCCTCCATCGCCTGGATCACCAGATCCGGGTCGATCATCTTTTCGCGGGCCACGGCTTCG
>JBKDYO010000162.1:0-4665 GCA_046305855.1 Paracoccaceae bacterium
GCCTCAGTCACCCGGAGGGGCGCGTTGGGCCAGTGCGCCAGGTCAGCGAGGGCGATCTTCCCCGCCTCCACTAGGCAATGGCTCAGTGACATTCTCATACGGCCCTCGGGCCCGGGAGTGATCCCGATCCCGTCGTCGGCCACCGCAGAATAGCCCGTCCGCACCGGGTTCACCGAGATCACCCGGGCGCCGCGGGCCTTCAGCTTGCCAAGCCCGATCTTGATCGGGTTCGAGTCGTGGTCCTCGGCCACCCCGAACATGACGAAAAGCTTGGTGCGGTCCCAATCCGGCTGGCCGAATTCCCAGAATGCGCCGCCGATGGTATAGATGCCCCCCGCCGCCATGTTCACCGAACAAAAGCCGCCGTGGGCCGCATAGTTCGGCGTGCCGAAATTCTGCGCCCACCAGCCAGTGAGGGACTGTGACTGGTCGCGGCCGGTGAAGAACGCCAGTTTCTCTGGTGCGGTCTCGCGCAGCGGCTTCATCCAGGAAACGGCGGTCGACAGAGCCTCCTCCCAGGAAATTTCCTCGAAGGCCCCGGACCCCCTTGGCCCGACCCGCCGCAACGGCGCTTTCAGACGCGAGGGCGCGGTCACCTGCATGATCCCGCTCGCGCCCTTGGCACATAGGACGCCCTTGTTGATCGGATGGTCCCGGTTGCCCTCGATATAAGCGACCTTGCCGGATTTGAGGTGCACGTTGATCCCGCAGCGGCAGGCGCACATGTAGCAGGTGGTCTGGCGAACTTCGTCGCCGACCTCGCGCTGCGTTTCGACCATAGGCTGGTTCACGCGCCCTCCCTGGCCATCACGGCCTGCGCTTCAAGGGCAATCTGACGCTCCTCGTCGGCGGGCACAACCAGGATAACGACATCGCTTGTCGCATCGTGCAGCACGGTTTCGTTCCGGGCATTGGCAGCGGGGTCGGAAGATACTCCCAAATACGCCAGCCCGGACAGGATTTCCTTCCGCATCCAGGGATCGTTTTCGCCGATACCGCCGGTGAAGACCACGGCGTCCAGGCCCCCCATCGCGGCCACCATCGACCCGGCATGGCGCACCGCCCAATAGGCGAAATGCTGCAACGCGAACTGCGCCTCGGGCGTGCCCGCCGCATGCAGCGCCCGCAGGTCGCTGAAACCGCCGAGGCCCAGAAGCCCGCTCTCGCGGTTCAGGATGCGACCCGCGCGTTCAAGCCCATGCACCTCGGCCAGCCGCAGCACCGCATTGCCGTCGATGCTGCCCGACCGCGTACCCATCGTCAGCCCGTCCAGCGGCGAGTAACCCATCGTGGTTGCAACCGAACGCCCGTTCACAATCGCCGCCAGCGAGCAGCCATTGCCCAGATGGCAGGCCAGAAGCCGCTCTGGCAGTGCACCCCGTTCCCGCAGGATCCGCACGAGGGCCGCATAGCTCAGCCCATGAAACCCATAGCGCCGTAGGCCACGCTCCCTCTCGCCCCCCGGAAGGGCATAGGTTGTGGCCACCTCCGGGTTCGTCGCATGGAAGGCGGTGTCGAAGGCGGCATACTGCGGCAGGTCGGGGGCCAATGCCGCAACTGCCTGGATTCCCACCAGATTCGCCGGGTTGTGCAGAGGCGCAAGCGGCACGCAGGCTTCGATCTGTCGCAGCACGTCTGGCGTCACCCGCGCGGTCGCAGTCAGCTTTGCCCCGCCATGCACCACCCGGTGCGCCGCGCCGGTCAGCTTGCCCACCGGCACGCCTGCCTCGGCCAGACAGCGCAGCATTGCGTGCCCGTGCCCGTCCGCGCCAATCTCCGCAACCGAGGCCTTTGCGACCTCTCGCGTCCCGTCGAACACCTTCAGCTTCAAGGATGATGAACCCGCGTTCACAATCAAGAGCATCAGATGAGAGCCTTTCCCAGCCCAAGGGTCGCAAGACCTGCCAGAAGTATGATCGCGAAGCGGCGGAACTCCTGCGGGTCGGTGCCGAAGAAGTGCCGACCACCCAGCCAATTGCCCACAAGCGTGACCGGCAGCGCGATCAGCGAGGCCCACAGCGTGTCCCAACTGACCAGCCCCGCCAGCCAGTAAAGCGGCGCGGAATACACGTCGAGCAGCGGAAAATAGGCGATCAGCGTGGCCCGGAACACGGCAGCGGGCATCGGTTGCGCGGCGAAGAAGGCCGCCACCGGCAAGCCGCCCATGCCAGGCGCGTTGGCAAGGCCCGAGATGATCCCCGCCACGCCATTCGGCGCGCCCTTGACCTCGGCGGCCAGCCGCCAGCCTGCCAGCAACACGACGCACATCAGAAGGACATAGCCCGAAACCACTGCCCGCGCCGTGTCTTCGCTGACCCCGGTCAGGATCCAGAGACCCACAGGCAGACCAATCGCCGCCCCACCGAGAAGCCAGCCGACCCGCTTCCAGTCCACATCCGGCCCGGCACCCCTGGCGTGCTGCAGGGACATCACCGTTTCCAGAATGACGACAACGGCAACGAAATTTAGCGGATTGGTCACCAAACTGGAGGCTGCGATCAGCAGCGCCGAGAAACCGAACCCCGAGTAGCCCCGTACGAACCCGGCGATCAGGCAGGCCACGGCGAGCCAGATCAGCGCGCCAGGGCCCAGGTCAAAGGGCACCGCGAAGACCCCGAATTTTCGTCGAAAATTCGTGCACCGTCACACCATTTGCGGCCGCATGTCGGCCTTGGAGATGCCGGCAACCTCGACCGGCTTCTTCATTGCGTCACGCCGGAAGGGTTCGCCCAGTTCCTGGTTGATCAGCGCCTCGATCAGCGTGGTCTTGCCCGCCATCTGGTCGTCGATCGCTTTGTGCAGCGCCGCCGTCAGGTCCTCCATCGTCCGCGCCTGCACGCCCTGCAAGCCGCAAGCCTTGGCGATGCCCGCGTAGGACACATCGGTGTCCAGTTCGGTGCCCACGAAATTGTCGTCATACCAAAGAGTCGAGTTCCGCTTTTCGGCCCCCCACTGGTAGTTGCGGAAGACGACCATGGTGATCGCGGGCCATTCGCTGCGGCCAATGGCCGTCAGTTCTGTCACCGCAATCCCGAAAGCCCCGTCCCCGGCGAAGCCCACAACCGGAGTATCCGGGCAAGCGATCTTCGCGCCGATGATCGACGGCAGGCCGTAGCCGCAGGGGCCGAAGAGACCCGGCGCGAGGTATTTCCGGCCCGCCTCAAACGACGGATAGGCGTTGCCGATGGCGCAGTTGTTGCCGATGTCGGACGAGATGATCGCCTCTTTCGGCAGCGCGGACTGGATCGCGCGCCAGGCCATGCGGGGGCTCATCCACTCCGGCTTGGCGTCCCGGGCGCGCTGGTTCCAGCTGGTGCCGGGATCGTCCTGCTCGTGGTCCATGGACGAAAGTTCCTGCGCCCAGGCCGATTTTTTCTGCGCGATCAGGGCCTTGCGTTCCGCCCGCCCCGCATCGCCCGCGGTCTTGGACAGCCGCGCAAGGATCCCCTCGGCCACTTTCTTCGCGTCGCCGACGATCCCCACCGTCACCGGCTTGGTCAGCCCGATCCGGTTCGGGTTGATGTCGACCTGGATCACCTTGGCCCCCTTCGGCCAGTAGTCGATCCCGTAGCCCGGCAGGGTCGAAAACGGGTTCAGCCGCGTCCCCAAAGCCAGCACCACATCGGCCTGCGCGATCAGCTCCATCCCCGCCTTTGACCCGTTGTAGCCCAAGGGCCCCGCGAACAGCGGATGCGAGCCGGGGAAGGCGTCGTTGTGCTGGTAGCCGACGCAGACCGGGGCGGTCAGCCGTTCCGCCAAGGCCATCGAGGCCGGGATCGCCCCGCCGATCACCACGCCCGCGCCGTTCAGGATCACCGGGAACTTCGCGCTGGACAGCAGTTGCGCCGCCTGCGCGATGGCGTCTTCACCGCCCGAGGGCCGCTCGAACTCCACCACCGCCGGCAGGGGCACGTCGATGACTTGGGTGAAGTAGTCCCGCGGCATGTTGATCTGCGCGGGGGCAGATTGGCGTTTCGCCTGCAGGATGACGCGGTTCAGCACTTCGGCGACGCGAGAGGCATCGCGGACCTCTTCCTGATAGCAGACCATGTCCTTGAAGAGCGCCATCTGTTCGACTTCCTGGAAGCCGCCCATCCCGATGGTCTTGTTCGCGGCCTGCGGGGTTACCAGCAGCAGGGGCGTATGGTTCCAGTAGGCAGTCTTCACGGCAGTGACGAAGTTGGTGATCCCCGGCCCGTTCTGGGCGATCATCATCGACATCTTGCCGGACGCGCGGGTAAACCCATCCGCCATCATCCCGCCCGAGCCTTCATGCGCGCAGTCCCAGAAGTGGATGCCAGCCTTGGGGAACAGGTCCGAGATCGGCATGAAGGCCGAACCGATGATCCCGAAGGCATGTTCGATCCCGTGCATCTGCAGGACCTTCACGAAGGCTTCCTCGGTCGTCATCTTCATTGCGTCTCTCCATGTCCCATGCGGCCACCAAGGGCCCTTGCGCGGCACCCTAGCGCCAGCAGGCAACCAGCCTTAGGGCCAGATGCTTCGGCCCGGTATGGCCAGCCTAGCGCAAGGCTCGCGCGATCCGCGCCACGCCCTCGGCGATCCTGGGCAGCTGGATCGAGGAATAGGCCAACCGATAGAAATTGCGCGGAGCATCCGCGCCCGCAAAGAAGGCCTGGCCGGGCTCGATCAGCACCCCGTCGC
>JBKDYO010000163.1:0-42313 GCA_046305855.1 Paracoccaceae bacterium
TTCCGCCGCAGCTCGGCAAAGCGGTGCGGACCCGTCGCCAGCGCCACCATCACCAATGCGCCCCAACGGTTTGTCAGGTGGCTCAGGATCACCCGCGACGGGCAATCGGCCGCCAGCACGTTCCCCAGTTGCCAGCCGTCCAGCAACCCCTGTGCAACCTTGTCGATCATCATGTGCAGCCTTTCGGTATACTAACAAATTTGTGCGTACTTCCTATTCGTAAGTATACCAGCTACCTCTCCCCCGTCAACCAAAGGAGAGACCCAATGTCCGTCGCCATCACCGGAGCCACCGGCCAGCTCGGCCGCCTTGCCATCGCCGCCCTCAAGGCCCGCGGCGCGTCCCCCGTCGCCTTGGCCCGCGACCCCGCCAAGGCCGCTGATCTTGGCGTCGAGACCCGCGCTTTCGACTACTTCAAGGCTGATCCCGCCGCGCTGAAAGGGGTCGAGACCCTCGTCCTCATCTCGTCCAACGATTTCAACGACCGCGCCGGGCAGCACCGCAATGTCATCGCGGCTGCGAAGGCAGCCGGGGTCAAACGGCTGGTCTACACCTCGATCCTGAAGGGGGCCCAAAACCCGATGATCCTGGCGCAGGACCATATCGCCACCGAGGCCGCGCTGGCCGACAGCGCCATCCCCGCCACGATCCTGCGCAACGGCTGGTATACCGAGAACTACACCGGAGCGCTTGGTGCCGCCGTCCAGCACGGCGCGATCATCGGCGCGGCGGGCGAGGGGCGCGTCAACTCGGCCGCCCGCAAGGACTATGCCGAGGCGATTGCCGTCGCAGCCCTCGACGCCGCGCATGCGGGCAAGACCTATGAGCTGGCCGGGGACACCGCCCACAGCGGCTCCGACCTCGCGGCAGCGGTCGCCAAGGCCGCGGGCAAGCCGGTCGCCTATGTCTCGATGCCGCAGGCGGACTATGCCAGCGCGCTGACCGGGTTCGGGCTGCCGGAAGGCTTTGCGTCCGTGCTGGCCGACAGCGACGCCCGCGCCGGAGAAGGCGCACTGGCCGACGACAGCCGCACCCTCAGCCGCCTGATCGGCCGCCCGACGACCCCCATCGCCGAGACCATCGCGGCTGCTTTGTAATCGAAAGGGCAGGGGGCCCCGCGCCCCCTTACCCCCGCTTCGCGCGAGCGACGAGTTTGCGAAAGCGCGCCCGGTTGGTCTGAATGAAAAGGTCGAAGGGCGCCCCCAGCCGACCCGCCCGGCCCAACAGGTAAATCGCCCCGGCCACTGCCGCCAGCGCGGCCCCGACCGCGTCAACGATCAGGTCGCCCATCGTGTCCGGCAGCCCCGACTTCATCATGTTGAAGCCGAAGAACGTGTCCATCGCGTATTCGAAAATCTCCCACAGCACGCCCACGGTCATCGCCAGGCAAAAGGACAGCACCCCCACCGCCCAGGGCGGGGCGGCATAACGGTCCCCCTGGAACAGCATGAAGACCAGGAGGAATCCCAGGATGCCGAAGCCCATCGCCGAGCCGAAATGCAGCACCAAATCCCACCACCAGAAGCGGTCGTAGAAATCCTGCACCTCGCCTAGGTACAGCGTCGCCAGGATGAAAAGCGCGATGGCAGCCAGAAAGCTGGGCGGCAAGCGCAGGCCCACCCGGTTGGCCAATTGCCCTGGCAGGAAGGTCAAGGCCAGAGCTGCCGACGTGACGAAGACCGCAGGCCAGACTTCGCGCAGGGCGGCGACCAAAGCCTCTACCAGAAGCAGAAGCCGGATGCCGTTCAGGACGATGGCCGAGGTTCCAGGCAATCCTGTCTCCGTTTCCCGCCAAGACTCCCTATATTGGGGGGATGAGCCCAGAGTCCAAGACCAGCCTGCGACTGGCTTCGTGGAACATCCACAAGGCGGTCGGGACCGATCGTCGCCGCGATGCCGAACGGGTGCTGGCCGGGATTGCAGCCCTTGGCGCCGATATCGTGGCCCTGCAAGAGGCCGACTTCCGCCTCGGCAACCGCCCCTCGGCTCTGCCGCGCGACCGGATTGCCGCAGTGACAGGGCTGGAACCCTTGCCCATCGGCCGCAACGCCGTGAGCCTCGGCTGGCACGGCAATGCGCTTCTCGTGCGGCCGGGCATCCATCTCTGCGGGCTCGAACATCTTGACCTGCCGGGGCATGAGCCGCGGGGTGCAGTGCTGGTGGATCTGGATACGCCTGCACCCTTGCGCCTTGTGGCCGTCCACCTCGGCCTTCTCCGGTCGGCCAGACGGAGCCAGCTTGATGCGATCAAGGCGGCACTTGGCCGTCACCCGGTGCGGCCGACAGTGATCCTTGGCGACTTCAACGAACACTCCCGCCGCGTGGGACTTGGGCGCATTGCGCAGCCCTTCGTGATCCTGCCCACGGCAGCGACCTTTCCCTCACGCAGACCATTTCTGCCGCTCGACCGGATGGCCCATTCCCCTGATCTCGATCTTATTCCCCTCGGACCGCCACGGTCCAAGGGTCCGCACCCCTCTGACCACCTGCCGCTTCTGGCCGAGCTGCGCTGGCGCTGATCGGTAGGGTGTCAGAACCCAAGATTGAGCACCTCTCCGCGGGGCGAGGGCGGGTTAAGAAGCTCCTAACGTCCACGAACAAGATATTGAAAATTAATGATAAGCCGGAAATGTCCACCGTGGACACATCTCACGGCATGACCTCGAACCGGTCCACATCGACCATCCCCATATCGGTGATCTTCAAATGCGGGATCACTGGCAGGCACAGGAAGGCAAGCTGCAGGAACGGCTCCTCCAGCACCACCCCAAGGGTCCGGGCCGCCGCCCGCAGGGCCACCAGCTTTTCCCGCACCTCCTCGAAGGAAAGCAGGCTCATCAGCCCTGCGACCGGCAGGGCAAGTTCGGCCAGCACCCGCCCGCCTTCGACCACGACAAAGCCTCCCTCGATCTCTCCCAACCGGGTCGCCGCCAGCGCCATGTCGGCGTAATCGGCCCCCACCACGGCGATGTTGTGGTGGTCGTGGCAGACGGTGGACCCGATGGCCCCGCGTGCCAACCCGAACCCCTTCACGAACCCCGTCGCCCGGTTCCCGTTCACCCCGTGGCGTTCGATCACTGCGATCTTGACCAGATCGCGGGCGATGTCGGGTCGCTTGTCCCCGTCCTGGGGCGCGATGTCGAAGGTCAGGTGTTCGGTGATGATCTTGCCGGGCAGGATGCCGATCACCGGAGTGTCCACCCGGTTGCCCCCGGTCCGGAAGTCGCTTGCCGTGACCGGCGGCGCCTTCACCGAGTGCCGGGCCACAGGCTCGGTCACCGCCCGGCCCGCAAAGGCCGCGTCATCGGCCACCACACCCCCCGCCAGCACAAGGCTGGCGTGGCAGCCCTCAAGACTGTCGATCACTGCGATGTCGGCCCGCTTGCCCGGCGCGATCAACCCGCGGTCCTTCAGCCCAAAAGCCTCGGCCGCCGACAGCGAGGCCGCCCGGTAGACGGCAAGCGGCGCGGCCCCGAGTTCGATGGCCGTGCGGATCATGTAGTCCAGATGCCCGTGCTCGCCGATGTCCAGCGGGTTGCGATCATCCGTGCAGAGACACAGGTAGGGCGAGAACCGTTCGGTCAGCAGCCCCGCAAGCGCGTGCAGGTCCTTCGACACCGACCCCTCGCGGATCAGCACCCGCATCCCCTTGCGCAGCTTTTCAAGCCCCTCGTCGTAGGTGGTCGCCTCATGCTCGGTCCGGATTCCCGCGCTGATATAGCCGTTCAGGTCGTTCCCCCGCAAAAGCGGCGCATGGCCGTCGATGTGGCGGCCCCGGAAGGCCTCCAGCTTCTCCAGACACTCCGGGTCCTTCATCAGCACGCCGGGGTAGTTCATGAACTCGGCCAGCCCGATCACCTTGGGGTGGTCCATGAACGGGATCAGGTCCGCCGCCGACAACCGCGCCCCGGTCGTCTCCATGTGGGTCGAGGGCACGCAGGAGGACAGCTGCACCCGCAGGTCCATCACTAGCTGCGACGCGGACTCAAGGAAGAACCGTATACCCTTCACTCCGCAGACATTCGCGATTTCGTGCGGGTCGCAGATCGCCGTGGTCACGCCACGCGGGGTGACGCAGCGGTCGAATTCGTGCGGGGTCACCAGCGAGGATTCCACATGCAGGTGCGTGTCGATGAAGCCCGGAACGAGCACCTTGCCCGAGACGTCGATCTCCTGCTTGCCCCGGTAGCTGCCGAACACCCCCACGATCGTGTCGCCGCAGATGGCCACATCCGTCTCGACCAGCTCTCCGGTGATCAGGTCGAAGACCCGCCCCCCCTTCAGCACCAGATCGGCGGGCACCAGACCCCGGCCCTGATCAATTCTGTCCTCTAGCGACACTTTGGGCATGGCTTTCTCCTTTCCGATAAGGGAACCTGAAACGGCCTCCGGCGTCCAGCCATACCGACCTGGAACCCTTCAATGCAGTCTTCCGAGCCACGCCCGACACGGCCCCTTCGCGGGATCACTTTCAAGCTGTGCTCGGTTCTGGTGTTCATCTGCATGGCGTCCCTGATCAAGGCGACGTCGGCCCATGTCCCTGCAGGGCAGGCAGTCTTCTTCCGGTCCGCCTTCGCGATACCGGTGATCATGGTGTGGCTGGCCTGGCGGCGCGAGTTGGGAACGGGTCTGCGGACATCGAACCCGCTGGGGCATCTCTGGCGCGGCGTGGTCGGAACGATCTCGATGGGCCTTGGGTTTGCCGGACTTGGCTACTTGCCGCTGCCCGAAGTTACCGCCATCGGTTATGCCGCGCCACTCTTGACCGTGATCTTTGCCGCGATGTTTCTGGGCGAGGATGTGCGGCTGTTCCGCATCTCTTGCGTCGCCCTCGGGATGGTCGGTGTCCTGATCGTGCTGTTGCCGCGCCTGTCAGTGGTCCCGGGGACCGCCAGCGTGACCGAGGCGTTCGGCGCTACTCTTGTCCTGGGCAGTGCGGTCTTTGCAGCCTTGGCCCAGGTCTTCGTCCGCAAGCTGGTGCATTCGGAAGGGACGGCGGCCATCGTCTTCTACTTTTCCTTGACGGCGACCACGCTGTCCCTGGTGACCCTGCCTTTCGGCTGGGTCTGGCCCACACCGCTGGAAGCTGGCCTTCTGGTCCTTGCGGGGCTTTTGGGCGGGGTCGGGCAGATCCTGCTGACCTCCAGCTACCGCGAGGCCGATGCCTCGCTGGTGGCACCCTTCGACTATGCCTCGATGATCTTCGCACTGGCCATCGGCTACTTCGTCTTCTCCGAAGTTCCAAGCTGGACAATGCTGGGCGGGGCCGCGCTGATCGTGACGGCGGGCATCCTGATCATCTGGCGCGAGCACAAGCTGGGTCTGGAACGCGCCCGCCAGCGCAAGGCGATGACACCGCAGGGCTAGAGCCCCAGCCGGTCTACCACCCAGATCCCCATCGCTTGCACCATGTCGTCGCGCCAGGACAGCGGCCCGGGCCGGTACAGCGCCGAGCCGAGGGCCCGCTGCTGCTTTTCCAGAATGCCCACGTCTTCCTTCGCGACCCGCTCCCAGCGGTCGTAATAGGGCTCGGCCCGGGCCTGGAAATCGGGCAGCGACAGCCGGTCTTCGGGGAAGCAACCGCCAACCTCCAGGATGGTGCGATTTTCACTGACGGGGCGGGTGTTCAGCCACCACAGGCAATCCTGTGCCACGGCGAACTGGACGGTCGGGAAGACGACCGTGAAGTAGGTCCCCATCCTTGCATCGTCGTCGAGGCCATCGATGGGCGGGAAGGGCGGCTGGTCCGAGCCCAACGTGGCGACCGAACGGCCCGAGATCACCTGGATCGCGATCCAGTTGCCTTTGGTCTCCGGTGAGCGCGACTGCTGCGCCCCCACCGTGTCGCGGTGGACGATGCCGGTGTGGTAGGTCTCGACCGCGTTTTCGAGGATCAGTTTCCAGTTGCAGGCGACGTCCAGCGTGACGGACCATGTGCAGCGCATCTGCCCCAGCTTGTGGCTGGCCATCCGGTCGGGGAAGTCGCCAAGGTGGTCCCGCAGGCTTGGCCCATCCTTGGTGAAGCGGGCGAAGACGAAGCCCTCCCACTGGTCAAGGTCGAGGCCCACCATCCCGTTCTCGACCTTGTCGAACCCTTCTGCGTCCTTCATGTCGGGGCAGCCGTACAGGCGCCCGTCGTTCAGATAGCTCCAGGCGTGGTAGGGGCAGGTGATGCGGCCGCCAACGTTGCCCGACCCCTCCAGCAGGATCGAGCCGCGGTGGCGGCAATAGTTGGCGAAGCACCTCAGTTGCCCGTCACTGCCACGGATCAGCACGATGGGACCGCCCGGGCTGTCGAAGGCGCGGTAGTCGCCCGGCTGGGGGAGTTCTTCGGCACGGGTCAGGAAGAACCAGTGCTTCAGGAACACCTGCTCGCGTTCCGCCTTGAAGATCGCGGGGTCGGTGTAGAACCCGGCAGGCATCGACCGCGCCCGGTTCAGGGGTTGGGTGGCGGCGGCGATTTCGGCGCGGTCGAGGCTCATCGGTCACTCCCGGTTTCCCGTCCCGCCCACTGTGCTGCGGCGGTGGCGGGCTGGCAAGTCCGGGCAGATTTCGCCCGTGCATTCGCGGGGCAGGGGGCCTAGGATCGCGCGCGGCCACCAAGGTCGGCAGGGGGATGGGCGATGGCAAAGGGCATGAACAAACGCAAGGAAGTGAAGAAGCCGAAGAAAGAGGCCGCGAAGGCCCCGGTCTCGGTGTCGTCCACCAATGCGAAGGTCACGATCTCTCCGGGCAAGCCGAAGGACTAGCGCGGCCTGTGGGCGGCAGCCAGTCCGAGAAGGCCGCCTGCAATTGCCCAGTTCTTGACGAAGATCGACATCTGCCAGCCGTCCTGCGGCTGCAGGTGGAACAGGCTGGTCATGGCGCAGTAGCTTGCCGCTGCAAGCGCCGCCAGCCACACGGTCCGCGGCAGCAACAGCCCGACGGCCAGCCCAACGTTCACCCCAAGCGCGGGCCAGACAAGCCATCCGGGCGCGCCGACCCCGGCCAGAAGACCTTCGACGACCTCGGGTGCCAAGGCCTTCTGGACAGCCCCCGCCGCAAAGAATGCGGCCAGCAGAATCCTTCCGACAAGATCCATCTCCACCTCCGTTTCCCGCAGCTACGCAGGATAGGAGTGGAAGTTGCATCACCGACCGTGTCGCGTCGGCTGGGCGATCCTCCGGCCGCTCAGAACACCTCCTTGACCGCCTCCATCGCGACATAGGTCGAGGTCGAGGCGACATGCGGCAGGGTCGAGATCACCTCGCCCAGCACCCGGCGATAGGCCTGGATGTCGGAGGTGCGGACCTTGAGAAGGTAGTCGAAAGACGAGGCCATCATGTGGCACTGCTCGACTTCCGGCACCAGAAGAACCGCCCGGTTGAAAGCGGTCAGCGCCGCCTCGCGGGTGTCGGACAGCCGCACTTCGACAAAAGCCACGTGGGCCTGGCCCATGCGGATCGGGTCCAGAATCGCGCGGTAACCGGTGATGATCCGGGCCTCCTCCAGCCGTTTCATCCGGGCCTGGGTGGGCGATTTCGACAGACCGATGCGGCGGGCCAGTTCGACGGCGGCGATCCGGCCTTCGGTCTGCAGCACGCGCAGGATGGCAAGGTCGAAGCGGTCCAGATCGGCGCGGTCATTTGGCATGGGGTTTCCTGCAATAAGCGACGTTCGGACTGCCTATCACGAAAGGATCGGGAAAACAGCCCGGCGCTTTGCCTGTATGCTGGGCGGAAAGCGAGGTGCCCCATGCCAACCGATACTGCCCTGTCTGCCTGGTCGATCATCCGGACCGCAAGCCTGACTGACGAGACCGCGCTGGTGCAGCGCCTGGTGGCCGAGGCAGTGCTGGACGCACCCGCCCGCGCAGCCATCGTGGCAGAGGCCGCAGACCTCGTAAAGCGCATCCGCGCCAGCGCGCGCCCCGGGCTGATGGAGGTCTTCCTCGCCGAATACGGGCTTTCCACCGACGAGGGCATCGCGCTGATGTGCCTGGCCGAGGCGCTGCTGCGGGTGCCCGACGCCGAGACGATGGACGCACTGATCGAGGACAAGATCGCGCCGTCGGACTGGGGCCGGCATCTGGGGAAGTCGGCTTCGTCGCTGGTCAACGCGTCCACCTGGGCCCTGATGCTGACCGGCAAGGTCTTGGACGACCGCGAGGGCGGCATCGCGGGCGCGCTGCGGGGGGCCGTGCGTCGCTTGGGCGAGCCGGTGATCCGGACCGCCGTCAGCCGCGCGATGAAGGAGATGGGGCGGAACTTCGTGCTGGGCGAGACGATCGACAAGGCGATGGACCGGGCCGAGGAGCTGGAGGCCAAGGGCTACACCTACAGCTACGACATGCTGGGCGAGGCGGCGCGCACCGAAGCCGACGCGCGGCGTTATCACCTCAGCTACTCCCGCGCGATCACCGCGATTGCCCGGGCGGCCAAGGGCAACGACATCCGCACAAACCCCGGTATCTCGGTCAAGCTCTCCGCCCTGCATCCCCGCTATGAGGTCGCCAAGCGCGAGCGGGTGATGGAGGAGCTGGTCCCCCGCGTTAGGGCGCTCGCCTCGCTGGCCAAGGCAGCGGGCCTCGGCTTCAACATCGACGCCGAGGAGGCCGACCGTCTGGCCCTCTCGCTAGAGGTGATCGAGGCCACCCTCTCCGACCCCGCGCTGAAGGGCTGGGACGGGTTCGGCGTGGTGGTGCAGGCCTATGGCCGCCGGGCAGGCGCGGTCATCGACTGGCTGCATGCCTTGGCCACGAAGCTCGACCGCAAGATCATGGTGCGGCTGGTGAAAGGCGCCTACTGGGACGCCGAGGTGAAGCGGGCGCAGGTCATGGGCCTCAAAAGCTTCCCGGTCTTCACCCGCAAGCAATCGACCGACGTCAGCTATATCGCCAATGCGCGCAAGCTTCTGTCCCTGACTGACCGCATCTATCCCCAGTTCGCCACCCACAACGCCCATACCGTCGCGGCCGTCCTGCACATCGCCAAGGCGCAAGGGCTGACGGCAATGGACTACGAATTCCAGCGCTTGCACGGGATGGGCGAACGCCTCCACGACATCGTGCTGACCGACAACGCCACCCGCTGCCGCATCTACGCCCCCGTCGGCGCGCATCGTGATCTCTTGGCCTACCTCGTCCGCCGCCTACTGGAAAACGGCGCGAATTCCAGCTTCGTCAACCAGATCGTCGATGAGGATGTGGCCCCCGAAACCGTCGCCGCCTGCCCGCTGACGCTGGTCGAGGCGCTGCCCGCGATCCCGAGCCCGGCGCTGGCGACTGGCCCCTCGCTTTTCGCGCCGCGCAAGAACTCCATCGGCTGGGACCTGACCGACGCCGCCGACCTTACTGCCATCGAGGCCGCCCGCTCGCCCTTTGCCGAGGCCCGTATCGACGCCGCCCCGCGCCTTGCCGGTCGGGTCGTCGGTGGGCCGCAACTCGCCGTCCTGAACCCGGCCACCGGCGCGCTCGTGGGCCATGTCACCACGGCAGGGCAGCCCGACGTGGACACGGCCCTTCGCCTGGCCGAACCTTGGGCCGCCGCGCCGCAGGAACGGGCCACGGTCCTGAACCGCGCCGCCGACCGGATGGAAGCGGACTACGGCCGCATCTTCGCGCTTCTGGCGCGCGAGGCGGGCAAGACCCTTGCCGACGCCGTGTCCGAATTGCGCGAGGCAGTGGACTTCCTTCGCTACTACGCGTCGCAGACCGCCCAGCCGCACCCCGCGCGCGGCGTCTTTGCCTGCATCAGCCCGTGGAACTTCCCGCTGGCAATCTTCTGCGGCCAGATCAGTGCGGCCCTTGCCGCCGGGAATGCCGTCCTTGCAAAACCCGCCGAGCAGACCTCGCTGATTGCCTGCGTCGCGGTTGATCACCTTCTGGCCGCAGGCGTCCCCGCAACTGCCCTGCAACTCCTTCCCGGCGATGGCGCGGTCGGGGCTGCGCTGACCCGCGACCCCCGCGTGAACGGAGTCGCCTTCACCGGCTCGACCGAGACCGCTCAGGCGATCCGCCGCAGCATGGCGGACCACCTTGACCCGACGGCGCCGCTAATCGCAGAAACCGGGGGCCTCAATGCCATGCTGGTCGACAGCACCGCGCTGCCGGAACAGGCCGTCCGCGACATCATCGCCTCCAGCTTCCAGTCCGCCGGGCAACGCTGTTCCGCGCTCCGCTGCCTTTACGTCCAAGAGGACGTGGCCGAGACCGTGACGGACATGCTGTTCGGCGCGATGGAAGACCTGGCGCTGGGCGATCCTTGGGCCTTGTCCACGGACGTCGGTCCGGTGATCGACGCCGAGGCGCAGGCGGGCATCCGGGCCTATGTCGATGCCGCCCGGGCCGAGGGCCGCGTCCTGAAGGAGCTCACGGCTCCGGGGCAGGGCACCTTCATCGCCCCCACTGTCCTGTCGGTGAGGGGCATCGCCGACATGCCGCGTGAAATCTTCGGTCCAGTCCTGCATATCGCCACTTTCAAGGCCTCCGAGATCGATCAGGTGATCGCCGCGATCAACGCCACCGGCTACGGCCTGACCTTCGGCCTGCACTCCCGCATCGACGACCGCGTGCAGCGCATCGTCGAGGGCATCCGGGTCGGAAACACCTACGTCAACCGCAACCAGATCGGCGCCGTCGTCGGCAGCCAGCCCTTCGGCGGCGAGGGGCTGTCCGGCACCGGCCCCAAGGCAGGCGGACCGCATTACCTGACGCGGTTCACCAGATCCTCCACGCCGGAGGCCGCTCCGGATCAGGCCACCGTCACCGCGGCCGAGGTCAGCCGCGCCCTGTCCGCGCCCTGGCCTGCCACCCTGCCGCAGGCCGAGGACATGCCGGGTCCGACGGGCGAATCGAACCGCCTGTCCCTAACCCCCCGCCTGCCGATCCTCTGTCTTGGTCCGGGCCGGGCCGCGGCCCTGCAACAGGCCGAGACAGTGCGAAAGCTTGGCGGCCACGCGGTCGAAGCCCCGGGCCTGCCGGCCAAGGCGCTGACTACGCTGCAGGGCTTTTCCGGCGCGATCTGGTGGGGCGAAGCCGAAGCGGGCCGCGCCCATGCCCAGGCCCTCGCACAGCGTAAGGGGCCGATCCTGCCGCTGATCGCTATGCCCGACGCGGGCCACGCGCATCTGGAGCGTCACCTCTGCATCGACACCACCGCCTCGGGCGGCAATGCCCAGCTTCTGGCCGCCGTCGCCGATGCTTGACGCCTTCCTGCGGATCGGAAAGGGTAAGCCCCATGTTTCCGATCCGCGACCATAACCCCTCGGGGCGCACGCCTTACGTCACCTTCGCGCTGATCGCGATCAACATTCTGATTTTCCTGGGCTATTTCACTACCCAGACGGAATGGCAGCTGCAGGATTTCTTCATGACCTGGGGCCTCGTGCCCGCCCGCTTCCTGTCGGGCGAGGGGTTGGAAACCATCGTCACCTCGATGTTCCTGCATGGCGGCTGGATGCATCTGGCCGGGAACATGCTGTTTCTCTGGATCTACGGCGACAATCTGGAAGAAGAGATGGGGCATCTCGGCTTTCTGATCTTCTACCTTGCCTGCGGGGCTGCAGCCGGCCTGGCCCAGGCGCTGCCCGACCCCGCCTCGCCCATTCCGATGGTCGGGGCCTCCGGGGCGATTGCCGGGGTGATGGGGGGGTATCTGCTGCTTTTCCCCAAGGCCAAGGTCGATGTGCTGTTCATCTTCATCATCTTCTTCCGCATTTTCGCCATTCCGGCCTGGATCGTCCTTGGCCTCTGGCTCGCGATCCAGATCTTTTCCGGCGTTGCCACCCCCGGGGACGCGGGCGGGGTCGCCTATTGGGCGCATGTCGGCGGGTTTGTCGCGGGGCTGGTGCTCACGCTTCCCGTCTGGCTGCGTCGCGGCGCCAGCGGCTACTGGCGCGAGACCGCGGGCCATCCGCCGCATCCCGAGACGCAGTTTCAGGCCTCGCGGTCAAACGTGCCGCTGATCCGCCGCCAACGCTGAACCGGGGGCTTTGCGGCCTCGGCAGACGGGCGTAGGGTCAGAGCCCGGAAGGGGGCCGCGATGCTGCGTCTTGCCTGCCTATGCCTCTGCCTTTGCGCCGGAGCGTTGACCCCGGCCAGCGCCGAATGCCGCCTTGCGCTGGCGCTTGCGGTCGATGTCTCGCGGTCCGTCGATTCGCAGGACTATGTGATCCAGACCGATGGCCTGGCGGCCGCCCTGGAAGACCGCGCGGTCCGCGAGGCCATCTTCGGCCCGGAAGGTGAGGTGGCGCTGGCGATCTACTATTGGTCGGGCCGGGGTTATCAGGACCTGATCCAACCCTGGGTGATCCTGGACAGCCCCGAGGCGCTGGATGGCGCGATATGGGCCGTCCGCCGCACGCCGCGCCCCTCGTCCCCCCTGGCCACGGCCTTGGGCGACGCCCTGCGCTATGGGGCCGGGCTGATGGCCGAGGCCCCGGACTGCGCCCGCAAGGTCATCGACGTGGCAGGCGACGGGCGGAACAACGAGGGCATCTCGGTCGCCCGCACCTATGAGCGCGAGGATTTTTCCGGGATCACGGTGAACGGCCTTGCCATCGGCGAACATGAGGACGGGATCCTGCACTACTACTTCACCGAGGTGATCCGCGGCCCCGGCGCCTTTGTCGAAACCGCAGCCCGGCAGGCGGATTATCCGGCCGCCATCCGCCGCAAGCTCCTGCGTGAGTTGCAGGGTCCGATGATCGGCGCGGTCACTTTGCCGGATCGCGACGAGGGCTGACCGCAAACCCGCCACAAATACGGGATTCCCGACCGGAATTTCGCCGGTTTTCCGTTGACTAATGCTGGCAAGCGGGAATTCTTTCCGTGATTGATAGACACATTCGGAGGTTACCATGCGCCGCCATTTTGCCGCGCTACTGATGGGCCTGATGCTGCTGCCGGGAGCTGCCTTGGCAGAACGCGTCGTCGCCCATGTCTCGATCGCTGACCAGGAAATGAAGGTCTACCACGAAGGGCGTCTTCTGTTCACTTGGCAGGTGTCCACCGCCAAGCCCGGCAAGATCACTCCGACCGGTACCTATGCGCCCGAGTTCCTGTCGCGCAACCACCGCTCGCGCCGCTACAACAACGCGCCGATGCCGTTCGCGATCTTTTACGACGGGCATTATGCGATCCACGGCACCGACCAGATCAAGCACCTTGGCGCCCCTGCCAGCCGAGGTTGCGTCCGCCTGCATCCCGACAACGCCAAGATCCTGTTCGAGATGGTGAAGGCCGAGGGGATGGAGAACATGCGCGTGGTGATCGTCCAGTAAGGCCACAGGCATCTGACCGTGCGCCCGGAAAGCCGACCTGTGCCCAGGCCAAGTCGGCTGTTCCGCGACCGGGTCGACCGCATCCTCCAACCCGGGCGCGGCGCGCCCGTTCGACGGCGACCGCTAGCCGCGGGACCGCAGATTCCTCATCGACGCGCGGCCGCGGGACGTCGCAAGATCATGCACCAGCATCCCGACCAGGGCTGACGCCGCGAACAGCGCGCCATCGCCAAGGAACTGCCCGCCCGCAACCAGCGCCGTCCCCGGCGAAAAGCCCGAAAGCCCCCAGCCAAGCCCGAAGATCAAGCTTCCCGCGACCAGCCTTATGTCGACCGCCTCGGCTTCAGCATGTGCGGACGGGCCGGGCAAAAGGGCGTGGCCGATGCGCTGGTGCAGGCGGATACCCATGAAAGCAACCGCAATCGCTGCCAGGATCGCAAGACCAAAGCTCGGGTCCCAGCCCGGACCGGGACCCAGGAAGGCCTGCACCCGTGCCGGGTCGGCCATGCCCGAGAGGATAAGGCCGCCCCCGCAGAGGAGCCCGCAAGCAAGTGCTGCAAGCCGGATCATGTCGGCACCCCGCTGCTGCGGACCCAGTCCGAGGCGAAAACACCCGCAATCCCGCCCAGAATCAGACAGACCACGGCGACGAGTGCCCTTTTTGACAGCCGCGCCAGCCCAAGGATCGCCTGCCCGCTGACGCCGGTGCTGCCAAGCCGCGCGCCGAAGCCTGCAAGCAGCCCTGCTACAACAACAAGTGGAATGTTGCTTGCACTGCCTGCCACCGGCAGGGGTGCCAAGACCAACCAGACCGTCGGCGCCAGAACCAGCCCGGCCAGGAATGCGATGCTGGCGGCAGCCAGGCCCTCGTTTCCGCCAAGCAAGCTGCCAAGCATCTCGGACAGGTTCATTGCGCGCCCCGTCAGCACAAGCAGGAGAGCGGCGGAAAGGCCGACAAGGCCACCCCCGATCACAGCTGCGCCTGTCGCGGTCACCAGCCAATCGAAGATCATGGGGCCTCCTCTCATCTGGACTGCCGCCCCAGAATGACCTGATCCGGCGGCAAAGCAAGGCAAAGCACAGGATCACGACGGTGAGGCTTATGCCGGCACTTCACTTCGCAGCTTCGCGCGTGTATGCCCGCCCGACTTCTGCAGACCCCGCTTTTCCCCAAACCGCAGACAGTCGTCGACCGCCGTGAACCGACCGGAGTGAAGCCCATGCAAGGCAGTGCCAACCTCAACCTGATGATCAAGGCCGCTCGCAAGGCGGGCCGCAGTCTGGTCAAGGACTTCCGCGAGGTCGAAAACCTGCAGGTCTCGACCAAGGGGCCGGGGGATTTCGTGACCAAGGCCGACCGCGAAGCCGAGCGGCTGATCAAGGAGGAGCTCCTCGGCGGCCGTCCGACCTATGGCTGGATTGGCGAGGAAACCGGCGTGACTGCGGGCGCGGACCCGACCCGGCGCTGGATCGTCGATCCCCTGGACGGGACCACGAACTTCCTGCACGGGATGCCGCATTGGGCCGTGTCCATCGCGCTGGAGCACAAGGGCGAGATCGTCTCGGCTGTGGTCTATGACCCGGCCAAGGACGAGATGTTCTGGGCCGAAAAGGGCGCGGGCTGCTGGCTGAACGACAACCGCCGTTTGCGCGTCTCAGGCCGCCGCGCGATGCATGAGGCGGTGTTTGCGACCGGCGTGCCCTTCGGAGCTAAGTCCACTTTGCCCGCTTTGCTGAAAGACCTTGGCCGCCTGATGCCGGGCTGCGCCGGTGTCCGGCGCTGGGGCGCCGCTGCACTGGACCTCGCCTATGTCGCGGCAGGTCGCTTCGACGGCTACTGGGAGCGCGAGCTTTCCGCCTGGGACGTGGCGGCGGGTATCCTTCTGGTCAAGGAAGCCGGTGGGCTGGTCGAAGGCCTGCGCGAAGGCTCCGATCCCCTCGACGGTGCGCTGATCGCGGCGAATGACGGGCTTTTCAAGGCGATGGCCGACACGATCCGCGCCTGACGCCGATTTCTTCAAAGAAATCGGACCGGAGCCTTCAAAGGCTCCGCAGCGGAGTTTTCGAAAACTCCGCGGCCCGGCACATCAGGTGCGCTGCAATTTCACCGGCTCGCTGCGCGCCAGTCGCAGGAAATGCGCGATATAGGGCTTCGCCGCATCCTCCTCGCGCGTGGCCGCATACATCCGTTTCGTCACCACCTCGGGCCCCAAGGGCCGCGTGATGTAATCGGCGTTCGTCTTCACCTCGCGCATCACCCAGTCCGGCAGCACCGCCACCCCCCGGTTCGACCCCACCAGCATCAGGATCACCGCCGTCAGCTCCGCCGTCCGCTGCGCGCGCGGTTCCACCTTGGCGGGGGTCAGCACCTCGGTGAAGATGTCCAGCTTGTCGCGGCTGACCGGGTAGGTGATCAGCACTTGGTCGCGGAAATCCTCGGCCGTGATGAACGCCTTCGCGGCCAAGGGGTTCTGTGCCGATCCGACAAAGGTCGGGTGATAGTCGAAGAGGGGATTGAACACGATCCCCGGCGGCGGTTCCCGGTCGGATGAGATCACCAGATCCACATCCTCGCGGTTTAGGGCGGGCAGGGCCTCGAAGGCCAGCCCAGCCCGGATGTCCACGTCGATCTCGGGCCAGGCGTGGCGGAACATCTCCAAGACCGGAAACAGCCAGTCGAAACAGGCGTGGCATTCGATGGCGATGTGCAGACGGCCCGTCCGGCCCGCCCGCAAGGCCCGGAACTCCTCCTCCATCGCGTCGATCTCGGGGAGTATCCGCTCCGCCGCCCGCAGCATCCGCACCCCGGCGGCCGACAGCCGCATCGGCTTTGACCGCCGGACGAACAGCTCCATCCCCGCCTGAGCCTCCAGCCCCGCCACCTGATGGCTTAGCGCGGATTGCGTCATGTTCAGCACATCCGCCGCCCGCGCCAGTCCGCCGGCCTGCTGGATCGCGCGGATCGTCCGCAAGTGGCGCAACTCGATGTACATGAACCAGCCTCATGAAGATGGTGAGAATTATGAATTGGTCTCACATGATTTGATCTGCGACAAGAGGGGCATTGAAGGAGACCGCCATGACAACCTCGCCCCGCATCAGCTTTGAATTCTTCCCGCCGCAGTCGCTGGACGCCTCGTTCCGCCTGTGGGAAACGGTGCAGGCGCTGGCCCCTATGCAACCCTCCTTTGTGTCCGTCACCTATGGCGCGGGTGGCACCACCCGGACCCTGACGCATGAAGCGGTCTCGACCATCCACCGTAACTACGGCCTGCCCGTTGCCGCGCATCTGACCTGTGTCGATGCCACCAAGACCGAAACGCTGGCCATCGTCGAGGCTTATGCCGCCGCCGGTGTCACCGAGATCGTCGCCCTGCGTGGGGATGCCCCGAAAGGCGCGCAGCGCTTCGTGCCGCACCCCTTAGGCTTTGCCAATTCGGTGGAGCTGGTAGAGAAGCTGGCGAAGACCGGCAAGTTCAAGATCCGTGTCGGCGCCTACCCCGAGCCGCACCCCGATGCCGCCGACAGCACCTCTGACGTCACCTGGCTCAAGCGCAAGGTCGATGCAGGTGCCTCCAGCGCCATCACCCAGTTCTTCTTCGACGCCGACACGTTCTTCCGCTTCCGCGATGCCTGCGCCCGCGCCGGGATCACCGCCCCGATCATCCCCGGCATCCTGCCGATCACCAGCTGGGCAGGCGCGAAACGCTTCGCCCAGCGGTGCGGCACCAAGGTCCCGGCAAAGCTGGACGAGGCCTTCACCATGGCCGCCCGCGACGGCCGGGAAGAGCTTCTGGCGCTGGCGCAATGCACGGCTCTTTGCGACAAGCTGATCCAGGGCGGGGTCGAGGATCTGCATTTCTACACCCTGAACCGCCCACACCTGACCCGCGAGGTTACCCGCGCGCTTGGCATCCTGCCCGAGCTGGTGCTGGAGAAAGTGGCTTGAGATCAACCCCTTCGGGGTAAACGGCGTCTCCCTCGGCGGCTTTCCGGACTGTCCCCAGCAGTGCCCCGGAAAGCCGCCACCTTTTTGCCCGTTGCCCGTGGGGGGATATCGGCTAATCTCGCCCGACCATACCCCGCGAGACCCCCATGCCGAAGCTCGTCACCCTTCTGAACGGCCCGAACCTGAACCTTCTCGGCCTGCGCCAGCCCGAAATCTACGGGCGGGAAACGCTGGACGATGTGGCCGCCAAGGTCGCCGATCTGGCCGAGGAGCTGGATCTGCGCGTGAAGGCGCAGCAGTCCAACCACGAAGGCCAACTGGTCGACTGGATCCATGCCGCTCGCGGCACTTCAGCCGGGATCATCATCAACCCCGGGGCCTATTCGCATACTTCGGTTGCGATCCTTGACGCGCTCAACGCCTATGACGGCGTGGTGATGGAAGTCCACATCTCCAACATCCACAAGCGCGAGGCGTTCCGCCACCATTCCTACGTCTCGGCCCGCGCCGACGGGGTGATTGCAGGCTGCGGGACCGAGGGCTACCTTCTGGCGCTGCGCCGGATCGCGAGCCTCCTCAAGGCATGACGGACCGCTTCCGCTGGCACCCCGAGGCCCGACTGTTTGATGGCACGGGGGCCGAGGTGCGGCCCGCCGGACAGTCCGGCCAGATCCTGCCGGACGCGCCGCAGGGCCTTGCCGCCGCCATCGGCCACCCGGCCTTCCGCATCGGCGCGCCCGACCAGCCGCCGCCCGAACCCCACGCCGACCCGATCCTGGAAACGCTGACCTCCGGCTCCACGGGCCAGCCCCGCCGTATCCGCCGGACCCAAGCCTCCTGGATTGCAAGCTTCGCCGTCAACGCCACCCTCGGCATCGGCCCCGGCGCGCGCATCGCCACCTTGGGCCGCCTGGTCCATTCCCTGTCGCTTTACGGGGCCATCGAGAGTCTCCACCTCGGTGCCGAGGTCCACCTCCTCGCCGACCTCCGCCCTGACCGCCAAGGCGCGGCCCTTGGCGAGCGCCGGATCAGCACCCTCTACGCCACCCCTGCCCAACTGCGTCTCCTCGACGGGACCGAGCCTCTCCCCGACCTTCGCCTCATCCTTGTTGGCGGCTCCAAGCTCGACCCAGCCCTCCGCGCCCGCATTGCCGCTCTCGCCCCCAACGCCCAAGTCCGCGAGTTCTACGGGGCCGCCGAGACGAGCTTCATCACCCTCACCGACGAGGCCACCCCCGACACTTCGGTCGGTCGCCCCTATCCCGGCGTGGACCTGACGCTTGACGCCTCGGGCGAGGTCTGGGTCCGCAGCCCCTATCTTTTCCTCGGCTACGCCAATCCCACATCCGCCTTTCCTCCCGGCACCCGCTGGCGCGACGGCTGGCTGTCGGTGGGCGAGGTTGGCAGCCTCGAAGACGGCTATCTCATCCTGAAAGGCCGCGCGGGTCGCATGGTCACCGTCGCCGATCAGAACGTCTTTCCCGAGGAAATCGAGGCCCTCCTTCACACCCTTCCCGGCGTCACCCGCGCTGCTGTTCTGGCCGTCCCCGACCCCAAACGCGGCCACAGCCTTGTCGCCATCCTGCAGGGTGACCCCACCACCGAGGCCGCGATCCTGTCCACCCTGCGCCAGACTCTCGGCCCGCTCAAATCCCCGAAGTCCCTGATGTGGAGACAGGATTGGCCGATGCTCGCCTCGGGCAAGACCGACCTCAAGGCGCTGGAGGCTCAGCTCACATGGCCCGTCTGATCGCTGCCCGACGTACAGCCGTGGTTCCGCGTGGCGGGGCCTTTGCACGGCTGTCGATCGAAGACCTCGCCGCCCCGGTCCTTCTGTCCTGTCTTTCCGATGCCGGGATCGACCCCGCCGAGGTCGACGAGGTGATCCTGTCCAATGCGCTTGGCGCAGGCGGCAACCCCGCGCGTCGGGCGGCACTGGCCGCAGGCCTGCCCGAAACCGTCGCCGGGCTGACCATCGACCGGCAATGTGCGGGCGGCCTTGATGCGATCCTTCTGGCCAAGGCCCTGATCGACTCCGGTGCCGCCGATGTCGTCCTGGCAGGGGGCGTCGAAAGCTACTCCCGCCGCCCGCAGCGTTTGGCCACCGATCCCGATGGGGGCCCGCCCGTCCCCTATGATCAGGCACCCTTCACACCCTGGCCCGACCGCGATCCCGACATGGCTGAAGCGGCCGATCAGCTTGCCACGCGTCTGTCGATTTCGCGCAGTCGGCAAGAGGCATGGGCCGCGGAAAGCCACGCCAAGGCCATGGCCTCAGGCCTTTTGTCCGAGATCGTGCCCCTGAACGGCGTGGCGCAAGACGCCTTCCCGCGCGTTCTGTCGCCTGGGCTTCTGTCCCGCGCGCCAGTCCTGACCGGATCGATCACTGCCGCCACGGCCGCAGTCGCAGCCGATGCCGCTGCTGTCTGTCTGGTGGTCTCGGACCGGCTGGCGCAGGGCAGGGGGCTTGCCCTTTTGGGTGGTGCCACGCTGGGCGGCAACCCGACCGAGCCCGGCCTTGCCCCGATTGCCGCGATCCGCCGCATCTGGGCGGGCGAAGCGCTCTGCCAGGCCGAGATCATGGAGGCCTATGCCGTGCAGGCGCTGGCCGTGATCGACGGGGCTGGCCTTGATCCGGCCATCGTGAATCCCGCAGGCGGGGGCCTTGCCCGGGGGCATCCCATCGGGGCCTCGGGCGCGATCCTTGCTGTGCGGTTGTTTCATGGCCTTAAGGCAGGCCGGGGCCTTGCCGCCATCGCGGCGGCAGGGGGCATCGGGACGGCGCTTCTGGTCGAAGCCCCGACCTGACCGCTCATGCGCGGGACAAGAGCGACGCAGGCCGCATCCGCGACAGGCTTTGCGTCACCAGACCTGCGATCACCGCCTTGATCGCATCGCCCGGCAGGAAGGCGAAGGACAGGAAGGCCGCCTCCGACAGGGTCTTGCCGAGGACCAGCGCCATGCCCGCGATCCCGAAGACATAAAGCACTCCGATCCCGCCAAGGATCGAGGCAGCGGTGGCCGCCACGGCGGGCGACATCGTCGTGCGCTCCATCACCCAGCCAGCGACGAAGGCGGCGATGGGGAAGCCGACCAGGAATCCCACGGACGGCCCTGCGAAGACCCCGATCCCGCCACGCCCGCCGGACAGAAGCGGCAGCCCGGCAGCGACCAGCGCCAGGAACAACAGGACCGCCAGCGCGCCACGCTTTGCGCCAAGCACCGTGCCACACAGCATGATCCCCAGCGACTGCGCGGTGATCGGCACGCCCGCGGCCAGATCGATCTTCGGGATCAGCCCCAAGACCGCGATCAGGGCGGCGAATAGCGCGATGTGGGTCAGATTGCGTTCCATGAGATCCCCGCTGGCTTGCGCCCTTTAACCAGCCCCACCCCGCGCCCGCAAGGCCTCGGCCGTCCGGTCCGCGTCGTCAAGCGCGGCAAGCGTCGCCGGGACCAGCACCCGCCAGCGCGGACGGCGCGGGGACCGCGCCCGCCAGCTTGCGCCGATCTGCTCCAGCCGGTCCAGCATCACCGGGATAAAGCGGATCACCAGCGCAAAGGCGATGCCAAGCCTGCGCGGCGACAGGCCAAAGCGGGCCAACGGTTGCGCCAGCCTTTCGATGACCGCAAGCATGTCGGACAGCCGGGTGGTCATGGTCACGAAATTGGCCAGTCCCATGGCGGTCACCATGCGCAACAGGATGACCGCTCCGCCAGCCGGATCGGCAGTCCAAAGATGCCAGAGGCCGACAATCACGATGAACGGCCAAAGCGGACGGAGGAGCCGCAGACCCGCCAGCGCAAAGCCCGGGCTGCCGGTCAGGTAAAGCACCACCGTCGCGCCAAGCGCCGCTGCCAGCGCCACGGGCTGGTCCATCAAGAAAAGGGAAGTCGTCGCAACGGCCAGCGCCGCAAGCTTGGCCCCGGCGGGCAAGCGATGGGCCCAGGTCTCAACCGGCGAGGTCAGCGTCAGCATCTTGCGTCCCGATCCGCGCCATTTCGGCAGTGAAGGTTGGCAGCACCTTTTCCGGCGGTCCATCCGCGACGACCCGTCCCGCTTCCAGCCACAGGACCCGGTCGCAGCCCAGAACCGTCGCCGGATCATGGGTGATGGTGATCAGCCGCTGCGGCAGGGCGGCAAAACGGCGAGAAAGACGGGCCTGGGTCGGCAGGTCCAGACCGGCCAGCGGCTCGTCCAGAAGAATCGTGCGCGGACCCATCATCAGGACCGCCATGAGGCACAGGTAATGCCTCTGGCCCTGGCTCAGGCTGGTGACCGGGGCCTTGGCCCAATGCACCCGCCCTTCGACCCGCAACGCCTCATGCGCCCGGGCCAGCGCCTCGGCCTGCGTCACACCCTGCTGGGCAAGGCCGAAGGCAAGCTCCTCTTCAACGGTCGGGAACAGGATCTGGTGATCGGGGTTCTGGAACAGGATGCCGAGGGCGGCCAACGCCGCCTTGCGGTCCGTGAAGGGATCGACCCCGTCCACCCGCACCGTGCCCGTATCCGCGGCAATCAGCCCGGCAATAAGCCGCAAAAGCGTGGTCTTGCCCGACCCGTTCCGCCCCAAAACGCCAATCCGTGCTTCGGTCAGGTGCAGGTCCAGCCCGTCCAGCACCGGCCTTCCGCCAAGCCTTACGCTGGCAGCAGAAATCTCGATCCCGGATGAAGGCTTGGCCATGGACCGCCCTGTGGATGACTGGCCGCCCTTCTAGCCCCTCGTCCCGCCCCAAGGGAAGGGCGCTTCGTGCCGCGATCCGCAATGGAAAACCCCCGACCCGTTTCCGGGCCGGGGGTGATAGGGTCGGTCCGCGGACCTTACTGGCAGTCGGCGATGAACCGGTTGCCGTTCGCGTCGCGGTAGTAGCACTTGCCGCGCTGCGGGGCCGGGCCGATCAACTGCGATGCGGCGACGCCGACAATCGCGCCGACGATGGCACCCTTTTCGCGGTCGCCGTCACCCGACACCGCCGCCCCGACAGCAGCGCCGCCAAGGGCGCCGATCGTGGCATTCTGTTCGGCGGGCGTGCAGGCTGCGAGTGCTGCCACGAACAGCGGGATCGTCAGAAAGGTACGGGTCATCTTGGTTGCTCCGGTTGATGAGTCTGCTTCAGCACTTTAACGCCTTGCTACGCGGATGGTTCCGAATGTTCCGCGTCGGGGGCATTCTGGGCGGATTCGCACCGATTTCGTCCGGGTCAAAGGTCCGGCCGAACGCTCAGCCCTGTCGCGCCGCCGCCACCGATGCTTCAAGGATCTCCATCGCCTCCGCGAAATGCGCGTCCGGAATGGTGATCGGGGCAAGGAAGCGGACCACGTTGCCGTAGACCCCGCAGGTCAGAAGGATCAGACCGCGCTTCTGTGCCTCCAGCCGCACCCGGCCGGTAAAGCCCGCGTCCGGCTCGTGCGAGCCGGGCTTGCCGAACTCGACCGCGACCATGAAGCCCGGCCCCCGGATGTCCATGATCTCGGGCGTTGTCGCGCGCAGAGCCTCCAGGCGCTGCTTCAACCGGCTGCCAAGCTCGTTGGCGCGGGCGCAAAGGTCTTCCTCTTCGATCACGTCCAGAACGGCATTGGCCGCCGCGATCCCTAAGGGATTGCCCGCATAGGTGCCGCCCAGGCCGCCCGGATTGGCCGCATCCATCAGTTCCGCCTTGCCCGTGACCGCCGCAAGCGGCAGGCCCCCGGCCAGCCCCTTGGCCATCGTGGTCAGATCGGCCGCCACCCCGTGCAGCTGCATGGCGAAAAGATTGCCCGTCCGTGCAAAGCCGGTCTGCACCTCGTCGGCGATCATCACGATGCCATGCTGGTCGCACAAAGCGCGGATCGCCTTAATCAGATCGGTCGGCGCGGGATAGAAGCCACCTTCGCCCTGCACCGGCTCGAAGATGATCGCCGCCACCCGGGCCGGGTCGAGGTCGGCCTTGAACAGCTTTTCGATCCCCGCCATTGCGTCCTTGGTCGAGATGCCATGCGGTTCCATCGGGAAGGGCACGTGGAAGACATCCGGCATCATCGCCCCGAAGCCCTTCTTGTAGGGCTCGACCTTGCCGGTCAGCGACATGCCCATGAAGGTCCGGCCGTGGAAGCCGCCGCCGAAGGCGATCACGGCGTTGCGGCCCGTGGCGATGCGGGCGATCTTGATCGCGTTCTCGCAGGCCTCGGCGCCCGTGGTGACGAAAATCGTCTTCTTCTTGAAATCTCCCGGCACCTTGTCGTTCAGCCGTTCGGCCAGCCGGATGTAGTTTTCATAGGGCATCACCTGATGGCAGGTGTGCGTGAACTTCGCCATCTGGGCCGCGACTGCCGCCATGACCTTCGGGTGGCAATGCCCGGTGTTGACCACCGCGATGCCGGCGGCAAAGTCGATGTAGCGGTTGCCCTCGATGTCCCAGATTTCACTGTTCAGCGCCCGATCCGCATAGATCTGGGTCATCATCCCGACCCCGCGCGAGATGGCGTCATCACGGCGCTTGGCGACTTCGGCGTTCAGCATGGTCTTGGCTCCCCAGAATCCGTGGCCACCGCGCAGATCAGACTCGCGCCTTCGGGCCTTTCGCCTATTTGATCAAATATTCCGCCGGGGTTCAACTGTCTTGGCAGAGAATCGAGCCGGTCCGGCGTCAGCTTTCGCAGATTCAGCTTTCGTTAACCATCTGCGGTGCACCCTGTGGCCGAAGATCGGGATGAGGGCGGGAATGGCGGACGGCCAGCTATCAGGGTTCGAGGATGACCAGCTTGACCGGCTGCGCCTCCTGCGGTCGCGCCGGGTCGGGGCGGTCACCTATCACCGGCTGATTGCCGAACACGGCTCGGCCCGCGCAGCCCTTGCAGCACTGCCCGACATTGCCCGGGCCGCCGGGGTCGACAATTATGAACCTTGTCCGCTGGGCGTGGTCGTGGCCGAACAGCGGCAAGGACTGGCCGCCGGGGCGCGGCTTTTGGTCCATGGCGGGGCGGGCTATCCCCAGGCCCTGATCGACGTGCCCGACGCGCCCCCTATCCTCTGGGCCGTTGGTGACATCGCTTTGCTCAACCGTCCAGCAGTCGGCATGGTTGGCGCCCGCAATGCCTCCTCTCTTGGCATGCGCATGGCTCGCAGGCTGGGCCTTGGCCTGTCCGAGGCCGGGTTCACCGTGGTCTCCGGCCTTGCCCGCGGCATCGACACCGCGGCGCATGAGGCAGCCCTGGAGGCAGACGGGCGAACCGTCGCAGTGATGGCCGGTGGCATCGATGTGATCTACCCGGCCGAAAACGACGGCCTTGCCCGCCAGATCGATGCCCAGGGCTGCCGGATCAGCGAGCACCCGCCCGGCCTTGAGCCTCAGGCCCGGCATTTCCCACTACGCAATCGCATCGTTGCCGGTCTGTCGCGCGCTGTGGTCGTGGTCGAGGCTGCGGCGAAATCCGGCAGTCTGATCACCGCGAAGGCGGCACTCGACTATGGGCGCGACGTGATGGCGGTCCCCGGCCACCCCTTCGACGCCCGCGCCTCGGGCTGCAACATGCTGATCCGCGACGGGGCTCTTCTGGCGCGCGGTCCGCAGGACGTGCTCGAGGCGCTTGGCGCGCCGACCCGCGACCTGCGCGAACCCGCGATCCGGCTTGACCCGCGCCCCGGCCCCGAGGCCCCCCAGCGCCCACTGAAAGAGGTGGCGCTCCTCCACTCGATGATCCTGAACCGCCTTGGGCCCAGCCCGCTGGCCGAAGATCAACTGATGCGCGACCTCAACGTGACCTCGGCCCAGCTGGCGCCCGAGCTTCTGACGCTGGAACTTGACGGTCGCATCTCGCGCCAGCCCGGCGGGTTGCTGGCCCGGGTGGATCTCTAGGGGCGATTCGTCGCAAAGGGTTAACCGGCAACGGTCTTTCTTTATGAAAGACGCAAGGAAGACGCGTGGAAGACGGATGGAAGACGCTTAACCTTTGCGAAACTTCTCCAGTTAACTCTGCGTTCCCAAGCACTTGCAGGGCCACAAACGCCCGTTCCGCCGAGGCAGCTGTCCTCCGGCCAATCACCCGCCAACCACGGCCCGAAAGGCAGCCGCAGCACTTCGGCCTCCGGGCCCGCCAAGCCCCCCGGTTGACAAGCCCTCGGCTTCGCCCACATGTTGCCCCGCCATTTGCCGGGCGCGGGAGTTTCACGAAATATGCCAGTCGTCGTCGTCGAATCCCCCGCCAAGGCCAAGACAATCAACAAATATCTCGGCCCGGACTTCGTCGTTCTCGCCTCTTATGGCCACGTCCGCGACCTGCCGGCCAAGGACGGCTCGGTCGACCCCGAAAACGGATTCGACATGCTTTGGGAGGTCGCTCCCGAATCGAAAAAGCACATCCGCGCCATCACCGAGGCCCTGAAGACCGACGACACCCTGATCCTCGCCACCGACCCGGATAGGGAAGGCGAGGCGATCAGTTGGCATCTCAAGGAAGCCCTGCAAGGCTCTCTGAAGAAAGGGAAAAAGGTCGCCCGCGTTACCTTCAACGCCATCACCAAGGACGCGGTGACGAAGGCGATGAAGGAACCCCGCGACATCGACACGCCCCTCGTCGAAGCCTACCTCGCTCGCCGCGCGCTGGACTATCTGGTGGGCTTCACCCTCTCGCCGGTCCTGTGGCGCAAGCTGCCGGGCGCAAAGTCCGCAGGGCGCGTGCAATCCGTCTGCCTCCGCCTGATCGTCGAACGCGAGATGGAAATCGAGGCCTTCAAGGCCCAGGAATACTGGACCGTCAAAGCCGTCTTCCGCACCCCGCGAGGGCAGGAGTTCGAGGCCGGGATGGTCACCCTTGGGGCCAAGAAGCTGACGAAGTTCGACATCCCGACGGCGACGGCAGCCGAGCTGGCCGTCCAGGCGGCGAAATCACGCGAATTCAAGGTGATGGCGGTCGAATCCAAACCCGCCACCCGAAACCCCTGGCCGCCCTTCATGACCTCTACCCTCCAGCAGGAGGCCAGCCGCAAATACGGCATGGGCGCCAAGCAATGCATGAACGCCGCGCAACGCCTCTATGAGGCGGGGTATATTACCTACATGCGGACCGACGGCATCGACATGGCCCCCGAAGCGGTGATGGCCACAAGGGGCGAAATCGATAAGCGCTTCGGCAAGGCCTACGTTCCGGATTCTCCGAGGATGTACAAGAACAAGGCCAAGAATGCTCAGGAAGCACATGAATGCATCCGGCCGACGGACATGGGCCTCGGGCCCGACAAGATCCGGGTCGAGGACGACCAGCGCAAGCTTTACGACCTGATCTGGAAGCGCACGATTGCCAGCCAGATGGCGGCGGCGCGGCTGGAGCGGACGGCCGTCGACATCACCTCGCCCGATGGGCAGGTCGGGTTCCGGGCCAACGGGCAGGTGGTGCTGTTCGACGGGTACCTCAAGGTCTACGACCAGGGCCGCGACGACGAGGATGACGAGGAAGGCCGCCTGCCGCAAGTGATGCAGGGCGAGGGTCTGGCCAAGGGCGCGGTCACGCCGGACCAGCACTTCACCCAGCCCCTGCCGCGCTATACCGAGGCGACGCTGGTCAAGCGGATGGAAGAATTGGGGATCGGGCGGCCCTCGACCTATGCCTCGATCCTGACCACGATCGTCGACCGCGAGTACGTCCGGAAGGACAAGAACCGGCTCTTCCCCGAAGACAAGGGGCGGCTGGTGACGGCGTTCCTGTCGAACTTCTTCCACCGCTATGTCGAGTATGACTTCACGGCAGACCTTGAGGCCGAACTTGACGACGTCTCGGCCGGGGACCGAGATTACAAGGACGTGCTGACCCGGTTCTGGCGCGACTTCTCGGCGGCGATTGCCGAGACGGCCGACCTTCGCATCGGGGAGGTTCTGACTAAGCTTGACGATTTCCTGGCCCCCCACCTTTACCCGGCGCGGGCCGATGGCGGCGACCCAAGGGTCTGTCCGACCTGCGGGACGGGGCGGCTGCATCTGAAAACCGCGCGGTCGGGCGGGGCCTTCATCGGCTGCGGCAACTATCCGGAGTGCCGGTATACCCGGCCTCTGGCGGGGGATGCCGAGTCGGTCGCCTCGGACGGGCGCATCCTGGGGCAGGACGAGAACGGGGTGGAGATCAGCCTGCGGGCCGGTCGCTTCGGGCCCTATGTCCAGCGGGGCGAGGCTTCGGAGGCCAATCCGAAGCCCGACCGGGCGAGCCTGCCGAAGGGCTGGACGCCGGACGGGCTGACGCTGGAACGGGCACTGGCGCTGTTGTCCTTGCCGCGCGAGGTGGGCAAGCATCCGGAGGATGGGGTGCTGGTGGAAGCCGGGATCGGGCGGTTTGGGCCCTATGTGAAGCATGGGCCGGTCTACGCGAACATTCCGGAGGTGGAGGAGGTCTTCACCATCGGGATGAACAGGGCGGTCGAAGTGCTGGCTCAGAAGCTGGCCGGGCGGCGTGGCGGGGCGGCGAAGGCGGGACCCTTGAAGGTTCTGGGGGCGCATCCGGAAGGGGGCGAGGTCCAGGTGATGCCTGGCAAATACGGGCCCTATGTGAAGTGGGAAAAGGTGAACGCGACCCTGCCGAAGGGGGTGGAGCCGGAGGCGGTCACGCTGGAGGAAGCTCTGGTCCTGATCGCCGAGAAGGCGGGCAAGTCGGGGGGCAAGAAGAAGGCCGCGCCGAAGAAGGCGGCGGCTGCGAAGAAGGCCCCTGCCGCGAAGAAGGCCCCGGCCAAGAAGGCCGCTCCGAAGAAGAAGGCCGCCGTGGCCGAGTGAGTGTCCACGGTGGACATTCTGGCTTAGTCGAATGAAATCAATGGCTTGCTTGCGGGCGTTAGGGCAATCTTAACTTTTGGCCGCAGGGTTTGCGATATGCGGAGCCAAATTCCTTACTCAAGGAACTTGGCAAGAATTTTACTTAAAATTCTTGGCCTTAGCCCCGCGGGTTGATCAGCTTTGCCATCAGCCCGGCGGTGCGAACCATCCCGAGGTTTCGGCCATTTTCCGTCACGACCAACTCGGCCACGCCCTTCGACATCAGGTCCATGATGTCTTTGACCGGAGTCTCGGCAGGCAACTCGTGGGCGGATGCGGAGGCCGTCCCTGGCTCCATCACGTCCCGCGCGGTGAGCACCCCAAGCGGGTTCATGTGCGCCACGAAGTCGGCCACATATTCCGACACCGGGTTGGCAATGATCTCGCGCGCGGTGCCGCACTGGACGATCCGGCCCCCTTCCATCAGGGCAATCCGGTTGCCGATCTTGAACGCCTCATCAAGGTCGTGGCTGACGAAAACGATCGTCCGCTTGAGCTTGGCTTGCAGGTCCAGAAGCTCGTCCTGCAGCTTGGACCGGATCAGCGGGTCAAGCGCCGAAAATGGCTCGTCCATCAGCAGAATCGGCGCGTCGGTGACGAAGGCACGGGCGAGGCCGACGCGCTGCTGCATGCCGCCGGACAGGTCGCCCACTTTGCGTTCGGCCCATTGTGAAAGGTTCACCAGTTCCAGCTGGGCGTCGACCTTGGGCTTGCGCGCTTCGGGGGACATGCCCGCCAGTTCGAGGCCAAGCCCCACATTCTCGCGCACGGAGCGCCAAGGCAGCAGGCCGAATTGCTGGAACACCATCGCAATGCGGGTCGCGCGCAGGCGGCGCAGGGTTTCGGGACTGGCCTTGGTGACCGAGACCATCTTGTCATTCTCAAGCACCCGCACTTCGCCCCGGACGACCGGGTTCAGCGCGTTGACGCCGCGCAGCAGGGTCGACTTGCCCGAGCCGGACAGGCCCATGAGCACAAGGATTTCGCCCTCGGCCACGGTCAGCGAGCAGTCGTGGACACCAAGCACCTGGCCGGTGGCCTGCTGCACTTCTTGCCGGGTCTTCCCCTGATCCATCAGGGGCAGGGCGCGGTCTGGGTTGTCGCCAAAGACGATGCTGACCTTGTCGAATTCAACGGCTGCGCGGCTCATTTCGACACCCTCAGCATGCGGTCGAGAAGGATGGCCACCACCACGATGATGAAGCCCGATTCAAAGCCAAGCGCGGTGTTGACCGAGTTCAGCGCGCGGATGACCGGCACGCCAAGGCCGTTTGCACCGACAAGGGCCGCGATCACGACCATCGACAGCGACAGCATGATCGTCTGGTTGAGACCCGCCATGATCTGCGGCATGGCCCAGGGGAGTTCCACTTTCCAAAGCCGCTGTTTGGGGGTCGCGCCAAAGGCGGTTGCGGCCTCCAAAAGCGCGTTCGGGGTCGAGGAGACGCCAAGGTGGGTCAGCCGGATCGGCGCGGGCAGGACGAAGATCACGGTGGCGATCAGGCCGGGCACCATGCCGAGGCCAAAGAAGACGATGGCCGGGATCAGGTAAACGAAGGTGGGCAGGGTCTGCATCAGGTCAAGGATCGGCACCATAAAGCGGTAAAGCTTTGGCCGGTGGGCGCAGGCAATGCCGATCGGCACGCCAAGCCCCATGCAGACCACGCAGGCCGACAGGATCAGGGTCAGGCTTTCAGTGGTTTCTTCCCAATAGCCCTGGTTCAGGATGAAAAGGAACCCCAGCAGAACACCAAGGCAGATCTTCCAGTTCTTTTGCAGGACCCAGGTAAGCGCCACGAAAAGCGCCACGATGACCAGCGGATGCGGGGTTTGCAACACCCACAGGATGCCGTCGATCATCGCTTCCATCACCAGCGAGATCGCATCGAACAGGGGAGAGAGATTTTCCTTCATCCAGTCGAAGATGGTCTTCGCCACCTTGCCGACCGGGATCTTGTGATCCGTCAGCCAGTCCATTCTGTTCCCCCGGTCAAAAGAAGCGGCCCCGGGTTGGTTCCCGGGGCCTTGTTTTGGTTACTGCAGTGCTGCGGTCACGGCCGCCACGGCATCGCTGCCGTCCTTGGCGGTCACGCCGTCCAGCCAAGCTGTCCAGGTGCCCGGGTTGGCGGCAAGCCAGGCCTTGGCCGCATCGTTCGGGTCAGCACCGTCGTTCAGGATGGCGGCCATCAGGGTGTTTTCCATCTCCATGGTGAAGACCATGTTGGCTAAAAGCTTGCCGGTGTTCGGGCATTCGGCGGTGAAACCGGCCCGGGTGTTGGTGAAGACCGAGCCGCTTGCCCCGAACCACTCTTCGCCGCCGGTCAGATAGGTAAGTTCCATCGCGCCGTTCATCGGATGCGGGGCCCAGCCAAGGAAGACCACGGGCTTGCCTTCGCCGGTCATCTTGACCGCCTGCGCCAGCATGCCCTGTTCCGAGCTTTCGACCAGTTCGAAGACGCTCATCCCATAGTCATCGTTGGTGATGCGGTCCAGGATCAGACGGTTGCCGTCGTTGCCGGGCTCGATGCCATAGATCTTGCCTTCCAGCGCGTCTTTGTTGGGCGCAAGGTCGGCATAGGATTTGATCCCCAGCGCGGCCCCGTGGGCATTGGTGGCCAGCGTGTACTGCGTGCCGGTCAGGTTTTCGGCCACGGTTTCGACGGTGCCCGCATCGCGGTAGGCGGCAATATCGGCCTCCATCGTCGGCATCCAGTTGCCAAGGAAGACATCGACATCGCCCGAGGCCATGCCGGAATAGGTGACGGGCACGGACAGAAGTTTGGTTTCCGTCTCATATCCAAGCGCGTTCAGCACCAGGCTGGCAGCGGCGGTGTTTACCGTGATGTCGGTCCAGCCAACATCAGAGAAGACGATCTTGTCACAGCCTTCGGCGAAGGCGGAACCCGCCAGCGCAAAGGTGACAACGGTGGTCAGAAGGGTCGAACGGATGGTCATGCAGGCTCCCCGGTATTTTTGTTGATTGACGAGTCAATAAACTTCGCCTTACTTCGGTTTGGCAAGAGTTTTTTGGGGCCAGACCGAAATGCCGAAGCTTGGAATGGAGCCTATCCGCAAGGAAGCGCTGGTGAAAGCCACCATTGTCGAGATCGGCAGGGTGGGGTCGCTGGACGTGACCGTCAGCCAGATCGCCAAGCGGGCGGGGATGTCCAGTGCGTTGGCGCATCACTATTTCGGATCGAAGGAAGAGATGTTCCTGGCCGCGATGCGCCACATCATGACGCTGTATGGCGCCGAAGTGCGCGGCGCATTGGCGGCGGCCGAGGGGCCGGAGGGGCGAATCCGGGCGGTGCTGCGGGCGTCGTTCAGCCCCGGCAACTTTCGGCGTGAGGCGGTGGGGGCCTGGCTGAACTTCTGGGTTCTGGCGCAGACCGTGCCCGAGGCGAAGCGGCTTCTGGCGATCTATCAGGGGCGGCTGCGGACGAACCTGGTGGCCGGGTTGCGGCCATTGGCCGGGGCGCGGGCCGAGGGGATCGCGGCGTCGCTGGGGGCGCTGATCGACGGGCTGTACCTGCGCGAAGTCTTGAAAATGGGGGCTCCGGATGGGGCGGCGGCCGTGGAACTGGCGCTGCGACATCTGGAAGCCGAATTGCAGCGGGGGGTCTGAGGGATGCACGCGGATTACGTGATTGTGGGCGCGGGCTCGGCGGGCTGCGCGATGGCCTACCGGCTGTCCGAGGCGGGCAAGCGGGTGGTGGTGATCGAACACGGCGGGTCGGACGCGGGACCGTTCATCCAGATGCCGGGCGCGTTGAGCTATCCGATGAACATGGGGATCTACGACTGGGGCTTTGCGACCGAGCCGGAGCCGCATCTGGACGGACGCAGGCTGGCGACGCCCAGGGGGAAGGTGATCGGCGGGTCATCGTCGATCAACGGAATGGTCTACGTCCGCGGCCATGCGAAGGACTTCGACACCTGGGCCGAGATGGGGGCGGATGGCTGGGGCTATGCCGACGTGCTGCCGTATTTCAAGCGGATGGAGCAGTCGCATGGCGGCTCTGGCCCGGAATTCCGGGGGGAGGATGGCCCGCTGCATGTATCGCGGGGCAAGCGGGAGAATCCGCTGTTCGACGCCTTCATCAAGGCGGGTGAACAGGCCGGGTATCCGGTGACGCAAGACTACAACGGCCAGCAGCAGGAGGGCTTCGGGCCCTTCGAGGCGACGATCCACAAGGGACGGCGCTGGTCGGCGGCGAATGCCTACCTGAAACCCGCGATGGCGGGAGGGAACGTCCACATCGTCCGAGGCTTTGCCCGCCGGGTGGTGATGGAGGGCAAGCGCGCAGTCGGGGTCGAGGTCGACACCCGCGCGGGGCGGCAGGTGATAAAGGCCGGCAGGGAGGTGATCCTCGCGGCCTCGTCGATCAACTCGCCGAAGCTTCTGATGCTGTCGGGGATCGGGCCTGCCGCGCATCTGAAAGAGCATGGGATCGACGTTGTGGCGGACCGTCCCGGCGTGGGCGCGAACCTGCAGGATCATCTAGAAATCTACATGCAGTTTGCGGCCAGCCAGCCGATAACCCTTTACAAATACTGGAATCTATGGGGCAAGGCCTGGGTCGGGGCACAGTGGCTGCTTACTGGAAAGGGCCTGGGCGCCTCGAACCAGTTCGAGGCTTGCGCCTTCATCCGATCGAAAGCCGGGATCGAATACCCGGACATCCAGTACCATTTCCTGCCCATCGCGGTGCGCTATGACGGCAAGGCAGTGGCGTCGGGGCATGGGTTCCAGGCGCATGTCGGGCCGATGCGGTCGAAGTCGCGCGGATCGATCACGCTTCGGTCGGGCAACCCCACGGACGCCCCGGTGATCCGCTTCAACTACATGTCGCACCCCGACGATTGGGACGAGTTCCGCACCTCGATCCGCCTGACGCGCGAGATCTTCGGGCAGGACGCGTTCAAGCCTTACCTGCAGGCCGAGCTGCAACCCGGCCCTGGGTGTCAGACCGATGACCAGCTGGACGATTTCCTGCGCGAGCATGTGGAAAGCGCCTATCACCCCTGCGGCACGGCGCGGATGGGGCGGGCCAGCGATCCGATGGCGGTCGTCGATCCGGAGTGCCGGGTGATCGGGGTGGAAGGGCTGCGGGTCGCCGACAGCTCGATCTTCCCGCAAGTGACGAACGGCAACCTGAATGCGCCCTCGATCATGACGGGCGAAAAGGCGGCGGACCATATCCTGGGCCGGACGCCTTTGCCCGCCTCGAACCTGGAGCCGTGGATCCATCCGAACTGGAAGACGGCGCAGCGCTGAATTTTCGGGCGTTTGATCCCGGTCAAGGCTGGGACGGGCGGGGCCTTCTAGACTGCAAGGGACAGTCAAGAAGGAGACAGGCATGTCGAATACCCCGCACACGCTGCACGATGAATTCCCGGCCGAGGCGCAGAAAATCAGCGCCTTGAAGGTGTCGGACGCGCATTTCGCCAAGCTGCTGACCGAGTACGACTCGGTCAACGACAAGGTGCATCGGGCGGAAACGCGGATGGATCTTCTGACCGACGCCGAGGAAGAGGTCCTGCGGAAGACCCGGGCGCGGCTGAAGGACCAGATCGCAGCGGCGTTGCGGAAGTAAGTCAGCCGATCTCGTAAGGCAGGACGTCGCGGGCGTTGGGGTTGATCTTCAACCGCCCTTCCAGCGGCGGGACGGATCGCTGGTGGCAATTCACCCGCTCGCAGATCCGGCAGGAAATCCCGATAGGCTCGAACCTGCCTTTCAGGTCGAGCCCGTCGGAATAGACGAGTGCTTGCGCGTGCTGCACCTCGCAGCCGAGGCCGATGGCATAGCGGCGGACCGGGGCGAGGAAGGCCCCGGCGGGCTTTGACACATCGCGAGCGAGGCAAAGATAGCGGACCCCGTCCGGTGTTTCCGCCAGCTGGCGCAGGAATTGCCCAGGCGTTTCAAAGGCCTGATGCACGTTCCACAAGGGGCAAGCCCCGCCGAAGCGCGCAAATTGCAGACGGGTCGAGGAGTGGCGCTTGGTGATGGTGCCTGCCTGATCGACGCGAACAAAGAAGAACGGGATGCCCTTGGCCCCGGGTCTTTGCATCGTGGAAAGCCGGTGGCCAACCTGTTCGATACTGGCGCCGAAGATGTCGGCAAGGCGTTCAAGATCGTGGCGGACCTCTTGCGCAGCGGTCAGGAAGGCGCGGTAGGGCAGAAGGGCAGCCCCGGCGAAGTAGTTGGCCAGGCCGATCTTCGCGATATCGCGGGCCTCGGGTGTGGAAAACCGCGCCAGATCGAGGGTTGCCTCAAGAAGTTCATTCTGCGTGAGAAGCGCTATCTGATGAAGGAGCTGGAATCGCTGGGAAGGCCCGGAGGCCCGAGCGGAGATGTCCAGGCGCTTGGCTTGCGGGTCGTAGTGCCTGAGGGGCGCGGTGTTCGAATAATGCAAGCTGATGCCTGCCCGTTTCAGAAGGTCCTGCGCCAGATGTTCGATTGGTTTTCCGCTGGTTGCCGAGGTCGCGAAATGTTCGGCAGCTCGGTCGATGGCATCGAGGTAGTTGTCGCAATAGTGAAAGAAATCGCGCACCTCTTCCCAGGCCGAAGGGCGGATCGAGGCGTCTTCGCGGCCCAGGGCCTCATCCAGCGAAGCGAGGCGTTCGTGGGTCTGGCGATAGGCGCGGTGCAGGTCAAGAAAGGCGCGGGCCAAGGCCGGGGCGTTCGAGGCAGCAAGGCGCAGGTCGGCAAGTGGCGGGGTGGCTGTCGAAAAGACCGGGTCGGCCAGCGCCTCGCGCATGTCGGTGACCAGGCGTTCGCTTTCGCCCACCGTCAGCTCGGTGACGTCGAGGCCGAATTCCTGGGCAAGTGCAAGGACCACGGCGGCGCTGACGGGCCGGTGGTTGTTCTCCATCTGGTTCAGGTAGGGCAGCGACACCGACAGCTTGTCGGCAAAGGCCTTTTGCGTCAGCGACATCCGGCCCCGGATTTCGCGCAGCTTGACCCCGGCGTAGAGTTTCTGGGTGGCCATCCGCATCCCCTGTTTGCAAAGCCGAAAGTGGCTTTGCAAAGCCCGGGCGTCAACTGCCGATTCAGGTGGCGCCGATCTGGCGGGCGCGGCGGATGACGAAAAGGATCGAAATCACCGAAGCGACAGAGGAAGCGAGCATCAGAAGGATGAGCGGCATCTCGGTCGCACCGGGATGCAGGAGCACGCCCGCGAAGGCCGCAAGGGCCGCACCGCCGCCGATCAGGATCGCGCCGCCAAGGCCCGAGGCCGTGCCTGCAAGGTCGGGGCGGACCGACAGCATCCCGGCGTTGGCGTTGGGCAGGCAGATGCCGTTGCCGAGGCCCATGAAGATCGTGAGGCCGAAGAAGACCACTGGCCCGGACAGCCCTGCCAGCGTCAGAAGGGCCAGCATCGATATCCCAAAGGTGGTGACCAGCGTGCCGATCAGGATCATCCGGTTCATGCCGATCCGCACCGAAAAGCGCCCGGCGAGGAAGTTGCCCGAGGCATAGCCGATGGCCGTCAGGGCAAAAAGTGTCCCGACCTGAGTGGAGGAGAGGCCAAAGATCTTGTCGCCGACATAGGGCGCGCCGCCGAGATAGGCGAAGAAGCATCCCGAAGTGAAAGCGGCGGCGAGCGCGTAGCCCCAGAACCGGCGCGAGGCGAAGAGGGAAGGGTAGGTCCGGATCTGGTCCATCAAGCTGACACGGCGAAGAGTTGCGGTCTCGCCAAGGTCGGCCCAGACGAGGGCGAGGGTCGCAAGCCCGAGGATGAGGAGGAGGGCAAAGTTGGCTTTCCAGCCGTAGAAGTCGTCGAGGACCCCTCCGATGACGGGGCCGATCATCGGGACAAGGCTCATCCCCATGGTGACATAGCCGATCATGCTGGCGGCCTGGGCATCGGCCACCATGTCGCGCACGATCGCCCGGCTGAGGACCATGCCAGAGGCGATGACGGCTTGGGCCATGCGGAAGATGAGGAACCAGGTGGCGGTCGGGGCGAGGAGGGTGCCGATGGTAGCGAGGAGGAAGAGGATCAGCGAGCCGATCAACACCTTGCGCCGACCGAAGCGGTCGGAAATCGGGCCGATGATGATCTGCAGGGCGGCGGAGAGGGCGAGGTAGAGCGCCACGGACTGCTGCATCACGCCGTAAGGCACGCCGAAATAGGTCGCCATGCCGGGCAGCGAGGGCAGGAAGATGTTCATGGCAAGCGCGGAAAGCCCGGCCATCAGGATCAGGGTGATGATCTTGGGCGGGGTGGTCCGGTCAAGAAAGCGGGGGGCGGGGAGGGAGGTCATCCCTTTTCCTACGCCCGGGGCCGGGTGGAGTCCATTGCGGGCGAAGGCCCGGTTTTGCTTACCCGAAATGCGCCTGTTCGATCGGGGTCAGTGCGGGCAGCGCGCGCATCCGCTGCCAATGCGCAGCGAGGGTCGGGCAGTTCTCGGCCAGCCAGCCGGCGTCGAGCCAGAAGCAGAGCATCCAGACGTAGATGTCGAGGATCGACGGGCTGGAGCCGCAAACGAAGGCGGTATCGGGGCGGCGGGCAAGCTCTGCCTCGAACAGCGAAAAGTGGTGGCGGACATAGTCGGTCGCGGCGGCGGCAACGGCAGGTCCGCCCTCGGGGTCGAGCGTGTAGCGGTCGGGGAAAAGCTCGCGCAGCATGCCCTCGTAGACATTGGCATGAAAGAAGGCGAGCCAGCGGTCTTGCCAGGCGCGGGCGGAAGAGGCGGGGGCGGGAGCAAGGTCTGCGGCGGGAAAGGCCGCGGCAAGGTGCGTCAGGATTGCCGGGCCTTCGGTGATCACCGTGCCGTCCGGGTGGATCAGGATCGGCACCTGGCCCCGGGGGTTGATCTGAAGAAACGCTGTCCGGTCGGCCTCGGTCTTGGGGCGGGGCGTGTCGACCAATGTCCAGTCCGCACCGCAAAGGCGCAAGGCGGCCTCGATCGCCATCGACCCGCTTTGCCGCCGCCCGTAAAGCCAGTACGCCATGGCTCTCCCCTCCCTTTTGCCGGGCAGAGGTTACGTCAGAGACAGGGGTCGGTCACGCCCATTTGTGGAAGATGAAGAAGGCTCCGGCGGCAATGAAGCCGAAGCCGACGAGGTGGCTCCAGGAGAGCGGTTCCTTCAGGTAGACGACGGAGAAGACCGCAAAGACGGACAGGGTGATGACCTCCTGGATCGTCTTCAGCTCGGCGGCCGAGAAATACCCGTGGCCGATGCGGTTGGCGGGGACCTGCAGGACATATTCGAAGAAGGCGATCCCCCAGGAGACAAGGATCACCGTGATCAGCGCGCTTTCCTTGAACTTGAGGTGACCATACCAAGCGAAGGTCATGAAGATGTTCGAGGCCAGAAGCAGGCCGATCGTGACGACGGGAATGGGCAGGGTGGGCATCGGGTCCTCCGGCGGGGTGCCCGGGGCAGATATCGTGGACGGACGGTGGCGGCCACTATTTTGCGGATTTGCAATTTGAAACGCAGACGTCAAAATGGATTTGCAAATTTTCTCATTCGTGCTTCTCGCATTGGCAGCAATCGCCTAGATTGGCCGCGCCATCAGCCGGGGGAGGGCGCGATGAAAGATATTCTGAACGAGCTTGAGGCGCGCAGGTCGGCCGCACGGGCCGGGGGCGGTGAGCGCCGGGTCGCAGCGCAGCACGCCAAGGGCAAGCTGACAGCGAGGGAACGGGCCGAGCTGCTTCTGGACGAAGGGTCGTTCGAAGAATTCGACATGTTCGTCGCCCACCGCTGCATCGATTTCGGGATGGAGAAGGACCGGCCCGCAGGTGACGGCGTCGTCACTGGCTGGGGCACGATCAATGGTCGGCAGGTCTATGTCTTCTCTCAGGACTTCACGGTGATGGGCGGGTCCGTTTCGGAAACCCATGGCGCGAAGATTTGCAAGATCATGGACATGGCGATGCAGAACGGCGCGCCGGTGATCGGGATCAACGACTCGGGCGGCGCGCGGATCCAGGAGGGCGTCGCCAGCCTTGCGGCCTATGGCGAGGTGTTCCAGCGCAACATCGAAGCGTCCGGCGTGGTGCCGCAGATTTCGCTGATCATGGGCCCCTGCGCGGGCGGCGCGGTCTATTCCCCGGCGATGACCGACTTCATCTTCATGGTGAAGGATTCCAGCTACATGTTCGTCACCGGCCCCGATGTGGTGAAGACCGTGACGAACGAGGTCGTGACGGCCGAGGAGCTGGGCGGCGCATCGACCCACACCCGAAAGTCATCGGTCGCCGACGGGGCCTTCGAGAACGACGTCGAGGCGCTGGCCGAGGTTCGGCGGCTGTTCGACTTCCTTCCCTTGAACAACCGGCAGAAGGCCCCCGTCCGGCCGTTCTTCGACGACCCGACCCGCATCGAGACCAGTCTCGACACGTTGGTCCCCGACAACCCGAACCAGCCCTATGACATGAAGGAGCTGATCACGAAGGTTGCCGACGAGGGCGATTTCTTCGAGGTGCAGAAGGACTTTGCGGGCAATATCATCATCGGCTTCATCCGGCTGGAAGGCCAGACAGTGGGCGTGGTGGCGAACCAGCCGATGGTGCTGGCCGGATGCCTGGACATCGACGCCAGCCGCAAGGCTGCGCGGTTTGTGCGGTTCTGCGATGCCTTCGAGATTCCGATCCTGACCTTTGTCGACGTGCCGGGCTTCCTGCCGGGGACGGGACAGGAGTACGGCGGTGTCATCAAGCACGGGGCGAAGCTGCTGTTTGCCTATGGCGAAGCGACGGTCCCGAAGGTCACGGTGCTGACCCGCAAGACTTATGGTGGGGCTTACGTCGTGATGGCCTCAAAGCACCTGAAGGCCGACTTCAACTATGCCTGGCCCACGGCGGAAGTCGCGGTGATGGGCGCGAAGGGTGCGGTGGAAATCCTGTATCGCTCCGAGCTGGATGAGCCCGAAAAGATCGCAGCGCGGGTGAAGGATTACGAGGACCGCTTCGCCAACCCGTTCGTAGCGGCCGAGAAGGGCTTTATCGACGAGGTCATCATGCCGCATTCGACCCGCCGGAGGGTGGCGCGGGCCTTTGCGGCGCTGCGCGGCAAGAAGGCCGTGATGCCCTGGAAGAAGCACGACAACATTCCGCTGTAGCCGTAGGTCAATGAGAACCAATGTCATCCTGACTGTTGTTGTCGTGCTGCTCGCAGCGATTGCGATCGGCCGCTTCCTCTACAAGCCGGATACGAACCAGCCCGTCTTGATCACGTCCGCATGGGCACCGGGACAGTTTCTTGCCGCGACAGAGATCGAGTGGATGACTCTCTGGGGCCAGCACGCCCTGACCATCAACGTTTCTGCGACGCGCGAGACCGTTAGCTTTTCATTTCCCGAGACTGCGATTGTCAGCATCTGCAACGACATCCTGGAAAAGATGCCGCGCGCACCCGACGGTGTTCTGAAAGCCGATGTCTATCGCGTCAACATCCGAAAGCTCGGAACGAAGGACGTCAACTTTCCAATGCAGGTCGCAAGCGGGCGCTGCGTCGACTGGAAGACCGGCACCATTCTTTTCCCGAACTATCCGCCGCCGCTACAGGACTGGCGGCTAAACTCTTACGAGGCGTCCGGCAAAGGCAAAGCCGACTTCATGACGTTCACTTTTGCTGCGGTGCGGGGCGCGGATGCAGTCGTCGAGGACAGAACCTTTGCCGACGCCTGCCACGCCGTCTTGACCGAGCAGGTGCTCGCCAGCCGCAACATCGTCCAGCAGATTCAAGGCAAAGTCGCGCGCATCAAACTTGGAAAATTCCTCGGCCCCGAGGGCCTGAGGGTCGGCCTGTGGCAGGCACGCGATTTCAGGGTCATCTCAGGCGGGTGTGTTCCAGTTGAAGCGGACAGCGAGACATGAAGCGCTTCGCACTCATGTTGGTGGTTCTTGCCGCGATAATTGGCTGCAAGGATGAAGCCCCATCTGGCGAAGCCGTCACCGTACCGTCAGGGCGTGCGCTGACGCTGATCGACATCGTGACCAATGCGCGCGGCCCGGAAGGGGCTACTGCACGGTTCCGGTTTCTTGCGCCCGGCCTCAGCCCCGAGGAGGCCGAGAGCGCCTCCGTGGACATGCAGGCACTGTGCGACAGCTTTGCCATCGACCGGATCGACGGCATGGTGCCCGCGCCGCAGCAGATCATCATCTCGTTTGCCAGCGAAGCCGTGCCCTTCGGCGAGGCCACGCCCGAAGTGGTGCAATTTTTCGAATCCTACCGCCCAGAAAACGGCGCCTGCGCCTGGGAGGTCTTTTGATGCAGCCGCGAAATGTTGTTTTTCTGACTGGCCATGCACTACCTGCTGATGTAGGAACGCCACAGGTCGAGAACTTGGTCGGGCCATCATACCAATCCGAAAAGCTTTCGGCTAAGGTAGCGTCAGGCCGGGCCAATTCGGCCTTCAACAGCGAACAGGTGCCGGGTGCCCGCGAGGGATCCGAAGCACCAAGAGAAAGATGGAGTAGAGGATGTCGAAGAGCGCACGTCTGGTTCTGGTTCTGGCAATGGTTTCGGCTATCGCCGCTTGCGCCAAGAAAGAAGAAGTCGCGATGGAACCGGTTACCGCGGAAGTCGTGGACACCGGCAAGTACAAGTAATCTTGCGGAGCGGGCCTGCCGGCTTTGGTCAGGCGGGCCCGCACCAACCTTCGGCCTCCTGCGCATTGGCGCGGTTGATGGCCGCTCTTTCCTAGAAAATTCAGCGACTTCGCTCTGGGCTGCGCCTCTGCGTTCGCCTATTTGTCCTTTCGGCTGCCATGAGCAAGGACACGACAGATGCTGAAGCACCGAGGCTTCCCGGGCCGGATGCCGGGGACAGATTTCCAGTTCACGATCCGCCGCGCCAATGTGAAGGAAGGCGCGACAAAGCTGGTCAAGCGCGAGCGTTACCGGGACCGCAAGCATGCCGACCGGATGGCCGATCAGGCCTTCATGGCCGCGCTTTGGCAGTATTTCGGGGAGGAACCCTTTGAGCGCGGCAACCTCGATGCCGGGCGCCTGTCCTGGCTTTTCGGGCGCGAGGTCGTGGCCGCCGAAGACCCGTTCGATCCCTGCTCCTACGAGGCCATGCTGCGGATTGACGCCAGGCGGGCAGAGGCGGCCTTCCCGGAGGTTTTCGCTGTCGGTGCCCCCGATGCGCTGAGCGACGACTGGGACGAGGACGAGGACTAGGCATGAATTCGCCGACACCCCAGCAGTTTTGGCATGCTTTTGCTCAGGGTTGTGCGGACGTTTTCATTGGGTTTGCAATGGTTGCATCGCCGCGCCATTGTTTCTCTGCGGGTCTTCGGCAGTCCAGCCATGGCTTGCGCAGTCTACGTTGTTACCCTTCCCCTTCCCTTCGGTCCGGCCCGTCCCAGGCCGGACCGATCCTTATGCGCGGGCCGGGGAATGCCGACTGCGTGAGCCGCGCGAAAAACTGCTTCCAAATCCGTGATCTTGCGGTAGAATCCGGCATAATAACAACAAACCTACGAGGCAGTTCCAAATGCAGAAGTCGCTTATCGTCTTCGCCATTCTTTCCACGTCGCTGGCCGGTTGCATGCAGGACCCCGCGTCCCGCGGCATGGCCGGTGCCGCCGCTGGCGCGCTGGTCGCAGACGCGCTGGATGAAAACATGCTTGCTGGCGCCGCCCTCGGTGGCCTTGCGGGCGTTGCAACCTGCGGTATCGAGCTGGGCCTGCCGCCCTGCAACTCGGGCTACTGATCTAACCGCCTTCGGGCGGGTTCACCTGACACCAAGGACCATCCGGGCTGACCGCCCGGGTGGTCCTTTTTCTTTGCGCCTGATGGGGGGAGCCGATGTTTGACAAGATCCTGATCGCCAACCGGGGCGAGATCGCCTGCCGTGTGATCAAGACGGCCCGGAAGATGGGGATCAAGACGGTGGCGGTCTATTCCGACGCCGACCGCAATGCGCTTCACGTCAAGATGGCGGACGAGGCGGTGCATATCGGGCCATCGCCTGCCGCGCAGTCCTACATCGTGATCGACAAGATCATGGCCGCGATCAAGGCCACCGGCGCGCAAGCAGTGCACCCGGGCTATGGCTTCCTGTCCGAGAACCGCAACTTCGCGGCAGCGCTTGAGGCGGCGGGGGTTGTCTTCATCGGCCCACCGTCGCCTGCCATCGAGGCGATGGGGGACAAGATCACCTCGAAGAAGCTGGCGATGGAGGCAGGTGTTTCCACAGTGCCGGGCTACATGGGCCTGATCGCGGACGCGGACGAGGCGGTGAAGATCTCGGGCCAGATCGGCTATCCGGTGATGATCAAGGCGTCAGCCGGTGGCGGCGGCAAGGGGATGCGGATCGCGTGGAACGAGGGTGAGGTTGCCGAAGGCTTCCAGTCCTCGAA
>JBKDYO010000164.1:0-3496 GCA_046305855.1 Paracoccaceae bacterium
GCGGGTGGTGGGCAACCACGAGAAGATGCAGGCCGAGACCTGGAGGGGCATCGCGGCGCCTGATCTGATCGGCGCGACGGAGCGGGTGCAGGTCGACGACATCATGTCGGTCCGCGAGACGGCGGGGCATCTGATCGACGGGTTCGGGCGGCACCGGGCCTATGTGCAGGTCCAGAACGGCTGCGACCATCGCTGCACCTTCTGTATCATTCCCTTCGGGCGCGGGAATTCCAGGTCGGTCCCGGCGGGGGTGGTGGTCGAGCAGATCAACCGGCTGGTGGATCGTGGGTTCAACGAGGTGGTGCTGACCGGGGTGGACCTGACATCCTGGGGGGCCGACCTGCCGGGGGAGCCGCGCTTGGGCGATCTGGTGCGGCGGATCCTGAAGCTGACCTCGGTTCCCCGGCTGCGGATTTCGTCGATCGATTCCATCGAGGCGGACCCCGTGCTGATCGAGGCGATTGCGACCGAGGGTCGGCTGATGCCGCACCTTCACCTGTCGTTGCAGGCGGGGGATGATCTGATCCTGAAGCGGATGAAGCGGCGGCATCTGCGGGACGATGCGATCCGGTTCTGTGAGGAGGTTCGGGCGTCGCGGCCAGAGATGGTCTTCGGGGCGGACATCATCGCGGGGTTTCCGACCGAGACGGAGGCGATGTTCCAGCGGAGCTTCGATCTGGTTCAGGAGTGTGGACTGACCTTCCTGCATGTCTTCCCGTTCTCGCCCCGCAAGGGGACCCCTGCGGCGCGGATGCCGCAGGTTCGGGGGCCGGAGATCAAGGAACGGGCGGCGCGGTTGCGGGCCCTGGGCGACCGGGTCCTCGAGGAGCATCTGGCGGGGCAGGTGGGCCGGGTCCACAGCGTGCTGACCGAGGGGCCGCGTCTGGGCCGGACCGAGGGGTTCGCCGAGGTGGCCTTCGGGGAGGACCAGCCGGAGGGGACGATCCTGGAGGTTCGGGTCACCGGAGTGGATCGGGACAGGCTGCTGGCGTGAGGGTGTCCACGGTGGACAAACTCGGTAACCTCAATGAAAGCAATAACTTGGTTGCGGGCGTTAGGGATTTCTTAACTTCTGGATTTCGCTGGATTGGGGGCGGTTTTCAGATTGAGCGCTGACGCGCGAAGTCCTTTTGTCTCGTCGTCGGGCTTGCGCCTCCTCCTCGGTCATTGGGGGCGCTTCGCCCCCCAAACCCCCCGAGAGTATTTGGGAATGGGCAAATGAGGGTTCAGGGGACTGGTCAACCTAGCGCGACGAGGTGGTTATCCCATTGGGTTTCGTCATTGGCGAGCGGGGTCAGGCCGTCGTCACCGGCGGACCAGACCGCGCCCTGGCCGTCGGTCACGGTGAAGCCCGTGCTGCAGTTGGCCGCGCCGCAGAGGTCGGGGCGGTGGTGGGTGGCGATGTGGGAGCCGCTGGCCTCGAAGATCATCAGCGCGCCGCTCTTGGGCGAGGTGACGAGGATGCGATCAGGCGTGGCGGCAATGGACCCGGCGTAACCCTGCAGGATGAAGGCTTCGGCCTCGGGCGGGGTGCATAGGATCGGTGCGCCTCCTGGGGTCCAAAGGCCGAGCTGCGGGACGGGCTCGGCCGGGTCGCCTTCCCATTGCATGGCGAAGGCGATGCTGTCGCCGGACAGGGCAAGGTGGCGGATGGAGTTCTGGTGGAGGTCGGGAAGCTCGATCTGGTCGAGGAGGGTGCCGTCTTCGGACAGGAGCGTCAGGTTCGGCCGCATGTCGGGGATGTTGAGCTTGGTGCGATCTACCGGGTCGGTCTGGATGCCACCGTTCGCCACAGCAAGGTGGCCGTCTGCCAGCCGCTTGATTTCATGCGGGCCGATGCCGTGGCTGGGCCAATCTGTGAGGCGGGTGTAACTGCGAGTGTCCCAAAGTCCGATGCGGCCTTCGGAGGTTTCCGCGACGACTTCGGAGGTCATGAGAAGTAACCCGTCCAACGAATATGCGCCGTGGCCGTTGAACTGCAGGCCCTCGGGAGGGGTCAGGCGGTGGCGTGTCTCACCGGTGGCGCAGTCGATCAACAAGGCGAAGGTGCCGGGGCGGCGGGCGAAGGCGACGGCCTCGGCGCGGGTCGGGTGGGCGGCTGCGGCGTGGCCGCGTCCCGGCAGGGCGATCTGGAAGAGACTGGTGCCGATGGTGGTCAGGCCGTGGAGGAAGAAGTCCTCACCCCGTTTGCCCGCGGCCAAGAAGGCGGGGGCGCCGACGTCGGCCCAGGTCAGGCGGGGGGTCAGGCTGGCCGCAAGCGTGGCGAGGAAGGTGCGGCGCTGCATCAGTCGCCGTCCTGCGAGTTGAAGCCAAGCTCGACCCCAAGAGCTGGACCAAGCTCGGCGATTGCGGTGTCGCGGGTGGTACGGACGGCTTGCTGCAGGATCTCCAGCTTCAGCCAGGCCTGTGGGTCGGTGATGCGGTCGATGTCGGGGTCAAGACCTTCGGCCAGGGCGATGGCATGGTCGAAGGCGGCGAGGGTCTTCGGGCTGTCGGGGTTGAGGGTCAGCGCAAGGTCTTTCAGCGCGGTCAGCGACAGGGCGATGTTGCGGACCCAGCGGGCGGAGGCGTGGGCTTCGGCGAGGTCTGGGCGGGGCTTGTCGAAGGTACCCAAGGGGCGGCCAATGCGGCGGTCGGCGAGGGATTCGAGGCCGGTGGCGAGTTGCGTGAAGAGGGCTTGCGTCGCTTCCTCGGGTTTCAGGAAGCGGGTGTTGTCGGGTTCGCCAGCGGTGAGCATCAGGTCGCCAAAGGGGCCCCAGCCCTGGGCCAGCGTGGCGGCGGTGGCGGCCATGTCGTCGGCAGTCATCTGGATCAGCGGGCAAGGATCGGTTGCCAGAGCCTGTGCCGGGTAAAGGAGCCGTTCCAGCGCAGGCAGGCCGCGGGCGGCGACGGATTGCTGGGCCATGTCGCCGGCTGTGGGCGGCGCGTCGAGGAGGGCGCGCTGGGCTTTCCACCCGGAACCCTTGGGGTCGGGCCAGAACAAGACGGCGAGGCCGTGGCCGTCTTCCTCGGCAGGGCCGAGGGTCAGGTGGTTGACCTGCATCCAGGCATCGTAGGCTGTATGGAAAGCGGGGCGGAGGGTGTCCGTTTCGCAGGTTTCGATTGCGGCGATGGCACTCGCGGCCACCGCGAAGGCGGTGAAGCCGGGGCGGATGTGGTCTTGCACGACGGCGGCGGTGTCGGCGCTGGCGGGGGCGGCGGTCGCCAGGGCGGCTGCGGCGAGGAGGGTCCGGGCGGTGTGGCGCATCAGAGGCTTCCAAGGAAGGCGAGGAGGGCCTCGCGGTCTTCGGTCGTCATCGCCGCCACGGTATCGCGTTGGGACTGGGCTTCGCCGCCGTGCCAGAGGATGGCTTCGAGGAGGCTGCGGGCGCGGCCGTCGTGGAGGTATTCGGTGTGGCCGGAGACTTGGGGGGAAAGGCCGATGCCCCAGAGGGGCGGGGTCTTCCATTCGCTGCCCGTGGCGCGGCCTTCGGGGCGGTTGTCGGCGAGGCCGGGG
>JBKDYO010000165.1:0-5420 GCA_046305855.1 Paracoccaceae bacterium
AGCAGCATCAAGGCCACCATCGACACCGCAAAGCCCAGCACCCCAAGCCTGCGCACCATGTCGGGCGGCATCATCGACACCGCGATCATCACCACCAGCGCGACCCCGCCAAAGAAGGCCTGCCGCTGCACATAGTAGAACGGCTCCAGCCCGTTGCGCGTCGCCAGAGGCACGCTTGCCGCCAGCCCCAGTAGCAGCCCGATCCCGAAAAGGATGAAGACGCAGGTCAGCGTCCACTTGTCGATCGTACGCCACCAGCGTGGGATGACCGGCTCGGATACCCGTACGGGATTCGAGCCATAGACCATTTCAGTCATGGAAAACCGCCTGTTACGCCTGCTCTGCCTCAAGCCCGGGTGTATCCCCCGGGTCTTGGGCACCAGCCTAGCGCCAAATCGAGGCCAAGGCTAGGGCGAAGTCAGGGTGGCCTGACAGTGGCTCTCCCCCGGTCCAAGCCCTTGGTTCAGGCTTCCGTCAGCTGTTCTTCAGCAGGTAATCCGGCGGGTCCGAGCCGTCGCGGACCAGTCGGCCATTGGGCAGATCGTTGTCTTCCAGCTTTTCCACGATCTCCGCCTCGCTCAGCCCCAACCGCTCCCACCGCCCCCGCAACCGGGCGCGCAATACATGTTCGGGCACATCGACCATCACCGTCACATCAAACAGCGGCCGCAGCCGGTCCCAGGGCGCCTGGTTGAGCAGCAGCCAGTTCCCCTCCACCACGATCACCGGAACCTCCCGCGGGATAAGCCGGGCACCCGCCCGCGCGATCTCGATCTTGCGGTCGAACACGGGGACGAAAACCTCCGCCTCCTCCCGCGCCCGCAACCGCTGCAGCGTGTGGTAAAGCCCGCCCACGTCAAAGGTATGCGGAGCCCCTTTCCGGGGCCGCAGCCCCGCAGGCACCAGATACAGGTCGTCGTAGTGATAGCCGTCCATCGGCAACACCGCCGCCAACCCCGGTTGCCGCCCGTTCAGCTTGCTGACCAGCTTTTCCGCCAGCGTCGATTTCCCCGACCCCGGAGCCCCCGCGATGGCGACAATAACCCGGCCCCCGGACGCGGCTCGGGCCTGCAAAAGGTCCGCGAGCACCGCAACCCCGATCTCCTCCCCCGCCATGCCCTGCCCTCCGAACCCGCGTCCCCGAACATGACCCAACCCGCGCCGCCCGCGCAAGCCCGGCCAGCAGCCAAAGCGCCAGTCACCGTAGGGTGCGCTACAGCGCACCATTGCCCCGTCCCCCTCGTGGGGAGGGGCAGGGGTGGGGGGCACGCCATGCGACCCGCGCAAAGGTTAACACCAAAATCCTTGCACCACTCCCCCGAACCCGCCACCCTGCCCCGGTATTCCAAGGTGCGCCCATGAGCTTCAAATCCATTGCCGAGTTCCTCGCCCTCACTGGCCAAGACGCCCCCACGACAGCCGAGCGCAATTTGATCGAGGCGACACAGGCTGGCTTCGCCTGCTACCTTTGCGACCCGGATAAACCTTCGCGCCCTACTGAATCCAACGACGATATTCACATCCGCGCTAGCCTCCTCCGTCTTCTTGTTACCGGCGGCACTCCGGATTGCGCGCTTTACGAACGCGGAGTCACGTTGGTCGGCGGTTGGATCGACGGCCTCCTCGACCTCTCCTTTTGCTCCGCCAAGGGTCAAACTGAACTTGACTACTGTCACTTCACTGACAAGCCGCGCTTCGAACAGGCCCGTTTCCAAATACTCAGCTTGGACGACAGCGCCCTGCCTGGTCTGTTCGCACAGGGTGTGAACATACTGGGCAGCCTATACCTTCGACGCGTAGTTGCCAAAGGAACAGTATCTTTAAGCGGTGCGCGGATCGGCGGTCAGATGTTATGTGGCGCAGCTAGCTTGGATGGTAGCGGAGAGCACGCGCTCTCTGCATATGGCATCGAAGTTAGTCATGACATTTTCCTGGAAGAGATCATTGCCAAGGGTCTGGTGGGACTTAGCGGCGCACAGATTGTCGGCAGTTTAGACTGCTCTCGCGCCAACTTCGACGGTGACGGAGGAAAGGCAATTGACGCACATAAGACAAGAATCGGAGCAAACCTCTTCTTAAAGGCGGCAAACGTTCTTGGTACAACTGTGGTGAGCGGTTCGGAGATTGGCGGACAGTTCTCCTGTATTGGGGCCGACCTCAACGGCAACGGAGGGGACGCGATAAACGCACAAGGAGTCGAGACGGGCGAAAGCCTTTTACTAGAAAATGTCGTAGCAATAGGCTCGATCATATTGGATGGCGCGAGAATTTCGGGGCAACTCGTTCTTCAAGGTGCAAGCATCGACGGGAATGGAGGCGATGCGCTCAGCGCATCTTTTCTGCATGTTTCGAGGGATCTTTTCATTCAAGGGCTAAAAAAGATCGGTGGTCAGATTGATTTGAGGGAGGCGTATGTAACAAATCTGGCTGATGACTTAGGTAATCTAAAAGAAGGTGCGATGCTTCCGATCCTTGACGGATTTACCTACGAAAGGATTTCCGGACCTACGACTCTTGAAGCGCGGAGCCACTGGCTGAAAGCGGGTTCACATTGGTTGGGTGAGTTCCACCCCCAACCCTACACCCAGTTTGCGAAAGTGCTGCGGCAGATGGGACATTCGGCTGAGGCGCGGAAGGTGTTGATGGAACGCACTGGCCTGCAGGCCAAGGCAACGCGGGCCATTCGCAAGGTCGTGCCGAACGGCGATGTTACCGACGGCTTCCGCAGTCTTTGGGTCGATGTCCTGAACCTTGGCCATTCGTTCATCGACTGGATTGCCTTCAGGGTGGCAGGTTACGGCCATGCGCCGGTTCGCAGCCTCTGGTGTCTTCTGGGACTATTCCTCGCGGCCACCACATTGGCCCACTTGGCATGGGACGAAGGCTCCTTCGCGCCCAATTCGGACGTCATCCTTGCATCAGCCGGTTGGGCCGAGGTAACCGCACTCGACTGCCATCCGACAAAGACCGAAGGCTGCGATCCGAACCCTGCCCTTACTTGGTCGAACACCTTCACGGCCAGCGCCGAAACCCCGACCCAGGGCGCGGACTGGGACAGTTTCAGCAGCTTCGGCTATGCCGCCGATCTGGTTGTGCCTTTCCTCGACCTTGGTCAGACACAGGCCTGGGCGCCCTCAAAGGATCGCGGGTTCTGGGGTTGGTGGCTGTGGTGGATGCGCTGGGTTCTGGCGGCTTTGGGTTGGATCGTCACCGGCCTTGGCGTCGCAGCGGTGACCGGTGTCATGCAGCGTAACCAGCCCGAATAAGGCCCGTGGACAAATGTTAAGAAAACCCTAACGTCCGCGACCAAGTCCTTGAAACTCATGGACCATCAGAGATTGTCCACCGTGGACACATCTCCTCAGAACGGGACATCATCCACCTGATCCGCCGGGATCACCCATCTTGCGACGACCTTTTTCGACCCGGCATGATCGAACTCCACGTCCAGCTTGTCGCCCTCGATCCCCATGATCTCGCCATAGCCGAACTTCTGGTGGAAGACCCGGTCCCCCAGCACATAGGGGGACACCGCCTCCATATCGATCACCACATGCCGCGCCTCGGACGGCTGCCGCATCGGGCGGGCGGCCGAGTTCTCCTGCAGCCGCCGCCAGCCCGGCGAGTTGTACACGTCCGCCTTGGAAACCCGCTCCTCCAGGCTCGACCCGAACCCGACCGAAGCCGCCGCCCCGAAGCCCCCGCCATAGAGACCGGGGGCCGTCAGCACCTCGACGTGGTCCGCCGGAAGCTCGTCAATGAACCGCGAGGGCAGCTGCGACTGCCACTGCCCATAGACCCGCCGGTTCGAAGCGAAGCTGATCGTGCAGACCTCCTCGGCCCGGGTGATCCCGACATAGGCGAGCCGCCGTTCCTCCTCCAGCCCCTTCAGCCCGCTCTCATCCATGCTGCGCTGAGAGGGGAACAACCCGTCCTCCCACCCCGGCAGGAAGACGACCGGGAACTCCAGCCCCTTGGCGGCGTGGAGGGTCATGATCGTGACCTTCTCCTCCGCCCCCTCGGTCTCGTTGTCCATGATGAGGCTGACGTGTTCCAGGAACCCCTGCAGGTTGTCGAACTGCTCCAGCGCCTTGATCAGTTCCTTGAGGTTGTCCAGCCGCCCCGGAGCCTCCGGCGTCTTGTCGTTCTGCCACATCTCGGTGTAGCCCGACTCCTCCAGGATCGTCTCGGCCAAGCGGATGTGGTCGTATTCCCAAATCGGACCGTCGCGATCAGTCTCTACCGGCGCCTCAAGGACCACCTCATCAAACCCTTCTGGTTCAAAGGCCGTAAACGCTTCGTCACTCCCTGGAACTATCCTGCCTGGGTTAGAGACTTCCACGATCCGCGGCCCTGCTCGCCTACCAGTGACTTGGTTCCAGCGATCAACGCAATCTAGGAATGTCCGCATTGCATTTGCTGACTTGCCTTTGAACTCGCCTCTGGCGACCATCAGGCGCGCACCATCGTATAGGCTTGAGCCATTGGTCCGCGCAGTGCGCTGGATTTCCTGCATTCCCTTCTCGCCCAACCCGCGCTTCGGCAAGTTTGCGACCCGCTCGAAGGCGAGGTCGTCGTCCGGGGACACCGCCAGCCGGAAGTAGGCCATCGCATCGCGGATTTCCTGGCGTTCGTAGAACCTCGGGCCGCCGATGACCCGATAGGGCAGGCCGATGGTCAGGAACCGGTCCTCAAAAGCGCGCATCTGATGGGACGCCCGCACCAGGATCGCCTGATGGTTCAGGTCCACCGAGTCGCGCCCCCGCGTGCCGCGCTGGATCGCCTCGATCTCTTCGCCGATCCAGCGGGCCTCTTCCTCGCCGTCCCAGTGGCCGATCAGGCGGACCTTTTCGCCCAGCGCCCCGGCGGTCCACAGGGTCTTGCCCAGACGCCCGGCGTTCTTGGCGATGATACCGGAGGCGGCCGCAAGGATATGCCCGGTCGAGCGGTAGTTCTGCTCCAGCCGGATCACCTGCGCGCCGGGGAAGTCCTTCTCGAACCGCAGGATGTTGCCGACCTCGGCCCCGCGCCAGCCGTAAATCGACTGGTCGTCGTCGCCCACGCAGCAGATGTTCTTGTGGGCCTGTGCAAGGAGCCGCAGCCAGAGATACTGGCAGACGTTGGTGTCCTGATACTCGTCGACCAGAATGTAGCGGAACCAGCGCTGGTACTGTTGCAGGACGTCCGGGTGGGTCTGGAAGATGGTGACGCAATGCAAGAGAAGGTCACCGAAATCGGTGGCATTCAGGGTCTTCAGGCGGTCCTGGTAGGCCGCGTAAAGCTCGGTGCCCCGGTTGTTGTAGGCAGAGGCATCCGAGGAGGGCACCCGGTCCGGCGTCAGCGCCCGGTTCTTCCAGCCGTCGATCAGGCTGGCCAAGAGCCGCGCTGGCCAGCGCTTCTCGTCGATGTTGGCGGCAAGG
>JBKDYO010000166.1:0-20932 GCA_046305855.1 Paracoccaceae bacterium
AAATCACAACGTCGGAATCAACCGCCCCCCGGCCCCCACGACGAACTTCCGCAGCCCCTGCAAGCCCTTGGGGTCCTGCTCCACCAGCACCTGATAGGGCTTCTCCGGCAAGATGATCATCCGGTCCTGCCGCGTGGCCCCTAGTTCCGCCCCCGCCACCGGGTCCAGCTTGTAGACCTGCCGCTGCGACGACGAGAACCAGCCGTCCTTCACCTCTTCCTCGCGGTCGGAAACAAGGTCTTCCACCGTCCAGACCAGCGCCCAATCCTCGCCTTCGGGCGCCTTCGCCCCCTCCAACACCTTGGAGATCGGCCCCGACTGCAGCGTGAAACTCGCCGAATACATTGGTCCCAGGATCACCCGCCGCAGCCGCTTGGGGTGCAGGTCGGCAAAGTCCTTGTCGAACCCCGTCGCAATCGTCAAAAGCTTCAACCCCCCCACCGACTGCGCCATCAGCGCCGCCTGAGCCTGCGGCCAGCGGTAGGCGTCGTTCGGCAACGGCTTCTTGCCGCTGTCCTCGACATCCATCAGGTAGACGACCGGCAGGTTGACCTGAGTGTCCCAGACCGCCCAATGCACCAGGAAATGCCGCCGCTCGCCCAGATCCTCGATCCACTGCGCATCCGGGTCATTCCGCGCCCAGAAGATCCCGCCCGCCAGCAGCGCCTCATAATAAAACCGCTGCGACAGCGCGAACTGCAGCGCCGTGGGGATCGTCTGCTCCCCCACGATCTGCCGCACCATCCGGTCCTTCAGCTCCGCTTCCGAGGGCATCCCGGCCAGATGCTTCCCGGCCTGCTGGGCATCAACCGCCATCGTCATGAGTTCCTGAGCCACCGGAAACCCGCTCTCGTGCCGGTCAATGGTCAGGCGCGGAGCTGTCTCGCCCCGCCCGGTCATCAGGTACTTGTGCGACAGCGCCCGAAACGTCCCCGCCACGGCCTTGAGGTAAGTGCCGAGCACCCGCGACTCGGTCCGGTTCAGCCGCCCCTCCGCCTCCACCTCCGCAGCCACCCGGCCAAGGTGCCCGGTGATCCGGACGAACTTGGCAAAGTAGCGCCGGGCAACGAGCGTGTCGTAAAGCTCGTGATGATCCGAGGTGAGGACGTCTTTGACGGTGGGGTCAGGCATTCGACTTATCGTCCCTCATTCCGACAACGAACCACCATTTCAACAAGCTCGAAACCCACTTCATTCCTGATGTGCGTTCAAGGGCTTCGAACCTCTCGCGCAGGTCCTTCTCCTTCGACTGGCTCATGAAGAACCATAGGAAAAGCCTGCACCCGAAGATTCCCCAACTGAACGCAAACACCCATCCCGGCCAAGAGAACGAACACCCTCCGGAAGGGTCGGTCGATGCCGCGCATGGCCAAGACCCGACCGCAAGCAACCAGACGCCCGCCGCGGCACAGATGACCGCAACGATTGCCTGGTCACGCCAGAACCTCATTCCCCATACGCGTTCTTGTCGTGCTTCTCGACAATCGAGGCAAACCTCCGGGCAAAGCGTTCATCCGCCTTCGCCTTCTGCTCCAGGATCTGGCGCGCAAAGACCATGTGCCCCTCATGCGCCTCCAGCATGTCGGCCATCTTGTCGTTCGTCGCCGCCCCAATGGCCGCCATCGCGGTCTGGGCCTCCTGGTCGGTCTTGACGCCAATCTCGTTGATCCGGTGCGCCACGTCCTGCTGCTGAGCGGTCTTCAACGACGATGTCAGCGCGTCATACAGCACCACCCGCTGCTTGGTGTCCGTCTGCAGCTTGTTGATCAGCACCAGCTGCGTCGCCGCCTGGTTCTGCAAGCTGTCGACCCAGGTCTTGCCCTTCTCGATATACCGCTCCAGCGTCTGCGACTTCGCCAGCTTCACCTGCTCGTCCTGCACCAGCGCGTTGTACTGCGCGTTCAGGTTGGCCAGCTCGGTCTCCAGCTTGGTCCGCGCCGCCGCGTCCTGCTCGACCGAGATCTTGTTCTCCAGCTCGATGATCTTCGGGTCCAGGCCAGCGACCTCAGCCCGCACCGCCTCCAAAGCTCCCACCGTCTCTTCGCGCTCGGTCAGGGTCGAGGACAAGTTCCCCTCCACCCGCGTCTTCTGCACGTTCAGAAGGTCCAGCTGCCCCTGCAACAGCTTCACGATCACGTCCGACTTGGAAATCAGATCCTGCAGCTTGTCATCGACCGTCGCCGCGCGCATCCGCTCCTGCCGCATCGATTCAGCCTTGGCGGACGAGAAGATGCCGATGAACGACTCCATCCCCGTCTTCGACCGCATCTCGGCAAACTCCGCCGAAAAGCCCGCCGTCACATCGTCCAGCCCCATGATCAGCTCGGCGATGTTCGCGTTCATCAGGTCGGTGTGCTTGTTCACATCCTCCAGCGTGGCGTTTTCCACGTCCAGAGCCGCACCCTGGTCCAGCTTCGACCGCGCCGCTTCGATCCGGCTGGTGATCGCCGAAATCTTCGCCTGCGCCTCGGCGACCTGAGCCTGGCTTTCCTTGATCTGCGTATCGAAATCGGCCATCCGACCCTCCGTTGAACATCGTTTGCATCACATAGTGATGTAACAGTGAATTACATCATCCCAGCGCCGGTTTTTCGGACACCTCGAACGGGCCAAGTCTTGCAGCAACAGACCCCGCTCGCCAAGAGCGGAATCCACTGCACCTGCATTTGCTCTTTTCCCAAATACTCTGGGGGTTTGGGGGTGAAACCCCCATCAGCCGAGGAGGAGGGCGAAAGCCCCGACGACGAGACAAAAGCCTTGCGCGTCAGCGCTCCGCAAGAAAACCGCCCGTCACACCGGGATGTTGTCGATCAGCCGCACGCCATCGACCCAGGCCGCCGCCAGCATGCGCCTTGGCCGACGCGGGTCGTCCGAGGGCATCAGCGTCTCGGCATCGCGGAGTTCAATGTATTCCACCCGCTCGAACCCGGCTTCGCGCATCGTCTCCGCCGCCTCGCGGATCGCCATCCGATCGGCGTGACCCACCCGGATATCCTGCGCCGCCCGCGTGATCGCCGCGTACAGGACCGGAGCCTTTTCCCGCCCCGCCGCCGTCAGCCGCACGTTGCGCGACGACATCGCCAGCCCGTCCGCCTCGCGGATCGTCTCGCAGCCCACCACCTCAACCGGCACGTTCAGGTCGCGCACCAGCCGCAGCACCACCTGCAATTGCTGCCAGTCCTTCTGGCCGAAATAGCCCCTGTCCGCCAAGGACATCCCGAACAGCTTCGTCACCACCGTCGCTACCCCGTCGAAATGCCCGGGCCGCATGTAGCCTTCCAGCGGCTGCGCCACCCCCTGCATCGTCACGTTGGTGATGAAACCCTCGGGATAGACCTCCTCCACCGGCGGCGCAAAGATCGCGTCCACCGGGACCGTGCCCAGCAACTCGGCATCGGCCTCCAAAGTCCGCGGGTATTTCTTCAAATCCTCGGGGTTGTTGAACTGCTTGGGGTTCACGAAGATCGTGGTGATCACCCGGTCACATTCCGCCCGCGCCCGCCGTGCCAGCGACAGGTGCCCGTCATGCAGCGCCCCCATCGTCGGGACCACGCCAATCGTCTCGCCCGCTGCCCGCCAACCCCGCGCCACGGCCCGCAGGTCGGCCACCGTCTTCAGGATCATTTCTTCACCGGCAAAACGTCAGGAAACGAATGCTCCGCCGCCGGGAAAGCCCGGCTCCGCACATCCGCCGCATAGGCCGCAATCGCCTCATCTGCCGTCTTGCCCAACTCGGCATAGCGCTTCACGAACTTCGGCCGGAAGTCGGTGAAGAGGCCCAGCATGTCATCCACCACCAGCACCTGCCCGTCGCAAGCCGCACCCGCGCCAATCCCGATCGTCGGGATCGCCAGCGCCTGAGTGATCCTTCCCGCCAGCCCCTCGGGCACCTTCTCCAGCACGACTGAAAAAGCCCCCGCCGCCTCGATGGCCTTCGCATCGGCCATCACCTTCTCGGCCTCCTCGGCCCGGCCCACCACCTTGTAGCCGCCCAACGTGTTCACCGACTGTGGCGTCAGGCCCACATGCGCCATTACCGGCACACCACGCGCGGTCAGAAAGGCAATCGTCTCGGCCATATGCACCCCGCCCTCCAGCTTCACCGCCGGGGCGCCCGTCTCGGCCATCAGACGCGAGGCATTGCGGAACGCCTGCTGCGGACCCTCCTCATAGGACCCGAACGGCATGTCGATCACCGGCATCGCCTTCTGCGCACCCCGCACGACGGCCTTCCCGTGCAGGATCATCATCTCCATCGTGACGCCCAGGGTCGAGGGCAACCCGTGGATCACCATCCCCACTGAATCCCCCACCAGTACGATGTCACAATGCGCATCGACCAGCCGGGCCACCGGCGTCGAATAGGCCGTCAGCACCACCAGCGGCTCACTTCCCTTTCGGGCTTGGATATCGGGGGGAAGCACAGGCCGGACTGGGGACGTAGCGCTCATCGCGAGGCCTCCGCTTTCTCATTCTGCCCGCCATATGGGCACAACCGAAACGGGTCCGCAACAAATTTGCGCCGCAGCGCAGCACCGCCGACTGCGCCGCCCCGGGGTTGACCACGGACCACCACACGGCCTGAATGGGCCAAAAAGGAATCCAGATGACCCTGATCCAACGCGTCAGCCGCGACGGCACCGCACCAGACATCACCCGCCCCGATCCGGCCAAGGTGATCTCGGGCGATCCGGTGCACAGCACCTGGAACCTCGAAGATCGTGACGGGCTTTACGCCGGACTCTGGCAATCCACCCCCGGCAAGTGGCGCGTCAGCTATTCGGAGTGGGAGTATTTTCGCATCCTGTCGGGCTATTCCCTGCTGACCTCGGCAGACGGCAGCGTCACCCAACTGCACCCGGGCGACAGCCTGATCATTCGCCCGGGCTTCGAAGGGACGTGGGAGGTCGTGCAAACCACCCTCAAGGACTACGTGATCCGGCTTTAACCCGCAGTTCCGACCGTCACCGCTGCCCCGGCCAGGTCCGGCCGCGGGCATTCCTCGGCCGGGATGCCACGCCGCGAGCATGCCGCCAGACGCTTGCGCTCGGCCTTCTCGGCCGCAGCATTGTCCTTGGCTTCCTGCTTGGCGATGGCCGCCGCGTCCTTCTCCTTCTTCGCGATGTTCTCCGGCGTCTCGGGCACCAGCCGCCCATAGGCGTCGATCATCTGCGGGCCTTCCAGCGCCACGCTCTCCGCTTCCGACCGCACCTTCACCCGCGTCCCGCTCGGCACCTTGCTGTGCAGGTCGATGATGTCCTGGTTGAACAGGCGGATGCAGCCCGCGCTTGTCGCATGGCCGATCGACGCGGCATCTGCCGTGCCGTGGATCCGGAACATCGTGTCCCGCCCGCCGCGATAGAGATACAGCGCCCGCGCACCCAACGGGTTCTGCAACCCTCCGGGGAGACCGCCCGCATAGGCCGCGTAAAGGTCGGGGCGGGTGCGGATCATGTTCGCCGTGGGCTGCCACGACGGCCAATCCGCCTTGCGCCCGACCACGCCAGTGCCCCGGAACGCAAGACCCTCACGCCCGACCGCGATCGGATAGCGTGTCGCCGTCCCGCCCTCGTTCACAAGGTACAGCTTCCGCGCGTACGTATCGACAACCACCGTTCCCGGAGCCTCGTCGCCCGTATAGTTCACCTCGGTCCTGCGGTTCCCCTCATACAGGTACTGCGCCGGGACCGGCTCGATGAAGAATTCCCCGTCCTGGATGCCTTCATAGCCGGGAACAGCTGCAGGAGCCTTTTGCTGCGGAGCACCCGCACAGGCGGCAAGCAAGGGAAGGGCAAGGATCGCAAGGATCCGGGCAAGGGATTGGGTCACTTTGGCAGACTCATCTGTAGGGCAGTTTCGGTCACTTGCGCCATGCGACCGGCCTTGCGTCAAGCTAAAAGCGCAAGCTTTTCCGAATCTTCGCGGGCAAAGCTGGTTCCAAGCCGGATTCACCGCGGATTCCTGCGCGATGGTTCGTTTTCTGCAGTTCCCCCCTCTCGGTGTCCCCAATCCCGATCCCGCGGGACAGTCCGATTCGTTCCGCGCCGGACCTTGATATAGGGCAAAGGCCCGATCCCGGTTTCTGTGATACCGTGCTCACTCCGCCCCATTCCGGGGCATTGGGAAGGGACTGCCATGGGCTTGGACTCGTTGATCATCATCCTGATCATCGGCGCAGCTGCCGGTTGGCTGGCTGGACAGATCGTCAAGGGCTACGGCTACGGCCTAGTCGGCAACATCGTCATCGGCATCGTCGGCGCAGTGGTCGGCGGATATCTCCTGCCACGCGCCGGTCTGTCGATGGGCGGCGGCATTCTCGGAGCAATCGTCTCGGCCACCATCGGCGCTGTGATCCTGCTGTTCCTGATCCGCCTGATCAAACGCGCCTGAACGGAATGGGCCGGGGTCAGACCCCGGCCCCAACCTTTACCCCACCACGTTGAACGCAGGCCCGTAGGGGTAGTGAGTGATGTCTTCAGGCTCGTCCTCGGTCACGACAAAGATGTCGTGCTCGCGGTAGCCGCCCGCGCCCGGCATGCCTTCCGGGATCGTCAGCATCGGCTCCATCGAGATGACCATCCCCGGCTCCAGCACCGTGTCGATGTCCTCGCGCAGCTCCAGCGCCGCCTCGCGGCCATAGTAGTGCGACAGGATGCCGAACGAATGCCCGTAGCCGAAAGTCCGGTATTGCAGCATCTGCCGCTCGGCCAGGAACTCGTTGATCTTCATGGTGATCTCGGCACAGCTTGCACCGGGCTTCAGCAGTTTCATCCCGAATTCATGGCTGTCGATGTTGGTCTGCCAGACGCGCATGCTGGCATCGTCGACCTCGCCCACGAACAGCGTCCGCTCCAGCGCGGTGTAGTAGCCGCTGATCATCGGGAAGCAGTTCAACGACAGGATATCGCCGTGCTGCAACTTGCGGTTCGTCACCGGGTTATGCGCGCCATCAGTGTTGATCCCCGACTGGAACCAGACCCAGGTATCGCGGTATTCCGCATCCGGGAAACGCTTGGCAATCTCGCGCTCCATCGCGTCACGACCGGCAATCGACACTTCAAGCTCGGTCGCCCCGACCTTGATCGCCTCGCGGATCGCATAGCCGCCCACGTCAGCCACGTTCGACCCGTGCTTGATCAAGGCGATCTCTGCAGGGGACTTGGTCATCCGCTGGTGCATCGTCGCCGGAGCGATATCCATCCCCCGCTTCGGCTTCAGGAACGTGTTCAGCTTCTCCGACCGCTCCATCGTCAGGTGGTCAGCCTCGCAGCCAATCGCCTTGCCCACGCCGGTGACCGAGGCCACCGCCCGCCACATGTTGTCGCGCGCCCAGTCGGTATAGGTGATGTTGTCGCCAATCGACCGGCGCCACGGCTGACCCGCATCGATCCCCGCCGAAATCGTCACACATTCGGTCTTCGTCACCACGCAGGCATAGGGCCGCCCGAACGAGCAATAGAGAAAGCCCGAATAGTAGGCGACGTTGTGCATCGAGGTCAGGACGACGGCGTCCAGCTCGTGCAGCTCCATGATCTCGCGCAGGCCTGCCAGGCGATCATGGTATTCCTGATCGGCGAAGGGCAGCGTGTCCTTCTTTCCGCCATTGTGAAAGCGGTACATCTCGGGACGGTTCAACGACATTTCCAGACCTCATATCCGGGGGTCTGGGCGCATGCCTTGGGACCCCGAAAGGTCCCGGCGTACAGGACGGAAGCGGGTCTCCCCACAAGCGTCGGGGCGCCCGTTCTTTCGAATCCGGCCCCTGCGGCGACGCCATCGCCACGGCTCCCCCTTTGAATGCGCCCTCGCGACAATTCGCGCAAGCGCATTTTCGACCCTTGCGAGGCCGGTTTGCGACCCCATGTAAGGCCGGAGAACATGAAAACGAGGTCTGAAATGCGCTGTCCGGTCGACAATGAAACCCTGGTGATGGCCGATCGTGGCGGAGTCGAGATCGACTACTGCCCGAAATGCCGCGGTGTCTGGCTGGACCGGGGCGAGCTGGACAAGATCATCGACCGCTCCCTCGGCGGCGCCGCTGCGGCCCCTGCGCCGACCCCGCAGCAGGCGATCCAGCAGCACGCAGCCCCCCATCCGGCCCCGGTCTACCAGCCCGAACCCCAGCGCGCCCCGCAGGGCTACCGCGAGGATGACCGCCGTCGCCGGGATGATGACGACGACGATTACCGCTACAAGAAAAAGCGCAAGGACAGCTTCCTGAGCGACATCTTCGACTTCTGACGACCGGCACCACCGGAGTTTTCGAAAACTCCGGACCGGAGCCTTCAAAGGCTCCGGCGCGATTTCTTCAAAGAAATCGCCTTCCCCCAACCCGTTTGCGCCCTCGCCGCCTCCGGGCTTATCCTGCACCTAAGCAGGAGGCCCGCCGATGACCCCCATCAACCTCGCCGAAAAACTCTCGACCTTCTCCACCCACTGGTCGCCGCGAATTGTCGGCTCCTTCAACGGCCATGACCTCATGGTCGTGAAGGTGCTGGGAGAGTTTACCTGGCATGACCATCCCGACACCGACGATTTCTTCATGGTCCTGTCGGGAGAGTTGACCATCGACCTCCCCGAGGGCTCGGTCACGCTAAAGCCCGGTGAGGTTTTCGTCGTCCCGAAGGGCCTGCAGCACCGCCCGCGCGCTGCCACAGAAACCCACCTCCTGCTGATCGAACCCGCAGGCACCCCGAACACCGGCGATCCGGCAACCGCCGCGACCAATATTCGCATCTGATGCGCCCCGGTCCGAAGAACCTGATCACCGACGTCCCCGGCCTTCGCGTCGGCAATGCCGAGGATTCTCACCTGAGATCCGGCACCACCGTGCTGACCGCCGACCGCCCCTTCGTGGCAAGCGTCCACGTCATGGGCGGCTCTCCCGGCACGCGCGAGACCGATCTCCTCGCGCCCGACCGCATGGTGCAGGACATCGACGCGATCTTCCTGTCAGGCGGGTCCGCCTTCGGCCTCGATGCTGGCCAAGGTGTCATGCAGGGCTTGCGTGCAGCAGGCCGCGGCTTCGCCGTCGGCCCCGTCCGCGTCCCCATCGTCCCGGGCGCCATCGTCTTCGACCTCTTGAACGGCGGCGACAAGGATTGGACGGAAAGCCCCTATCCCGCCCTTGGCCGCCGTGCCTTTGATGCCGCCGCCTCGGACTTCGCCCTCGGCACCGCCGGGGCCGGGTTCGGAGCTATGACCGGGACGCTCAAGGGCGGTCTCGGCTCGGCCTCCTGCGTCCTCCCTTCCGGCCTGACGGTCGGCGCGCTGGTCGTCGTCAACGCACTCGGGCAAGCGACGGTGGGTGAGACCCCCCACTTCTGGGCCGCCCCTTGGGAAGAAGGCACCGAATTCGGCGGCCTCGGCCCCGCGCCGATGCATCGCCACGACGCACCCTTGCCCCGCAAGCGTCTGGGCGAGGCTACGACCATCGCCATCGTCGCCACCGACGCCACGCTCACCAAGGCCGAAGCCCACCGCATGGCCGTCGCCGCCCATGACGGCATGGCCCGGGCGCTGGTTCCCTCGCACACTCCGCTCGACGGCGATCTCGTCTTCAGCGTCGCGACCGGGGGCAAACCCCTGTCAGACCCCCTGACCGACCCCTTCCAGCTTGGCCACGCCGCCGCCACCTGCCTTGCCCGCGCCATCGCCCGGGCGGTCTATCTGGCCCGGTCGGAACCCCTTGATCTCCAACCCACCTGGCAGTCCCGCTTCGGAAGCAACGGCAAAGCCTGATCGACAAAGTGCGCGCGGTCCCACAGCGGTGAGAGCCCCAGAATGAGGCGTGGGCAACCGTTAAGAAAGACTAAACGGCCGCAGACAAGTTATTGAAACGTAGCGCAAATCGCGTTTTGTCCAGCGTGGACACTACCACCGCTTCAGCGCATCCTCGTCCGCCACCTTGGCGGCCACCCAGGCCTCACCGTTCGCCCCCAGCTCCTTCTTCCAGAACGGAGCCCGGCTTTTCAGGTAGTCCATCAGGAACTCCGCCGCCGCGAAAGCATCCCCCCGATGCGCCGCCGCCGTCGCGACCATCATGATCGCCTCGCCCGGCGCCAGCTTGCCATACCGGTGGATCACCAGCGCATCGACCAGCGCCCAGCGCGACACCGCTTCCTCGGCAATCCCCCGGATCGCCTTCTCGGTCATGCCCGGATAGTGCTCGATCTCCATCCCGGACAGCGACCCGCCCTCGTCCCGCACCAGCCCGGTGAAGCTGACCACCGCCCCCGCCCCCCGAACCCCCGCCGAGAACGCCGACACCTCGGCCCCCACATCGAAGGGCTCGGACTGGACCGCGACACGCATCTCAGCCGCCCGTCATCGGCGGGAAGAAGGCCACTTCCCTCACCCCCGCCAGCGGCGCGTCGAAGGACGACAGCTCCTGATCCAGCGCCACCCGCAGCGACGACAGGTCGGCAAACGCGGCCTCATAGCGCTCTTCCCGGGACCGCAGTTCCTCGACCAGATCGGCCACGGTCGCGGCTCCGGTTTCCAGCCGCTCGCGCGGCAGCCCGATCCGTTCCCGGACCCAGGCGAAATAGAGAACGTCGATCACTTGTCTTCCCGCAAGAATGGCAGCGACTTGACGAAGTATTCCCAGCCCGTGACCACCGTCAGCAGGGCCGCGACCCACAACAGCCAGATGCCCACCATGTTCGCATAGGACGCGCAGTCCTGGTTGCCGCAGGCGCGGATCGGGTCCGCCGTGCCTGCGTTGACCGCCTCGACGTATTGTTCGGGCGTCATGCCCTGCATCGCCACGCCGTTCAGGTATTCAAACCCGGTGCCCAGGAACAGCACCGCGATCGCGATCATCTGCGCCGTGGTCTTCCACTTGGCCAGCTTCGTCACTTTCAACAAGCCGCTCTTCGCCCCCAAGTACTCTCGCAACCCGCCCACGAAGACCTCGCGGAATATGATCAGCGTGGCGGGCAGGATCAGCCAGGGGTTCATCCCGTTGTAGCCGGTGATGACCATGATCGCGATGACCACCATCGCCTTGTCGGCAATCGGGTCCATCATCGCGCCGAACTTGGATTCCTGTTTCCACAGCCGGGCCAGATAGCCATCAAACCAGTCGGTCAAGGCCGCACCGACAAACAAAGTCAGCGCCAGCCAGTCGGCCCAGGGGCGGTGAAAATACAGAAACATGATCGCCACGCCCGGGGCGGCGAAAAGCCGAAGCACGGTCAGAGAGTTGGGGATCGTCCAGCGCATATCGAATAGGTAGACCAAGGGTCAGACCGGCGAAAGGGGCTTGTTGGACCCTTTCGCCGGTCACGCGTCATCACAACCCTTCGGGCTGGCCCACCACGACGAACTGCAACGCCTCGGGCGTGAACAACCGGGCCGCGACGCGCTTGATGTCCTCCATCGTCACGGCCTCGACCTTCGCGTTCCGCGTCGTCACGTAGTCCATCGGCATCCCGTCCATCTGCATGCCCACAAGAATGCTGGCAATCGGCCCGTTTCCGTCGAAGCGCAGGGGATACGACCCGGTCAGATAGGTCTTCGTCGCCTCCAGCTCTTCCGGTCCGACACCTTCGCTGACGATCCGGCCCCATTCCGACTGAACCACTTTGATCGCCTCGGCCACCTTGTCGTTCGAGGCCGAGAACTGTCCCAGGATCATGTCGGCCTGGTCCATGTTCACGATGTAGGTCCCGATCCCGTAGGTCAGGCCACGCTTTTCTCGCACTTCAGTCATCAGCCGGGCAGTGAACCGCCCGCCGCCGATCACCTCGTTCAGGATGAAGGCGGGGAAAAAGTCCGGATCGTCGCGCGGAATGCCCTTCTGTCCGAAGAACACCGTCGACTGCGGCGTCGGGAAATCCACCACCGTCACTCCCGGGGGCAAAAGCCACGGTGCTTCACCCGGCAGGGGCGCGCCGGTGGCTGGGAGATCGCCCAACAAATGGTCCAGAAGGACGCCCAGCTCTTCGGCCGTGATGTCGCCCGAGGCCGCGACGAACACCCGGTCCAGTGCCAGCGCCGCCTTGTGCGCGGCCACCACGTCATCCCGGGTCAGTGCCGTGACCGTGGGGATCGTGCCGTCCCCGCTGGATCCATAGGGATGATCCCCGAAGGCCAGCACGTCAAACTTCTCCGAGGCAATTGTCCCCGGGTCCTTCTCGTTCGAGCGAAGGTTCGACAGCACCTGCTCGCGCACCCGGTCCACCGCGTCCTGATCGAACCGCGGGTTGATCAGTGCCTCGCGCAGAAGGTCGATCGCCTGATCCCTGTTCTCGGTCAGGAACTTCGCCGAAACCCCCACCGAATCCGTGCCGGAGTCAAAGCTGAAACTCGCCGCCAGCGCATCCCGCGCCTCGGCAAAGCCCTTGCTGTCCAGATCGCCCGCACCTTCCTCCAGCGTCGCCGTCATCAGGTTGATGACCCCGCGCTTGTCCGGGGCCTCAAGCGACGTGCCGCCCTTGAACTGGATCTCCAGCGCCGCGAAGGGGATGTTGTGATCCTCGACCAGCCAGGCCTTGATCCCACCAGGAGAGATCACTTCCTTGATCGCAATCTCGGCCTGGGCGGGGATTGCCAGCGCAATAAAGGCAACGAAAACGGCGCGGATCATTCCTGGGCCTCCCCTTCGACGGCAGGCCGGGTCAGCCAGCCGGTCACCGCGTTCCTGCGGTCCAGAACCATGCGGGCAGCCTCCATCACATCCGCTTCGGTTACTGCGGACAGCGCTTCGTCCCAGCCATCGATGTCCGCGATGGTCAGACCGACGCTCAGACCCTGGCCATAGCGATGCGCCAGGTTCTCGACGCTGTCGCGCGCGTAGATTTCACCCGCGCGGACCTGAGTCCGGATTCGCTCCAGCGCCGCAGGGTCAGGGCCTTCCGCCAGGAAGGTCTCCAGCACCCGGTCCAGATCTGCTTCGATCGTCTCGAGGCTGATGTCGGGCGCAGGCACCACGGCAATCCCGAAAGTTGCGTCGTCGATGCTGGTCCCTTCGTAGAAAGCCGAGGAATAGACCGCCACCTGCCGGTCGAACTGCAAGGCCCTCGCGAGGACCGAGGTCTGGCCATTGCCGCCCAGAAGCTCGGCCAGAACGGTCAGCGCCGCCGCCTGCTTTTGGTCGCCGGGGTCGCGTTCCGGGGCGAGGTAGGTGCGCAAGACGTAGGGTTCCGACACCCGTTCATCCGCCAGCACCAGCCGCCGTTCCGACAGTTGCGGCGGTTCCTGCGCACGCTCACGCGGGACGATGTCGTCCGAGGGTGCAAGCGGGCCGTAGTGCTTGTCCACAAGGGCCTTCACGGCGTCAGGATCGACATCACCGGCAATGATCAGCGTCGCATTGTTCGGCGCGTAAAAGCGTTCGTAGTAGGACAGGGCATCCTCGCGGCTCAGCGCTTCCATCTCATGCCGCCAGCCGATCACCGGTATGCCGTAGGGGCTGTTCTGGAACTGCGCCGCCCGCATCTGTTCGATCAGAAGCGCGCTCGGGTCGCTGTCGGTGCGCTGGCTGCGTTCCTCCAGGATGACCTGCCGCTCGGTCGCAACGTCGTCTTCCGTAAGGCGCAGGTTGCGCATCCGGTCGGCTTCCATCTCCATCATCAGGTCCAGCCGGTCGGCGCTGATCCGCTGGAAATAGGCGGTGTAGTCCCAGCTGGTGAACGCGTTGTCATCGCCCCCCTGCGCCTCGACGATGCCGGAAAAGGCGTTCGGCGCGACCTTCTCGGTTCCCTTGAACATCAGATGTTCCAGGAAATGTGCGATGCCGGAATGGCCCGGAGGTTCATCGGCGGCACCCACCCGATACCAGATCATCTGCACGACGACCGGCGCGCGATGATCCTCGATCACCACGACCTGCAGGCCATTGTCCAGAGTGAAGGTGGTAACCGGCTCTTCCGCAGCAGCGGGCAGCGCCAGAGTCACGATGGCGGCCAGGCCAGCGCCAATTCGTCCGAGCATCGGCTTCTCCACGTCAGGTCACTTGGGGGAAACTGAGGCGCGGCCGCTGGACAATCAAGCCATGGCCACGCGCTTGTTACTCTTCGCCCGGATTGCGGGGCGGGGCCGACGGGTTGCGAAGCCCAAGTGCCCGCCACCGTGCAAGCTCGGCCTGCTGGTCAAGTCGCTGCTTGCGATAGGCCTTGTAATAGACGTTCACGTTGAACAGCCGTTCCAGAATGCGGCCGTTGTTGTCGCGACGCCATTCCAGATCTTCCGAAGCCAGGGTCGACCGAATGCCGCCGTCCACGCCAAAGCGCCCGGCATGGGCATAAAGGGCAGAATCCCCGGAAGGGATGCCCCCGGCTGCCGACGGCTTGCCGCCCAGCGCGATCGCGGCATCGGCCTCGGGGTTCTGGTCGGTGCGGTTGAAGCCGCCCGGAGTCGGATCGGGCAGTTCGGCCAGATTTTCGGGCAGTTCCAGTGGTTTCGGCGGGACGATGGCAAATTCGTCAGGCCCGGGGCCGGACCGCAGGTTCATCAGCTGGGGATCGCCCTTGCCGCCGCAGGCCGCCAGCGTGATCATCGTCGCAATCGCGATGACCGCCCTGCCTTTCTGTGCCTGCATGCCTGCCTCCGAACCCGTCTTTTGCCCGTCTTAGCCTAAAGCCGCGCGGTCGTCACGCCTGTTTAGCGCAGCTTGCCTTTGGGTTTTCCACCTCTTGCCGATCCGCCACTGTCCCCTTTGGCGAAGATCACCAGTCCCAAGGCCCCGGCGAAGATCGCAATGTCGGCCACGTTGAACGCATAGGGATTCTCGATCCCGCAGCAGGACATGTTCAGAAAATCCGCCACGGCACCATAAACGATTCGGTCGATGATGTTGCCAAGGGCGCCGCCGACCAGAAGACCGCCAGAGAATTCCGCCTTCCAGTTGCCGGTTTCGCGGCGCATCCACCAGACAACCCAGGCCGAGATCGCCAGCGCCAGCACGATCAACCCCCAGCGTGCAAAGTCGGACCCATGCGACAGCAGCCCGAAGTTGATGCCGTAGTTCCAGGCCATGCGCAGGTTCAGATAGGGCGGCAACACGTCGATCTCGTGCCGGTTGATCAGGTCCAACCCGTGCACGACGCCAAGCTTCGACAGCTGGTCGATCCCGAAAACCGCGACAGTCGTGATCCAGAAACGCCGCATGTTAGTGCCTGAAATGCCGCTGGCCGGTGAAGACCATGGCCAGCCCGCGTTCGTCGGCTGCCGCGATGACCTCATCGTCCCGCATCGAGCCGCCCGGCTGGATGATCGCTGTCGCCCCGGCCTCGGCCGCCGTGATCAGGCCGTCGGCGAAGGGAAAGAACGCATCCGACGCCACGACCGAGCCCTTGGTCAGTGGACCGGGCAAGCCCAGCGCCTCAGCCATGTCCTGCGCTTTGCGGGCCGCGATCCGGGTGCTGTCCACCCGGCTCATCTGCCCGGCACCCACGCCCACGGTCGCGCCGTCCTTGACATAGATGATCGCGTTCGACTTGACGTGCTTTGCCACCGTCCAGGCAAACATCAGGTCGCGCAGCTCGGCGTCCGAGGGCGCCCGCTTTGTCACCACCTTCAGGTCCGCCGCCGACACATGTCCCGCATCCCGATCCTGCACCAGGAACCCGCCCGCGACCTGCTTGAACGCCAGCCCCCCGGCCTTCGGGTCCGGCAGCGCCCCTGTGGTCAGCAGCCGCAGGTTTTTCTTGCCCGCAAATACCGCCTTCGCCTCGTCGGTCGCATCGGGGGCGATGACGACCTCGGTGAAGATCTTGCAGATCTCTTCCGCCGTTGCGCCATCAAGTACCTGATTCAAAGCCACAATCCCGCCAAAAGCACTGGTCTGGTCGCACTGGTAGGCACGCTGGTAAGCCTCGATCAGCGTCCCCGCCGTCGCCACCCCGCAGGGGTTCGCGTGCTTGATGATCGCGCAGGCCGGAGCGCCACCTGCAAACTCCGCCACCAGCTCGAACGCCGCATCGGTGTCGTTGATGTTGTTGTAGGACAACTCCTTGCCCTGCCACTGCCGCGCTGTGGCCACGCCCGGACGGCGCGAGCCATCGACATAGAACGCCGCCGACTGATGCGGGTTCTCGCCATAGCGCAAGGGCTGCGCAAGCCGCCCGGCAAAGCTGCGATAGCGCGGGGCGGGCTCTTTGATTGCGCCAGCCAGCCAGGTCGACACCGCCGTGTCATAGGCCGCCGTCTTGGCATAGGCCGTCAGTGCCAGCTTCTGGCGATAGGCCATCGTCGTAGCCCCGTCATGGGCTTTCAGCTGGGTCAGCAGGCTTTCATAATCGATAGGGTCCGTCACCACAGTCACGAAGCGATGGTTCTTCGCCGCCGCGCGGATCATCGCCGGGCCGCCGATGTCGATGTTCTCGATGCAGGTCGCATGATCCGCACCCCGCGCCACGGTCTCCTCGAAGGGGTAAAGGTTCACCACCAGCAAATCGATCGGCTCGATCCCGTGCGCGGCCATTGCCACCAGATGCTCGTCATCGTCGCGCAACGCCAAAAGCCCGCCATGCACGTTCGGATGCAGCGTCTTGACCCGGCCGTCCATCATCTCGGGGAAACCGGTCACCTCGGCCACATCCCGCACCGCCAGCCCGGCCGCCCGCAGCATGCCCGACGTCCCACCCGTGGAAATCAGCTCGACCCCATACCCCGCCAGCGCCCGTGCCAGATCCAGAAGCCCGGTCTTGTCGGATACGGAAATCAGCGCGCGGCCGATGGGGACGAGATTTGGCATGGCATACCCCTGTCAATCTGGCAGCGGGTCCTCGGGCTCCACGCCCTCCAGGTCCCGGATCGCCAGCGGAGTATCCTTTGCCTTCGCCAAGGTCCAGCCTATCCGTGTCTCGAACCCCCGCGCCTCGCTTCGGAGCACGATCTGCAGCGATGGCCGGGGCTTCAGCCGCCCCTTTTCCAGATAGGCCGAGGGTTCCAGCCCCAATTCTGCCGGGCCGGTGAAGCGGAAGATCCAGATCTCGCCACTGCGCAGGACCAGCGACACGGCCGCCCCACCCATGTCGAGTTCCGCGTCCACATCCGGGTGCAGATGGAACCGGATCGCGAACTGCCCGCCAGCCATCGCTGTCGCGGTCATCGCATCCTCGAACCGCCGTCGCGCCTCGGCCGTCATTGCAGTCAGCGCGTCCACCCCAGACAACCGCCGACCGTCATGCGCCAGCGTCAGGCTGCGGCTGGCGGTCAGCCCGTGACTGCGCAGCCAGCCGTCATGCGCAATGAAAAGGTCCGTCCCTTCCGTACCCACCGTCAGCCGTGACGCCGTCACCTGCGCCCGATGTGCCAGCGCATCGCCCGACGTCGCAAGGCGCGAGGACGACACCCCGTCCAGCCCCAACGCGGAATGCGAAGCCGTCGCCCGCGCCGCCCGCCGCCATTCATCCCCGAAGGCAACGCCCGAGCCGCAATTGACCACCAGCGCCCGGCGCCCCGAGGTCAGCTCGAAGGCCGAGGTCGAGGCATGTGCCGTTTCCGCCGCTCGCCCCCCCGGCGGAGCCGAGGCATCAACGATGACCGAGGTTCGCCCCCCCGCCAGCCGGGCATAGCCCATCGCGATCGCCGGGGTCGCCCCCGCCCGCACCCCTGCCGCCGCGAGGGCCTGATCCAGCCGCCCTTCCGCGCCCTTTCCGCCGCCGTGAAACCGCGCCAGATCGCCATCCACATGGCGCAGGGCCCGCAGCGCTGGGGCAATCCGCATGATGGCCGACGATACCCCCGGGGGCACAGACAGGTTTGCCTCGCTCATCGCACTCGCCGACCAGGTCAAAAGCGTCAGCACCTCCAGCAGTTCCTCGGGGTTTCGCGTCGGGATGCCGCCTTCCTTGTCGATATCCGCATCGCAGGCCGCCGCCAGGGCCGCCGTCGCCGGGGGCACCAAGGCCTCCATCCCGATCAGCGAGATTCCGGCATAGACCAGCCCTGTCAGCGCCTCGAAACGCGGCAATCCCGGCGCCGCACTTCGCCAGCGCCGCGCCAGATAGGCCGCCTGCCGTGACAGCGACCTGTAGTAGGCCTCGCTCTGCGCCCGGTCGCGCCCGTTCAAGAGAATCGTCGCGTGATGCACCCAGGCGATGATCCGGCGTCCCGTCAGATCCGGCGTCCAGCCGGGGCCCCGCCCGCTGCCGAACCGCGCGATCCAGCCCCAGGTCCAGTCCTGCGCCCGGGCTTGCGCCTCTTTCGTCCCCAGCGCCGCAAGGTCATCCAGCCAGCCGAAACTCTGCGCTTCGACAGCAAAGCCCCGGTCCGGCGCGGCAATGTCCCACAAGCTTGTGCCCGGCGCTTCGGCAAGATGCCCGGCCAGAAGAACGTTGCCCAGAACCAGCTGCTTGCCGCGTGTGTACAGCCCGATCGACCGGGGCTCGGGCTGCGAGACAAATCCGCCCGCCACCCGCGCCCGACGCGCGGCCAGCACGGCCAGGCGGTCCGCCAGCCGATCAAACCGTTTCGACGTGTTGCCGCTGCTGCCCACGCCTTGCCTCGCTGCTCTGCCCGGTTTTCCCGGATCGTAGGCAAGGATGATAGGCGAGGCCGACGCTTCTGTCACGTCACACGCTGATGACAGTGCCGAAGTCGCTTAGGCCAGGTGATCGATCCGCCGCAGGAATTGCGCCAGATGCCCGACCTGATCCAGCCAGCGCGCCAGAAGCTTCGGGTCATGCGGCGCGCCATGCACCCCCGCCGGGATCTCGCGGTTCAGCACCGCCTCGATCGCCAGCGACACCGGCACCGACACCAGACGCCCCATCGCCGTCCCGCGCACATCGCCCCAGGCATCCATCGCCCAGGTCTCGTGGAACACCGGCTTGCCGTCCCGCTCCGCCTTCAGCGCCACGAACAGCACCACCCGGTCCGGCTCGCCCTCGGCATAGGAGTTGTCCTTCAGCAGAGCCGCCGCCCGCGCCTCCAAAGCGGCGTTGATCTCGGCCAAGGGCTTCCCCTCCAGCCCCTCGATCTCACGGAAGATCGGTGCCCAGGCGTCGGCCCAGCCGTTCAGCCGGATCGTCCCGCGGACGAAGTCCTTGACCTTCCAGTGCTTCTCGAACCGGTACTCCTCCATGAACGGATAGCTGTCGCGGTTCGGATACACCTCGAAACTCTCCGGTTGCGGCAGCGGCGCATCGTACCGGCTGATCGCATCCCAAGGCCGCGCCACCCGCAGCTCGGTGAAATGCCGCAAGGACCGGGACGGAGAGCGCAGCGCCTTCAGCACCCCCGCAGGGGCCCAGCTGAACTTGTAGCGGAAGGCATTCGCCTCCTTGGGCACCCCGCCGCAATAGCTGGTGAAGCTCAGCACATTGTCGTTGTGATAGGCCTTCGACGCCCGATACCGCGCCACCAGATCATGCGCCATCAGATGGTCGATGCCAGGGTCAAGGCCGACCTCGTTGATCGACACCAACCCCGCCTCCCGGAAGGCTTCATCCAACTCCCGCATCTCCGGCGCGATGTAGGACGACGAACAGAAGTTCACCCCCTTCTCCAGACACAGCTTGGCGATCCCCACATGCTGGTCCGCCGGCAGCATCGACACCGCGATGTCGCCGGGCTTAAGCGCCGCCGCCAAAGCCTCCAGCGAAAACGCCCGGATGTCCTGCGTCAGATCGCCGACCTCGGCCCGCGCCTTCTCGACCGTGCGGTTCCATACCGTGACCGGATGCCCCGCCTCGATCAGCCGCCTCAAGCCCGGTATCGACGACAGCCCCGTGCCGCACCAATGGATCGTCATGCTCTCACTCCCCTTTGCCCCCAGGACCCAAAAATCTTAAGAAAGATTTTTGACAAATTCCTTCCTTAAGGAATTTGGGGCCCCGGATGATCCGTTGCTCACACGCCCGCGACGTGCCTGTCGAATTCCACCTTCGCCCGCCCCCAGACACCCGACTCCAGGTCCGTCAGCGTCAGAAGCGACGGCAGAAGTTGCGCCGCATAGTCCTGCGAGGACTCCACCGGCATCAGGCTCGGCAGGTTGTCGATCGCCGTCACGTCCAGCGGAGGGTTCTCCGCAACCCGCAACGCCGGGGACTCCCAGTCAGTCGCCCGGTCATAGACCTTGATCGGCGAAAAGTCTGAGGTCGGATCGCAGGCGATATCCCCAATCACCGTCAGCTTCCGCGCATCCGTCTTGGCCGAGGCCGGTACGAATACCGGGCACCCGGGCCGCGCGAGGATGCAGTTCAAGAAGATCTCGTGCTGCAACACCTCCGGGAACGGCCCGCCCGAGGCCGTCTCGGCCATGTCCCATTTCGTCACCGCGACACCCATCGCCGTGCAAAGGTCCGCCGCCCCCGTGCCCACGCGCCCCAAGGCCCCGATGATGATCGCCCGCGGCCGCCCGAGGCCCGCCAGCTCCTCAGCCAACTGCGCCAGAAGCGCATCCTTCGACGGCACCTTCCGCACCGGCCCGGCAATCCCGCCCCGCTGCTGCGCCGCCCAGCATTTCAGGGACACCGCCGCGCCCGCATAGCCCGCCCAATACCCGAACGCTGCAACCCGGCGGCCGTCCTCGTTCACAAGGTATTCCAGGTCGTACAGCGTCCCGCCGCCCGCCTTGAACCGCTGCAACAAGACCCGCCCCGCCGGCTGCCCCTTGTAGGCATGCCCGAACATTATGTGCCGGTGCGTCAGCGGCGTGCCATCCTCGGGCAACTCCTTCAGCCCGAAGATGATCGCATCGGCGGGAGCCTTGGGCCAAAGGTTCTCCTCGGCAATCTCGCAGCCCGCCGCGACGTAGCCGTCCAGGGGAATCGCCCGGACCGAAGACCGCTCCACCGTCACCCGGATCCCCGCCTTCACCAGTGCCGCCGCCCCGTCAGGCGTGACGCCAACGCGTTCCTCGTGCGGCCGCTGTTCCGCGCGCACCCAAAGATGGGTCATGTCCCCGTTCCTCCCCAAGTCCTTGCCGCTGGTGATAGCCGAAGACATGACCCGGCAAAACCCCGCAAACAGACTGTTT
>JBKDYO010000167.1:0-8359 GCA_046305855.1 Paracoccaceae bacterium
CCCACTCGCCCGCAGGCACCCCGCCGATGGTCCCGCCGTCTGAAAGCAAACGCCCACCCAAGGCGTGGCTTTCCTCGGCCAGGATCACATCCGCCCCCGCGCGGCCAGCGGTCAGGGCCGCCATCAACCCCGAAGGCCCCGAGCCGATCACCAGCACATCGCAGAAGGCGAAGGCCTTTTCGTAGGTCCCTTCGTCATGCCTGCCCGAAAGACTCCCCAGCCCCGCCGCCCGGCGGATGATCGGTTCGTACAACCCCTCCCAGAAGGCACGCGGCCACATGAAGGTCTTGTAGTAGAACCCCGCCGACAGGAAGGGCGCGAGGTAGTCGTTGACCGCCATAAGGTCGAACCGCAGCGACCCCAGCCGGTTCTGAGACTGAGCCACCAGCCCCTCGAACACCTCCTGCACCGTGGCCCTTACGTTCGGCGTCTGGTTCGACGGCCCCACGACCTCGACCAGAGCGTTCGGCTCCTCCGACCCCGCCGTCAGCACGCCCCTGGGCCGGTGATACTTGAACGACCGCCCGACCAGCCGGACATCATTCGCCAGCAAGGCCGAGGCCAGCGTGTCGCCCTTGTAGCCGGCATAATCCTTCCCGTCGAAGCGGAAGCGAACCGGCTTTGTCCGGTCGATCAGCCCCTTGCCGTCGATCCTCATTTCGCCCTCTCCGCCACCAGCTCGACGCCGGAAATCTCATGCGTCACCGTGTTCCGCGTGACCAGAAGCCACTGCGCACAGCCCGCCTCGTGATACCAGAGGTCCTTCGTCACCCCCGCCGGATTGTCCCGCAAGTGCAGGTAGTTGTCCCACTCCGCCAAGGGGGCACCCTCCGAGGGCCGGTGCAGATAATCCTCCGCCCCGTAATAGTAGAACTCCCGCCGGTCCCGGTCTCCGCAAAGGGGGCATTTCAGGCGCATTCTTCTTCCCTCAATGCAGGTTATGCTGGCTGCCGGTGCCTTCTTCGTCCAGAAGATGCCCCGTCGCAAAGCGGTCCAGCCGGAACTTGGTGGCGACCTCGTGCGGCTCGCCGGTCGCCATCAGATGCGCCATGCACCAGCCAGAGGCTGGCACCGCCTTGAACCCCCCATAGTTCCAGCCGCAGTCGATGAACAAACCGTCGATGTGCGTCTTGTCGATCACCGGTGACCCATCCGGCGACATGTCCATGATCCCGCCCCAGGACCGCAACACCTTGGCGCGGCCGATCATCGGCATCAGGGTCATTCCCGCTTCCATCACATGCTCGACCATCGGCAGGTTCCCCCGCGCGGCGTAGCTTGCGTAGAAGTCGAGGTCCCCGCCAAACACCAGCCCGCCCTTGTCGGACTGGCTGATATAAAAGTGCCCCATCCCGAAGCTGATCACGTGGTCGATCACCGGCTTCAGTCCCTCAGTCACGAAGGCCTGCAAGACGTGGCTCTCGATCGGCAATCGCATCCCCGCCATCGCCGCGACCTGAGACGACCGGCCCGCGACGATGATCCCCACCTTCTTCGCCCGGATCACTCCGCGCGTGGTCTGCACGCCCCGGACCACCCCGTTCTCGATGTCGATCCCGGTGACTTCGCAGTTCTGGATCAGGTCCACCCCGCGCTGGTCCGCCCCCCGCGCATAGCCCCAGGCCACCGCGTCATGCCGGGCGCTTCCGCCACGCGGGTGCAACAGCCCGCCATAGATCGGAAAGCGGGTGTTCTCGAAATCGAGGTAGGGCAGATGCTCCCGCACCCCGTCCCGGTCCAGAAGGATGGCGTCATCCCCCTGGTTGATCATCGCATTGCCGCGCCGCACCCAATAGTCGCGCTGTCCGTCCGAGTGGAACAGGTTGATCAACCCCCGCTGCGAATGCATCACGTTGTAGTTGAGGTCGGCCTCCATCCCCTCCCACAGCTTCATGCTGTGCGAATAGAACTCGGTGTTCCCGGGGATCATGTAGTTGGCGCGGACGATGGTGGTGTTCCGCCCGACGTTGCCACCGCCGAGATAGCCCTTCTCCAGCACTGCGACATTGGTGATCCCGTGGTTCTTCGCCAGGTAATAGGCCGTCGACAGCCCATGCCCGCCGCCACCGATGATGATGACATCATACTCCGCCTTCGGCGCCGGATCGCGCCAGGCTGGCGTCCAGCCCTTGTTGCCGAACAATCCCTCGGTGATGACCTTCAGGCCGGAATAGCGCATCGGACTAGCCTCCTGTCCCGCACATCAAACCGGGACAGGAGCGGTTATTCAAGAGACGACGCGCAAAACCTGCTCTGCCTGCGACAAAGCGTGTCGCAGGCGGCGTGAGACGGTTACAACCCCTTCGACCGATAGGTCGCGGCCACCCGTCCGATCGACACGATGTAGGCCGCCACGCGCAGGTCCTCGACGTCCTGACGGGAATGCCAGACTTCGCGCATCGCCTGATAGGCCGTGCGCATCGTGTCATCGAGGCCGGACCGCACCAGCGCCAACTCGTCCGAGCCTTGCAGGAACTTCTCCTTGAACCCCTCGGCCAGCGACCAGCCCAGCCCCTGGTCCGAGGACAGACGCTCCAATTCCTCAACCAGAAGGCGGCTCCGCGCCTCCTCGGCCCGGCGCTGCATCCGGCCAAAGCGGATGTGGCTCAGGTTCTTCACCCATTCGAAATAGCTGACCGTCACCCCCCCGGCATTGGCATACATGTCGGGGATGATCACGCAGCCCTTGCGGCGCAGGATTTCGTCCGCGCCGAAAGTGATGGGGCCGTTCGCCGCCTCGATGATCAGGGGGGCCTTGATCCGGTCAGCATTGCCGAGATGGATCACGCCTTCCAGCGCGGCCGGGATCAGGATGTCGCAGGCCTCCTCCAGCACCGGCGCGCCATCCGCTACATGCTTTGCGTTCGGGTAGCCCGCCAGAAGGCCACCGTGCCGGTTCATCCATTGGCGCACATCCTCGACGTCCAGCCCGTTGGGATCGGACAGCGCCCCGTCGCGCTCGATGACCGCGATCACCTTGCAGCCGTCCTCCTCGCTCAGGAACTTCGCCGCGTGATAGCCCACGTTGCCAAGGCCCTGCACGATCACCCGCTTGCCGTCCAGACCGCCGGTCAGCCCCGCCTTCGCCAGATCCTCCTTGTGCCGGAAGAACTCGCGCAGCGCATATTGCACACCGCGCCCCGTCGCCTCCACCCGGCCCTGGATGCCCCCGGCGTGCGGAGGTTTCCCGGTCACGCAGGCCTTGGCGTTGATGTCTGTGGTGTTCATCCGCGCGTACTGGTCGGCAATCCAGGCCATCTCGCGCTCGCCCGTGCCCATGTCGGGTGCGGGCACGTTCTGGGCCGGATGGATCAAGTCGCGCTTGATCAGCTCATAGGCAAAGCGGCGGGTGATCTGCTCCAGCTCATGCTCGTCCCATTGCCGCGGATCGATGCACAATCCGCCCTTCGAGCCGCCGAAGGGCGTCTCGACCAAAGCGCATTTGTAGGTCATCAGCGCCGCCAGCGCCTCGACCTCATCCTGGTTCACTGACAGCGCAAAGCGGATGCCGCCCTTGACCGGTTCCATGTGTTCCGAGTGGACCGACCGGTACCCGGTGAAGGTCTCGATCTTGCCGCGCAGACGAACCCCGAAGCGAACCGTATAGGTCGAATTGCAGACCCGGATCTTCTGTTCCAAACCCGGACTGAGGTCCATCAACTTCGCGGCCCGGTTGAACATTAGATCAACGGATTCGCGAAAACTCGGCTCTCCGGCGTGCTGCATTCTGTCCTCCCAAACAGGCCGCGCGCAGGGCGCTGGCGCAGTCACCCTATCGCCCGGCAGGGGGGACTGGGAACCCCGAAAGCGGCTTTCCGCGCAGGCCGGGGGCGGGCGGTACCCCGCCGGTCGAAACCGCGAATCGGTTGCCCTCGCGGAACCCTTACCAAGGGGTGAACGGTGCGCAGAATTTCCGCGATCCCGCGCCAACCGGGCCGATAACCCTAGATTGTTTCCGGATTGTGGCAGCCAAGCTGGCGACTCTCAGGATTTGCCATACTTATGCCCGAAGTTGTGCCTAACTCACCGTTTGGGGATCCACCGGTTTTGGTGGGACGCTGCTAGTATGGATCGTGACATGTTTGACAAAGCTGCCAAGCACCCGTTTGCCACATATCTCGTCCGCAAGGTCACCGACTTCCGTTCCGAAGAAAGCGGTGCCATCGCGATTTTCGTGATGCTGATCTTCGTGATGATGCTTTATGTCGGCGGGATCGCCGTCGACGTCATGCGGTCCGAAACGCGCCGCGTCGCCTATTGGCAGACCGCAGACCGCGCCGTTCTGGCGGCCAGCAGCGTCCGCCTGCCGCCGTCGCAAACGCCTGTGTCGACCTGCATGGACTGGTGGAACACAAGCGACATTGGCGACGAAGCTGACATGCTGACGGTGGACAACGTCCCACCGACCTGCACCGGCACTGCTACCGCCAGCTCACGCGAAACACAGCTGGTCGGCAACGTCCGGTCCTACAACTGGTTCATGCACATGCTGAACCAGCCCTACTTCGACATCCCCGTCGAAACCTCAGCCCAGCAGGGCGTGTCGAAGATCGAAGTGATCATGGCGCTCGACATCACCGGTTCGATGGCTCAGGCTTCCGGTTCGACCACCAAGATCGCGGCCCTGCGGCAGGCAGCGTCGAATTTCGTGACTATCCTGAAGTTCAACCGCGACGCGGGCGGCAACTACACGATCCCGAAGGACCCGAACAGCCTGATCTCGATCGGGATGGTGCCCTATGCGTCGAACGTGAACATCCCCGTCAACCTCCGCAACCAGTTCACGGTGTCGAACCTGTCCTGGTGGAATGAGCAGCCCCTTCAGGGTGTGCCCAATCAAAACTGCTTCGAGATCGATCCCGCCACGTTCGGTCAGACCGCGCTGTCCACGACCAGCCCGATCCGGATGGCGGCAGTCGCCAACATCAACTCGGGCGCACCCAACGTTGGTACGATTACGCTCCCCGGGGCCACCAACACCAACGGCCTCAATGGCGGTGTCGTCAATCTTGGGCCGACCAACCCACTGAATCCGACGGCGACCGTGTACAACTCCAGCTCCCTGATGTGCAACAACGGGGACGATCCGGCTACCGCTGCCGACGAATCCCTGACCAACCTGATTGCGTTGCCGACAACGAACATCGATCCGCTGAAGACACAGATCGCTTCGCTGAGACCAAAGGGGAATACCTCGATCGCTCTCGGCATGCGCTGGGCTACCGCGCTGATCGACGACTCTGCCCGGCCGATTTATACCAACCTGCTTGGCGGCGACCCGGCGATGGCTGGCCGTCCTGCGAACAACAACGACAATGACACCCGCAAGATCATCGTCGTGATGACCGACGGTGACCATGTCTCCAGCCGGCATATCCGGGACGCCTACAAGACCGGCCTGTCGCCGATCTATCGCGGTACCGCAGACGGCCGCATGGCGATCCGTTTCACGACCGGCGGGCCAGCCTTGACCAACGGCCTTCGGCCGGGCCTGACGGCAGGCACGAACACCTGCTCGGGCTGGGTTCTGGCTGCCGACCGTGAATACTTTGTACCCCACCTGAAGGCCTCTTCCGTCCGCCGGCGCGTGAATGCCGCCGAGACGGAAGGCAACGGCACCGGCACCAACGTCACGGGCGGTTGTGACCCACGCGCTTGGCTGTCCACACCATCCTGGACCGGCAGCGGCGTTGTCCGCCAGTTGGACTGGTCGGAAGTCTGGCGTTACGCGTCGGTCGACTGGATGGTCGAACAGCTCTACATGCGGTCGAACGTCGTTGGAGCCACGAACTATACGACTGTCTATAACACCTTCGTTTCCAACTACCTGACCAACGACGCCTACATGGACTCCCTGCTCAACACCAACTGCACGGCGGCGAAGAACGCTGGCATCGAGGTATTTGGCATCGTCCTTGGTGACGCTAGCCTTGTGAACCCGCTCCCGATCCAGAACTGCTCGTCGCCGGGCACGGGCTACTTCTACCAAGTGACGAATGCCGATGACCTCAACACGGCCTTCGAACAGATCGCAGTGCTGATCTCGGAACTGAGGCTGACGCAATGAACCGGCTTGGTCGCTTTCTGAAAGATGACTCCGGGACGGCAACGATCGAGTTTCTGTTCGTCTTCCCGATCATCTTCACGATCTTCACAGCGTCGTTCGAAAGCAGCCTCTACATGGCAAAGTATGTCATGTTCGATCGCGGCGTCGATCTTGTGATGCGTCAGGTTCGCTTGGGCAATGCAACTGGCATGACCCATCAGTCGCTCAAGGAAGAGATCTGCGAACAAGGCCTATTGATCGAGTCCATGGCCGAATGCCTCCAGAAGATGCGGATCTGGATGCAACCGGTGAACACCGCCGACTTCAGCATGATCGCACCGCCCGTGACTTGCGTCGAACAGGCAAGCGAGTTGAACACCGACGAACCTCCGGCGAACGAATTCGCTTATGGTACCGACAACGACATCATGCTTGTGCGGATCTGCCTGAAGGAATGGCCGATCTTCCCGACAAGTGCCGTGAGCGTAAAGATGCCCCGCCAACCGGACGGATCTGTCGCAATGATCGTGACTACCGTCTTTGTGAACGAGCCCGGATGAGTTCCCCCATGCGTACCCTCAAGCATCGCTTTGCAACCTTCCTTCGCAACGAGGACGGCCTGGTCCTTGCCGAGGGGCTGTTGATGCTTCCGCTTGTGGTCTGGGCGCTGGTGGCAATGTTCATCTACTGGGACGTCTTCCGCACGATCAACGTGACGCAGAAGGCCGCCTACGGTGTCGCCGACCTGCTCTCCCGGCAGCGTGACGAGATCCCGATCAGCTTTGCCAACGGCCTGCAGAACGTGATGGACTTCCTCACGCCGGGCGGACATCCGGTCAAGATGCGGATCACCAGCTTCCAATACGACGAGGACGATGACGAGTACGAACTCCTGTTTTCGTATTCCCCAATGGGCAAAGTTCCTCCGCTGGACGAAGCCGCGATCCAGACCTGGAAGGGCGACAAGATTGCGACGCTGAACGACGGAGAAAGCGTCTTCGTTCTGGAAACCACGGTTGAGTTCAAGGCCCAGCTGCAGACCTTCATCCTTGGCATGATGGTCGGCGTCGACGACGCGACCTTTGGCGAATTCATCGTGACCAGCCCGCGCCATCAAAGGCTCTGCCTCGAGGGCACCTCGACCTGCAGCTGAAACGCAGGCTTTTCCCCGGCGTGATCCGCGGCTAACGTGGCCGCGACACTTCGGGGTTGCCATGCGCTTGCTTGCCTTGTCCCTTTTCGCGCTTGCAGCCCTGGCCGCCTGCGCCCCCTTTCCCGAACTTGACGCTCTTGGCCCCGACACCGGCCCGCCCCCGGTGTTGCTGCCGATGGATCAGCTTCTCGACCAGGCGCAATCGTCCGTCGAAGATCAGGGGCCAGCCCTTGCGGCCCGCGCGGCCCGGCTGAAGGCGCGCGCAGCCGCGATCGAGGCGCCCGCGACCTGACGGCGTTGCACCCCGCGCAGCTTCCGGCTAACAGACAGCAGCCACAAACTGCCAAAGGTTTCCCGATGTCCGCAGCCCCCTTGCGTCTTGGCCTTGCTGGTCTCGGAACCGTCGGTATCGGCGTGGTCAAGATCGTTCAGGCCCACGCCGACCTCATCGCCGCCCGCGCTGGCCGCCCCGTGGTGATCACCGCCGTCTCGGCCCGCGACCCGAAGAAGAACCGTGACGCGGACCTTTCCGCCTATGCCTGGGAAACCGACCCCGTGGCACTGGCCAGGCACCCCGACATCGATGTCTTCATCGAGGTAATGGGCGGTCACGAAGGCCCCGCCAAGGACGCGACCGAAGCCGCCATCGCGGCAGGAAAGCACGTCGTCACCGCCAACAAGGCCCTTCTCGCCCACTACGGCCAGGCCCTCGCCGAAGCAGCCGAGGCCGCCGGCCTTGCCCTGCGCTTCGAAGCCGCCGTCGCCGGGGGCATCCCCGTCATCAAGGCCCTGACCGAAGGTCTGGCGGGCAACCGCATCAAGCGGGTGATGGGTGTGATGAACGGCAGCTGCAACTACATCCTGACCCGGATGCAGTCCGAGAACCTGCCCTATGAGACGGTCTTCGAGGAAGCCCGCCAGTTGGGTTATCTCGAGGCTGACCCGAACCTCGACGTCGGCGGCGTCGACGCGGGCCACAAGCTGTCCCTCCTCGCCGCCATCGCCTTCGGCACCAAGGTCGCCTTCGACGCCGTCGAGCTTGAGGGCATCGGCAATGTCTCGATCGACGATATCCGCTTGGCCGAAGACATGGGCTACCGGATCAAGCTTCTGGGCGTGGCACAAATGACCGGTCGCGGGCTTGAGCAGCGCATGACCCC
>JBKDYO010000168.1:0-8151 GCA_046305855.1 Paracoccaceae bacterium
CGGAACCGAACGAATGACTGCTGCTTGGACTCCGGTCGCGCTGGCGCGTGACCTTCCCCGGTTGTGTGTAACGCCCGTCTGTGTCGACGGGGTCGAACTGGCGTTGTGGCGCAGTGCAACGGGCCGTCTGGCGGCCTGGGCTGACCGTTGCCCGCACCGTGGCATGCGCCTGTCGCATGGCTTTGTGCGGGGCGAGGCGCTGTCGTGCATCTACCACGGCTGGAGCTATGGCACTGAAGGCCATTGTCTGCGGATTCCGGCCCATCCTGACCTTGTTCCGCCCGAAGCGATCCGCGTGCCGGTCTTTCACGCAATGGAAAGCAGCGGGGTAATCTGGGTGGCGACAAAGCGGCCCGATGACATGCCCGTGTCTTTCGAAGGATCACCCCTGCGGTCCCTGACCGTCGAGGCGGCGGTGGACTGGGACGCTGCCGGCTTTGTGGTGTCAGGCCAGGTGGCGCGAGGGCATCTGTCTGGCGTTGCGGTGACGATCCTTGTGCAAACCCTGCCTCAGGGGCGCCAAGCCCTGCATGCCTTGGCAGAGGCCACGGCATCCCCCACCGCCTTGAAAGAGGTGTCGCGCGATCTTGAGGGCTTGCGGCGGCAGGCAGAAGGGGTGCTGGCATGACCGACCCCGTCCGCGACGAATGGTATCCGGTGGCCCTGGTCAGCCAACTGCACCGCGAGGCCCGGGACACGCTGCTCTTGGGTGAACCGATCCGCGTCACCCTGCAGGACGGCCAGCCGATGGTCACTGCGTACGGCCGGGTGCTGCCCTCACAGGCCCGGTACGGCCATGTCTGGACCAGTCTGGGTGTTCCCGCGCGCCCGCTGTTCGACATTCCTGAAGCGGACCAGCCCGGGCGGCGTCTGGTCGATGTCGGCCTTGTCCGCGTCAAATGCTCGCCCCTGCGCGCGGTCGAGAACTTTCTGGACATCGCGCATTTTCCCTTTGTTCACACCGATATCCTGGGTGCCGAACCGCATACCGAGGTCGGGCGCTATGACGTGGTGATCCGCGACGAGGTGGATGAGGTCTGGGCGACCAAGGTCCGTTTCTACCAGCCGCAAGCCGCCAAATCGGCGGCTGGCGGGATCACCACCGAATACATGTACCGCGTGCCCGCGCCCACCGTTTCGATCCTGTACAAGACTTGCCCGCCGCGACCGGGTGAATGGGACGTGATCACCCTATTCGTGCAGCCCTTGACCGAAACGCTCTGCGAAGTCTGGCCTTGGATGGCGCTGTTTGACGATGACACACCGCTGACCGACCTGATCCATTTCCAGCAGACGATCTTCCTGCAGGACCGCTCGATCTTGGAAAACCAGCAGCCGAGCCTGTTGCCGCTGGACCCGGGGCTGGAGATTCCGACACGCGCCGACCTCACCTCGGTAGCCTACCGGCGCTGGTTGAAACGGCGCGGCTATACCTATGGCGCGCAACTGGTGGCGGCATGATCCTTTACGACTATGTGCTCAGCCCCGATTGCTACAAGGTGCGGCTGCTGGCCTCGCTGGTTGGCGCGCCGCTTGACCTGCGGGCCGTGGATTTTCATCCTGGTGGAGAGCACCGCAGCCCCGCTTTCCTGCGGATCAATCCGGCAGGCACCATTCCGGTTCTGGAAGACGGGGACCTGATCCTGACGGAGTCCGCGTCGATCCTGACCTATGTGGCCGCAAGGCACGGGCCGGACTGGCTGGGCGATGACACCCCAGTCATGCGCGGGCGCGTGGCGCAGTGGCTCGCCTTCGGGCATCGGCTGTCGGCCAGCATCGGCAAGGCGCGGACCCATGACATGCTGCAAAAGCCTGCCGACATCGACGCCTGCCGAAAGGCCGGGGTCGCCGCCCTGCGCGAACTTGAGGGGGCCTTGGTCGAAGCGAGGTTGCGCGGCGATGCGTTTCTGGCTGGAAACCGGCCCACGCTGGCCGATATCGCCTGCTTCCCGCATGCCATGCTTGCCCCAGATGGCGGCATCTCGACCGACCCCTACCCGACGATCCGGCTTTGGACCCGCTCCTTGCGCGCCCTGCCGCGCTTTATCGAGATGCCGGGCATCCACCGCCTGCATGAACTGAAGCCCGAACCCACAGGCACCAGCCAATGACCGCCCACCTGTTTAAAGGCTGCGCCGCCGTCATCTGCGATCCGCAGACCGTGCTGCGCGATGTGGACCTTCTGGTCGAGGGGCCGAAGATCACCGCCATCGGCAAGAACCTTATTCCCCCGCCGGGCGTCGATGTCATCGATGCGCGGGGCTGGTTCCTCTATCCCGGCCTGGTGAACACCCATCACCACTTCTTCCAGACCTTTGTGCGCAACCGCGCCGATCTGGACTGGACCAAGCTGTCGGTGATCGAATGGCTGGATCTGATCTATCCGATTTTCTCGCGCCTGACCGAGGACTGCTTCTACCACTCCTCCCTGACCGCGATGGCGGAACTGGCCAAGCACGGCTGCACCACGGCCTTCGACCACCAGTACAACTTTCCCCGCCACGCCGGAAAACGGATCGTCGACCGCCAGTTCGAGGCGGCGGCGAAGATAGGCTTGCGTTTCCATGCCGGACGCGGCGGCAATACGCTGCCCAAATCCGAAGGCTCGACCATCCCGGACGAGATGCTGGAATCGACGGACGAATTCATCGCCGATTGCGCGCGCCTGATCGATGCCTACCACGATCCGGCCCCCTTCAGCATGGCGCAGGTGGTGGTCTCCCCCTGCCAGCCGGTGAACTGCTACCGGGAAACCTTTGTTGAATCCGTGGCCCTTGCCCGCGACAAGGGCGTGTTCCTGCACACCCATGTCGGCGAAGGCGAAAGCCCGGTGATCGCCGCGCGCCACGGGATGCGGACGGTCGACTATCTGGAACAGATGGGCTTTGCCGGGCCGGACACCTTCTATGCCCATTGCTGGGAATTGACCGACACCGAACTTCGCCAGCTTGCCGCCTCGGGCACTGGCGTGTCGCATTGCCCGGAGCCCGTCTATCTGGTCGGGGCCGAGGTGACCGACATCCCTGCGATGGCGGCCTTCGGGCTGCGGCTGGGTCTCGGTTGCGACGGGGCGGCGTCGAACGACAATTCGAACCTGATGCACTGCATTCACTCAGCCTACATGCTGCAATGCCTTGTGGCATCAAAGCGCGCCCATCTGGTGCCGGAACCGCGTGACTTTCTGGGCTATGCCACCACGGGCGGCGCGTCGCTGCTGGGCCGCAAGGACATCGGGCGTCTGGCAGCCGGCATGGCGGCGGACCTGTTCGCCATCGACACCCGCCGGATGGATTACGTGGGCACCCGCCACGACCCGGCCAGCCTGATCGCCAAGGTGGGCATCGGCATGCCGACCGACCTGACCATGGTCAATGGTCGCATCATTTGGGCCAAGGGGGAATTCCCGGGCCTCGACGAAGCAGAAATGGCTGCCGAGGCGGAAGCCGCGCTGGCCACAATAGACGCATAGAAACATCCAACAGGAGACACGACCATGATCGCTAGACGGACCTTCCTTCAGACTTCGGCCTTCGCCGCCATTGCCGCGGCAATCTCGGCGCGCGGGGCCAGCGCCGCCGACCCCATGGGGATCGCATTGGTTCTGCCCTCGCCGCTTGGGGATGTAGGCTGGTCGCATACGCTGGCCGCAGGTCTGGACCCGATCAAGGCGGCCTATGGCGATGCCGTGACCTTCACCATCCTGGAAAACATCGCCGAGGGGCCAGATGCCGACCGCATCATGAACAAGGCCGTGGCCGACGGAAACAAGTTCCTGATCGCCGGGTCCTTCGGCTATCAGAACGGCGCGATGCAGATCGCCAAGCGTGACCCTTCGGTCACTGTGCTGCATGCCTCGGGCTTCATGGTTGCCCCGAACTTCTCGCCCTTCGCGGCGCAGTACTTCCAGGGCACCTATCTTCTGGGCATGGCGGCGGCGGCGTTGTCGAAGACCGGCAAGCTCGGCTCGGTCTCGGCCTTTGCCATTCCGGAGCTCATCACCTCGATCAACGCCTTCACGCTGGGCGCACAGGCGGTCAACCCGGATGTCGAAGTGTCGGTGGTCTGGGTCAACACCTGGTTCGACCCTGCGAAGGAACAGGAAGCCGCCAAGGCCCTGATCGCGCAGGGCTGCGACGTTATCTTCTCGAACGCGCAGGACACGCCGTCGGTCATCGCCGCCTGCGAAGAGGCGGGCGTCTATGCCTTCAACCTGAACTCGTCGATGAAGAAATATGCGCCGACCAAGTACCTTGGCTGCGTGGCCACGGATTGGTCGCCCTTCTTCAAGGCCTCGGTCGATGCCCATGTCGCGGGCAGCTTCGTCGGGGCGAATGCCTTCCTCGGCGTGGCCGACAAGGTCGTCGCCGTGGTGGATTGGAGCGGCGACATCCCGGCCGATGTGATGACCAAGATCACCGAGACCGAGGCCAAGATCGCCGACGGCAGCTTCAACCCGTTCACCGGGCCGATCACCAAGGCCGATGACAGCGAAGGTGTGGCGGCGGGCGTGTCCCTCGCCGATGCCGATATCATCGCGATGGATTGGCACGTCAAAGGCGTCACGACGCCCTTGCCGCAGTAATCCACATGCCCGCGCCGCTGCTCTCGCTTCGCAAGATGACCAAGACCTACGGCCAGACCGTGGCGAATTCCGCCATCGATCTGGATGTGGCCGCAGGGTCCATCCATGCGATCCTGGGCGAAAACGGCGCGGGCAAATCCACCTTGATGAAGCTGATCTACGGCGTTGAGCGTCCCGACGAAGGCGAGGTGCTGTGGAACGGGACGCCCGTCCACCTGACCTCGCCGGCCGAAGCGCGGCGCTTGGGCATCGGCATGGTGTTCCAGCACTTCTCGCTGTTCGAAACGCTGACCGTGGTGGAAAACATCTCGCTCATCGTTCCGGGGTCAAAGGCCGACCTCGCCGCCCGCATCCGGGCCCTGGGGCAGGACTTCGGTCTGGTGGTCGATCCCTTCGCCCATGTCCACGCGCTGTCAGTGGGCGAACGGCAACGGGTGGAAATCATCCGCTGCCTCTTGACCGAACCGCGCCTTCTGATCCTTGACGAACCGACCAGCGTCCTGCCGCCGCAGGCCGTCGGTCTTCTGTTCGACACCTTGCGCCGTTTGCGTGACGGCGGGGTGTCGATCCTGTTCATTTCGCACAAGCTGGACGAAATCCGCGCGCTCTGTGACCGCGCCACGATCCTGCGGGGCGGGCGGGTCACCGGGGATGTCGATCCGCGCGACCACGATAGCCACGATCTTGCCCGTATGATGATCGGGCGCGATATGCCCCCAGCCTTGCATCTGGCCCCCATGCCCCCGGGCGAGGTGCGGCTTGAGCTGGCGGCCTTGGACCATGCACCGGACGATCCTTTCGGGATCAGCCTGGCCGGGGTATCCCTGCGCCTGCATGCGGGCGAGATCCTGGGCATCGCGGGCGTCTCAGGCAATGGACAGGCCGAGCTTTCGCGCCTGATCTCGGGCGAAACCCTTCTGCCTGCCTCACGGAGCGATGAGATCCGGATGATGGACCGGCCGGTCGGCCACCTTGGCCCCGCGGCGCGTCGGGCCTTGGGCTTTGCGTTTGTCCCCGAAGAACGGCTCGGGCGCGGCGCGGTGCCCGAAATGACCCTTGCCGACAACACTCTGCTGACCGCCCACCCCCTTGGCCTTTTGAAGCGCGGGCTTATCGACCGTCAGGCCGAAGCGAAGTTCACCGCCGCCTGCATCGCGGATTTCGACGTCCGCACCTCGGGCCCCGAGGCCGAGGCCGGGTCGCTGTCCGGGGGCAACCTGCAGAAGTTCATCATGGGGCGCGAGATCTCGCTGAACCCGCGCCTTCTGTTCGTCGCCCAGCCGACCTGGGGGGTGGATATCGGTGCTGCGACCGCGATCCGGCAGCGGCTGGTCAAGATGCGCAATGCCGGCGTCGCGGTTCTGGTGATCTCGGAGGAGTTGGAAGAGTTGTTCGAAATCTGCGACCGCATTCAGGTTTTGCACAAGGGCACCCTTTCCCCCAGCCTAGACCCGCGCAATACCAAGCCCGAAGAGATCGGTCGCTGGATGATCGGTGCTGCCGGAGTGGCGGCATGATCCGCCTTGTCCGGCGTGACCGTGCCTCGCGGCGCATGGCTGTTGCTGCACCGCTTCTGGCACTGCTTGCGGCGATCCTGTCGAACCTGGTCCTGTTCGTGGCGATGGGCAAGGACCCGGCGGCTGTCTTCTATGCTCTCTTGCTGGAACCCTTCCTGTCGTGGTCCAGCTTTTCCGAGGTGCTCCTGAAGACCGGCCCCCTGCTTCTGATCGCGCAAGGGCTGGCGATCGGGTTTCGGGCCAAGGTGTTCAACATCGGGGCCGAGGGGCAGTTCATTCTGGGGGCGATCTTCGCCTCGGCCATACCGGTCTATTTCCCGCAGGCGACGGGCGGCTGGATCTGGCCTGCGATGCTGGTGATGGGCGCCCTTGGCGGCGCGCTTTGGGCGGTGGTCCCGGCCTTTTGGCGCGCAAGGCTGAATGCCAACGAAATCCTTGTCACCCTGATGATGAGCCTGATTGCCATCCAGCTTTTGAACTACCTGCTGCTTGGGCCGTGGAAGGACCCGATGGGGTTCAATTTCCCGCAGTCCGTGATGTTTCAGTATGACGCGATGATCCCGATCCTGTTGCCAGGCACCCGGGTCAATGTCTCGCTCTTGCTCGCCTTTGTGGCGGCACTACTTGCCTGGATCTACATGCAGCGCAGTTTCGGCGGCTATCAGTTCCTGGTCGGCGGGCTTGCCCCCAAGGCCGCGACCTATGCTGGGTTTTCACAGTCGCGCGCGATCTGGCTCTCGCTGTTGATCGGCGGCTTTGCAGCCGGGCTTGCCGGTGCTGCCGAAGTGGCTGGCCCGATCGGGCAGCTGCAACGGTCGATTTCAACGGGATACGGCTATGCCGCGATCATCGTGGCCTATCTGGGCGGGCTGCATCCCTTGGGCATCGTCGCGTCGTCCTTTCTGATGGCTGCACTTTACATCGGGGGCGACAATGCAATGGTGTCCGCCGACTTGCCCGTGGCGGCAGTCCGGGTGTTTCAGGGCAGTCTCCTGGTCTGCTATCTGGCGGCCATGACCTTCGTCCGCTACCGCCTTGTCCGCACGGGGGCAGCACCGGCATGAGCGGGATCGAATTCATCCTTGCCGGAATGCTGGCGGCTGCCACTCCGTTCCTGCTTGCCGCCTTGGGCGAGCTGGTGGTGGAGCGGGCGGGTGTTCTGAACCTCGGGCTGGAAGGGATGATGGCCCTGGGCGCGGCCATCGGCTTCATCGTGGTCTACGAGGGCGGCGGCCATATCGCGGCCTTTGGGGCAGCGGGCCTGGCGGGGATAGGGCTTGCCCTGATCTTCGCGGGTCTGGCGCTGGGACTGCGGGCCAATCAGGTCGCGGTCGGTCTGGCCGTCGGCATCCTTGGCCAGGGCCTGTCGTCGCTGGTGGGCAATTCCTACGAAAGCCTGACCATCACCGGCCTGCCAAAGCTCGCCCTTCCCGGCCTGTCGGACCTGCCGGTGGTGGGGGGCATGTTCAGCCAAGACATCATCGTCTGGCTGTCTTTGCTTGCGACCGCCGCAATCTGGGCGATGTTCCGCTATTCCCGCCTAGGCCTAATCCTGCGCGCCATCGGCGAGAACCCCGCCGCCGCGCGCGCCATTGGCTACCGGGTCACCTTCCTTCGCCTGTGCGCCGTGGTCTTTGGAGGCGCAATGGCAGGCTTTGCCGGGGCCTATGCCGCCACGGTCTATACTCCGCTCTGGGCCGATGGAATGATCGCCGGACGTGGATGGATCGCCCTGGCGCTGGTGGTGTTCGGCACCTGGCTGACCGGTAGGATCTTCTTCGGAGCCTTGCTCTTCGGCGCGCTGTCGCTGGCCAGCCTTGTGGCCCAGACCGAAGGGTGGGCGGTGCCGTCACAGCTTTTGTCGAGCCTGCCCTACATCGTGACCATCGTCGTCCTTGGCATCATCACGTCGAACAAGCGACTGCTCAAGGTCAACGGGGTGGCGTCGCTCGGCGAACCCTTCGGCCCCTGACATCAGCGGGTGTTGTCGGGGGAACTTCCCTTTCGGCAGAGCCGGGCGCCCAACTGGCTTGCGGGAATGACCAGACGCTC
>JBKDYO010000169.1:0-10344 GCA_046305855.1 Paracoccaceae bacterium
GTCTTCCCGATGTTCATGACGGGGGGCTGGTTTACCAAGGTGCAGATCCCGAAACGGCTGGCCGAAGCGGGGGCCGAGGGCTGGACCGTGCTGGAGCCGTTCGGCTGTGATCCTGCCGTGCATGACCTCTGCGTGGACATCGTGCGCGAAGCGGGAGCCAGTCAGGCGATCCTTGCAGCGCATGGGTCGTTCAAATCGTCGGTGCCGTCGGACATCGCGGTGCATGTGGCGTGGAGGATTGCCGGGGAGACGGGTGCGGATGTTGCTGCGGGCTTCATCGATCAGGAGCCGCAGTTGGCTTCGCTGACGGGGCGGGCCGGGGTGTGTCTCCCGTTCTTCGCGGCCGAGGGCGGGCATGTGAGCGAGGACATCCCGGCGGCCTTGGCCGAGGCGGGGTTCACCGGGCGCGTCCTGCCTCCGGTAGGGCTGGAAGCGCGGGTGCCGGGGATCATCGCGGCTGCGATTGCGCGGGGTGTGCCGGTGTGTTCGGGGGCCTGCCGTTGGGCGCGGTGAGCCGGATCCTTTGAAGGATCCGGACCGATTTCTTCGAAGAAATCGGCGCCCGCCCCTCAGACCGTGTGCAGGTAGAGGTCGAAGTCCACTTCACTGACCGTCCGCATCACGCGCGCGTATTCGGCTGCCATGATCGCGGTGAAGGTGCGGTGCATGTCCTCACCCAGGGCGTCCTGCAGAAAAGCTGACCGCTTTGCCGCGTCGATGGCGGATTTCCAGTCGGTCGGGATCGCGGAGGAGCCTTCGTCCTCATAGCCGTTGCCGGTGGTTTCCGGGCCGGGGTCGATCTGTTCGCGCATCCCTTTACGCACACCGGCCAGCACCGTCGCGGCCACCAGATAGGGGTTCGCGTCCACCCCGGCCGGGCGGTGTTCGATCCGGCGGGCCTTGATGTCCCCGGCCGGGATGCGCAGGGCGACCGAGCGGTTGTTGACGCCCCAGGTCGGGCTGACCGGCGCGTAAGACTGGCTGGCGAAACGGCGCCAGGAGTTGGCGTGGGGCGCGAAGACCAGCATCGATTCCGCCATCGTCTGCTTGAGGCCGCCAAGGGCGTGGAGGATGGTGGGGTTCCACTTGCCCTCTTCGGCCTCGATGAAGACGTTCTTTCCGGCATCGTCCAGCAGCGAGACATGGAAGTGCATGCCCGAGCCCGCATAGTTCTCGTTCGGCTTGGCCATGAAGCACGCGACGACGCCATGTGCTCGGGCCTGGGCGCGGACGATGCGCTTCAGCCGCATCAGGTCGTCGGCGGCCTGCATCACGTTTTCGCGGTAGTGCAGCGTCAGTTCGTACTGGCCGGGGGCGTATTCGGAGATCAGCGTTTCGGCCTTGATCCCCGCCTTTTCCGCCCCGGCGTAGATGTCGCTGAACAGGGGCAGCATCCCGTGCAGATGGTCGACGGAATAGACCTCGGTCTTGCGGGAGGAGCGGCGGTCGAGCACGTCGCGGGCAGGCTGCATCTTGCCGTCAGGGCCGCGTTCGGGGTCGAGGAGGAAGAATTCGAGTTCGAAAGCTCCGGCGGGGTGGAGGCCTTCCTGCGCCAGAGCGTCCACTTGACGCTGCAGGGCGTGGCGGGGGTCGCTGGTCATCGGCGCGCCGTCCAGCATGTACATCGACATGAACACTTCGCCGCGCGGCGGGGTGGTGTTGTGCAGCGCCTTGAGCGTGCCGGGGATTGGCCAGGCGCGGAGGTCGCCGTCGCCCTGGTCCCAGATCAGGCCGGTTTCGTGCACGTCCTCGCCGCAGATGTCGAGGCCCAGGATCGAGATCGGCAGATGGCGGCCGTTGTTGTAAAAAGACAAAAGCTCATGCCGCCGAATGATCTTTCCGCGGCCGATTCCGTTGGCGTCATGCAGGATAATGTCAAAAGCCTCGATCTCCGGATGGGCGGAAAGGAAGGCTTCGGCCTCGGCTGCTGTGGAACCGGAGGGGCTGGTCTGGGGCATGGGTCAGGCCTTGAATAGTTCGGACAGGATGGCGTCGAAATGGGCGAGCAGGCGATCGACCTGGGCCTTCTTCGTCGCGGGGCTGATCAGCATCATGTTGTGGAACGGCGCGATGAGGGTGCCACGGTTGATCAGGCCAGTGTGGATCGCGGCCTCGACCTGTGGCTGATGGGCGTATCCGGCTTCCGTCCCGTTCTTCAGCGGGCCGGGGGCGCAGATGAACTCGACCCGCGCGCCGACACGGACGACGTGCCAGGGGGCCTTGTGCTTGTCGATGATCTTCGCCAGCCCGTGGGAAAGGCGTTCGGCCAGCTTTTCCATATGGGCGTAGTTTTCCGGGGTCATGACCTCGGAAAGGTTGGCGACGAGGCAGGCGAACTGCATCGGATTGGCAGAAAGCGTGGTGCCCATGCCGGTGCGGCCGGGGTCGCGCAGGGCGTCGGCCTGATGGTAGCGCTTCGCCGTGTCCTCGGTCAGGCCCCAGACGGCAGTGGGCAAACCGCCCGCCACGCACTTGCCGACCACGAAGATGTCGGGGCGCAGCGAATGGACGCGGGTATAGCCACCAAGGCCGGAGGAAATGGTGTGCGTCTCGTCCATGATCAGAAGCGCGCCGTACTTCAAGGAAAGCTGGCGCAAACCGTCGTGGAAGCCCGCTTCGGGCAGGACCATGCAAGAGTTGGTCATCACCGGCTCGGTCAGGATCGCGGCGACGTCGCCCTTGGCCAGCGCGGCCTCGACGCCGCCCAAGTCGTTGAATTCGCAGGAAACGGCGGTCTGGGTCAGGTCATTCACCTGGCCAAGAAGGCCGGGGGAGTTGACGGTCTTGCCGTTTTCGAGGGAGACGAAAGTGTCGTCCACCGTGCCATGGTAGCAGCCGTTGAAGACCAGCACCTTGGGCTTGCCAGTGATCGCGCGGGCGACGCGCAGGGCAAAGCGGTTGGCGTCGGTCGCGGTGGTGGCAATCTGCCAGCGGAAGGGGCCGAAGCGGTCGGTCAGCAGGCGGCCAGCCTCCAATGCGGCCTCGGTCGGCAGCATGTAGGTCAGGCCGCGGCGGGCCTGGGCGCGGATCGCCTTGGCGACAGGGGCAGGGGAGTGGCCGAACATCGACCCGGTATCGCCAAGGCAGAAATCGTCGAGCTTTACCCCGTCGATATCTTCGATCCGCGCGCCGTGGGCACGGGCGACGAGGGGCAGGTGCGGCATCGGCCAGTCGGCCATCCAGTGCATTGGCACGCCGCCGAGGAAGGTTCCGGCACCGGCGGCCAGCGCCTTGGCGGATTTCGGGCGGGCCTTGGTATAGATGGCCGCCTCGCGCTTGGCGAAGGCAGCAAGGCGGTCAGTGCGGATTCCAGCGATGGTTTCGGCAGACATGGCAGGCCCCGGGGAAATGTCGCAGCGGTTATGCGTCAGAATTTGATCAAAAGGCAAGCGGCTGCGCGCCGTTCGCTGTCGACTTCTGCCCGTCCTGACGCCGGAGCCTAGGCTGCCGGACGCGGGTCAGGCCCAGCGGCCCTCGAAATCCTCGGGCACGAGGAGGTTGTGACGGCCCATGTTCTTCACGTCACGCTCACCGCAGAGCGCCATGGTGATGTCCATTTCCTTGCGGATCACCTCCAGCGCCTTGGTCACGCCCGCTTCGCCCATGGCACCAAGGCCGTGGATGTAGGCGCGGCCGATCATCGTGCCCTTGGCCCCCAGCGACAGCGCCTTCAGCACGTCCTGACCAGACCGGATGCCGCCGTCCATCCAGACCTCGGTCTGGTCGCCGATGGCACGGACGATCGAGGGCAACATGCGGATCGAGGACAACGCCCCGTCGAGCTGCCGACCGCCATGGTTCGACACGATCACGGCGTCGGCGCCCATGTCGGCGGCCATTTTCGCGTCTTCGGCGTCAAGCACGCCCTTCAGGATGAACTTGCCCTTCCACTGGTCGCGGATGCGGGCGACCTTGCCCCAGTCAAGCTTGGGGTCGAACTGTTCGTTGGCCCAAGCGGTCAGGTCCGACAGCTTTTGCACGTTCTTCACATGGCCGACGATGTTGCGGAACTGGCGACGCGGGGTCTTCAGCATGTTGAAGGCCCAGCGGGGTTTCGTGGCGATGTTGATCAGGTTCGGGATCGTGGGCTTCGGCGGCGAGGTCAGGCCGTTCTTCAGGTCCTTGTGGCGCTGGCCAAGGATCTGCAGGTCCAGTGTCAGCACCAGCGCCGAGCATTTCGCCACCCGCGCGCGTTCGATGATCGCATCGACGAAATCCTCGTCCCGCATCACGTAAAGCTGGAACCAGAACGGGTCCGGGCTGTGGGCCGCGACATCCTCGATCGAACAGATCGACATGGTCGACAGCGTATAGGGCACCCCGGCCTTTGCGGCGGCGCGGGCGGCGTGGATTTCGCCATCCGGGTGCTGCATGCCGGTCGAGCCGACCGGGGCCAGGGCGACCGGCATCGAGACCTTCTGGCCGGCCATCGTGCTGTCCAGAACCCGGCCCGTCAGGTCGCGCGCGACGCGCTGGCGGAAGCGGAGTTTGGCGAAGTCCGAGGAGTTTTCCTGGAACGTCTGTTCGGTGTAGCTGCCGCTTTCGCAATAGTCCCAGAACATCTTCGGCGTGCGCTTCTTGTGCAGGCGCTTCAGGTCCTCGATGCAGGTGATGACGGTCATGGGCGGCCTCTCCGATTGGTCATCTTGAGTTACCAATTTGTGAGGTTTGGCGCAATGCCGGATCGGGGTCAGCTGGGGGCTTGCAATTGATACGATATCGTATCATATAGTGCGATATCGTATCAAATGGAGTCCGCCATGAACCTCTCCCGCCGCCGCAGCCTTGCCTTGATCGGAGGGGGCGTCATCCTTGCCGCCACCGCCAGTCTGGGCGCCATCGCCACCCGCCAGCCCCGGACTGCCAGCCTGCCCTGGACGCAGGCAGGACAGGGGGCGGACGCCCGCCATCGGGCGCTGTCTTATGCCCTTCTTGCCCCGAATCCGCATAACCGGCAGCCATGGCTTGTCGATCTGCGCAAGGAAGGCGAGGTGACGCTGTACGTCGACACCGCGAAACTGCTGCCGCACACCGACCCGTTCAGCCGCCAGATTACCATCGGCCTCGGCTGCTTTCTGGAGTTGATGCGGATAGCCGCCAGCCATGATGGCCAGCGCGTGACGATCACGCCGTTCCCGGACGGCTTTGACGACCGCGCTCTGGATGCCCGCCCGGTCGCGCGGGCTGTTTTCACGGCGGATGAAACCGTCACGCCGGACCCGCTGTTTGCCTTCGTGATGGACCGCCGGTCGAACAAGGAGCCCTATGACCTGACCCGCCCCCTGCCGGCCGACACGCTGGCCAAGCTTGCCGTGGCGACCAACGGCAGGTTCGGCGGCACCATCGACGTGGCCGAGGTGGCCGACTGGCGCGCCTTCAGCCGCGAAGCGCTGCGGATCGAGATCGAGACCCCGCGCACCTACAAGGAATCGGTCGATCTTTTCCGCATTGGCCGGACCGAGGTTGATGCCAACCCCGACGGGATCGACTTCACCGGCCCTCTGTTCGAAGTGCTGGGCGCCACCGGCCTGATGACACGGGAAAGCGTGCTGGACACCTCGTCCCAGGCCTACAAGGCCGGGCTGGACGCAGTCTACGCCAATGCCGATACAGCGATGGGGCATGTCTGGCTGGTCACCCTCGGCAACAGCCGTCCCGACCAGATCGCCACCGGGGCGGACTGGCTGCGGGTGAACCTTGCAGCGACCGGGGCAGGGGTGGCCTTCCAGCCGTTGAGCCAGGGCTTGCAGGAATACCCCGAGATGGCCAAGCTTTACGCAGACCTGCACGCAAGGCTTGCACCTGAAGGCGGCACGGTCCAGATGTTTGCCCGCATCGGCTATGGACCCGACGTGGCCCCAAGCCCGCGCTGGCCTTTGGAGGCAAAGATCCTGAATGCCTGAGCAATCCCCGACCCCGGAAGCGATGCTGTTCGCCTTTTTCACCGAGGTCGGGATCATTGCCCAATTGAGCCGCGCCCTGTTCGAGGCGCGGTTGCCCCACGGCTTTACCCTGCCGCAGTTCAGCGTGCTGAACCATCTGGTGCGGGTCAGGGACGGGCGCACGCCGCTGGACCTCGCGCGGGCGTTTCAGGTGCCGAAAACCTCGATGACCCATAGCCTGGCGGTGCTGGAACGGCACGGGCTGGTCGAGATGCGCCCCAACGCGCGGGATGGGCGGTCGAAATGCGTGTTCCTGACCGAAGCGGGCAAAGCCTTCCGACTGCAGGCGATTTCCAGCCTGATGCCCGACATGGCGACGATAGCGGCGGCCTATCCGGCAGAGCGCCTGGCCGCGATGCTGCCCGAGCTGAGCAATCTGCGTCTGGCCATGGACGCGATGCGTGAGGCCTAGCGCTCGATCACCCGGCGCAGGGCGCTGTCGAGAGTGGCAAAGCCGTCATCGCCCAGACGTTCGCGCCACCGCGCCTCGATCTCAAGCTTGATCCGGTCGGCGTCGCGCATCGCCGCCTCGCCCGCGGGTGTCAGGCGGACCACGCGGGCGCGGGCGTCGCTGTCGTCCGGCGTGCGCATCACGATGCCGTCTTTCACCAGCTCGTCAACGAACTGCTGAACTGCCTGCTTTGTCAGCGAGGCCTTTTCCGCAAGGTCGCCCTGCCGGATGCCGCTGGGCCCGATGTAGACAAGGAGATTGCCACGCGCTTGGGCAAACCAGCCGTGACCGGCTGCCGCCATGCCCGCGACGAAATCCCTGCGCCAGGCCTGGGTCGCCCGCCACAAGGTCCAGCCGATGTGATCAGGAACCATCCCGGCCTCCGATAATGGTCAAGCTACTTGACAATACCGGGCGATCCGGCGAATAGTCAAGTTGCTAGACCAATTCTGGTTGATTGCCAAGCGCGCCGAAACTCGGTTGCGGCGCAATGAAAGGATTTTGCGATGACGGTTCTCGAGAAAGCGGTGCTGGAGGTGCTTTTGCCCGGCTTCACGCACCATGTGGACATCGGGCAGGGCGAGGATGCCCGGATCAGCTATGGCGCGGGGGGCCTTGCGCAGATGGTGCTGCCGGGCCAGCCGCCGATGAACGGGGAATGGAAACCTCTGCCTGCTGGCTATCACGTCGCCTGGACGGGCGGGCCCGCAGGCGCCTGGCAGATCGCCCATGAGGCGGGGCGGCTGACCTACATCGATCCCACGGGCCGCGAGGCCGGGACCGTGACCCGGATCGAGCCGATCGGCCCATGGCAGACAGCCTGACCGCGCGCTACGAGGCCGCCGCTCCAACCTGGGGGCGGCGGCTGGCGCAACTGGGCTTTCCGGCCGCCTATCGCGCGATCATGGCCGAAGCGCTGGACCGATTGCCGCCGCCCGCCGGCCCGGTTGCGGCCGTCGATCTGGGGTCCGGGGACGGGGCCTTTGCCGAGGTATTGGTCAACCGGCTGGGACCGCGCCTGTCGCTGGCGCTGATTGACCGTTCGCCCGCCATGCTGCGCGCGGCCGAAGCCCGCCTGGGACCGGGCCGTGCCCGCTTGATCGCCGGGGATATTGGGGGACCGGAGGTGCTGCCGGGCAGTCAGGACATCGTCACTGCCGCGCATCTTCTGGAACATCTGCCAGACCCGGACGCAGCCCTTGCCGGAATGGCGCGGCTGTTGAAGCCGGGGGGCATCCTGATCCTTGTCGTCAGCCGCCCGCATTGGTGCAGTCGCCTTGTCTGGCTGACCTGGCGCCACCGACGCTTTCGCGAGGCCGAAATGCGTGATGCCCTGCGCCGCGCCGGATTTACCGACCTGCACTGCTGGCAGCCCCCAGCGGGACCACCGCGACGGCTGAGCCTTGCCTATGCCGCGCGCAGACCGCGTCAGGCCGAATGCGCGCCGTCCGACAGAGCCTTGACCTTGGCCAGCACGTCGTGAACCGGAACGCCCGCGCCGATGTCCTTGACGATGGCGGACCCCACGACACAGCCATCCGCCACGCTGGCGATGGCCTTCGCCTGATCAGGCGTGTTGATCCCGAAGCCGACGATGATCGGCAGGTCGGTGGACCGCTTGATCCGCGCGACCTCGGGGCCGACATCGGTGGCCTCGGCGGCTGCGGCCCCGGTGATCCCGGTGATCGAGACATAGTAGACGAAGCCCGAGGTGTTCCGCAGCACCATCGGCAGGCGCTTGTCGTCGGTGGTGGGGGTGGCAAGGCGGATGAAGTTCAGGCCCGCCTTCTGCGCGGGGATGCAAAGTTCGTCATCCTCTTCCGGTGGCAAGTCGACAACGATCAGCCCGTCGATCCCGGCCGCGATGGCGTCGGTCAGGAAGCGGTCGACGCCGCGCGAATAGATCGGGTTGTAATAGCCCATCAGGACGATGGGCGTGGTCTTGTCCCCGGCCCGGAAGGCGCGGACCATGTTAAGGACCTTGTCCATCGTCATGCCGCCTTCCAGCGCGCGCTGGCCAGCCGCCTGGATCGTCGGGCCGTCGGCCATCGGATCAGTGAAGGGCATCCCGAGCTCGATCACGTCCACCCCGGCGGTGGGCAGTCCTTTCATCACGGCCAGGCTGGTCGCCTCATCGGGGTCACCGCCCATGATATAGGCGACGAACGCCTTCTTTCCCTCGGCCTTCAGCCGCGCGAAGGTATCGTCGATCCGAGTCATGGAGGCCCCCTGTAGCGTTGACCCCGGATGTGCCACGGGCACACCCGGGAAATCAATGGGGGTATGGCCCTATTGCGAGCAGTGGTCCCAGGTCACTCCTGGATGGACTCCAGGTACATCGCCAGAGACAGGATACGGCCGCGAACTTCGACCACCGAGCCATAGTCGGTTCCGGAGGTCACGGAACTTGCCGAATAGAGGCTGCCGAAGATCGGCATCGGCCCGCCATGCGCACGGACGCCGCTGCGGCCATCGATGATGTGGATGACGTCCAGCATTGGAAAGGCGCCGTCATTTGCAGCAGTCAGTCCCGTCAAGGTGGGCGGCTGAATGTTCAGAAGATCGGTCAGCTCTCCGCCGCCCTTCCCGGTGGCGCCGTGGCATCCGGAACAGGATTCCTGGTAGAGCCGCGCGCCGACGTCCACCTCTTCTGCGAGGACAGGGGTTTGCAGGGAAAGGGCCAGGAACACTGAGGGCACGATACGCTTCCACATGGTCATTCCTCCTTCAGAACGATCAGACCGCAGGGAATCCGCGGTGATCTTTCCGAAGTCTGGTCGGCGGGTCACGCGCTGCCATGACTCAAATCAATCTGTTATATGAAGGTGTGAATAATTAGGCGGCCCTTTGCGCCCGCCCCCGGGGGTGCGCTCTGGACGGCGCGAGTCGCGGCAGCTTGATCCTGCCGCCGTGCCCTCGTAGAAGCCAACCGTCGCCAATGGAGGGTCGCATGGGTTTCAAGATGGGCATCGTCGGGCTGCCGAATGTGGGCAAGTCCACCCTCTTCAACGCGCTGACCCGCACGGCGGCGGCGCAGGCGGCGAACTTTCCGTTCTGCACGATCGAGCCGAACGTGGGCGAGGTGGCGGTCCCGGATGCGCGGCTGGACAAGCTTGCCGCTATCGCAGGGTCAAAGCAGATCATCCCGACACGGATGACCTTCGTCGACATTGCAGGGCTGGTGCGGGGCGCGTCGAAGGGTGAGGGCCTCGGCAACCAGTTCCTCGCCAACATCCGCGAATGCGACGCCATCGCCCATGTGCTGCGCTGCTTTGAAGATGGGGACATCACCCATGTCGAGGGCCGGATCGACCCGGTTGCCGATGCCGAGACGATCGAGACCGAGCTGATGCTGGCGGACCTTGAGTCGGTCGAACGTCGGCTGACCGCGCTGGCCAAGAAGCTGCGTGGCGGGGATCAGGACACGCTGGACCAGGACCGCCTGCTGCGCGCGGCTTTGGCGGCCTTGAGCGAAGGGAAACCTGCCCGCACGCTGAAGATCGCCGAGGACGACCGCAAGCAGTGGCGGATGCTGCAGCTACTGACAGCAAAGCCGGTGCTTTACGTCTGCAACGTCGAGGAGGCTTCGGCGGCTTCGGGGAACAGCCAGTCGGCCCGGGTGGCCGATATGGCGGCAGCGCAGGGTGCGGCCTCGGTGGTGATCTCGGCCCGGATTGAGGAGGAGATCAGCCAGCTGTCCGAGGAGGAGGCGGTGATGTTCCTGGAAGAGATGGGGCTGCACGAGGCGGGGTTGGATCGCCTGATCAAGGCGGGCTACGCGCTCCTCGGCCTGCAGACCTACTTCACTGTCGGGCCGAAGGAAGCGCGGGCCTGGACGATCACCAAGGGGACCTTGGCTCCGCAGGCGGCGGGGGTCATTCACGGAGACTTCGAGAAGGGGTTCATCCGGGCCGAAACCGTCGCCTACGACGACTACATCGCGGGCAAGGG
>JBKDYO010000170.1:0-9404 GCA_046305855.1 Paracoccaceae bacterium
TGCATCCCGCAGGCGGGCAGCTGGCGGGCCATGTAGAAGCGGCCCGTGGCGATCTTGGCTTCGTAGAAGTCACGGTCCGCGGCACCAGCGTCCAGCGCGTCGTAGGCGGCCTTGGCCATCTTGGTCCACATCAGGCCCAGACAGACATGGCCCATCATGTGCATGAAGTCATAGGACCCGGCGAGGGCTGCGTTGGGGTTCTTCATGCCGTTCTGCATGAAGAACATCCCGGCCTGCTGCAGCGCCTTGGATGCGGCTTTCAGGGGTTCCACGAAGCCCTTCATCCGGTCGTCGCCGTCATGCGCTTTGCACTCGGCCTTCACCATTTCAAAAAACGCCATCACATGCTTGCCGCCGTCGGTAGCCAGCTTGCGGCCCACCAGGTCCAGCGCCTGCACGCCGTTGGCGCCTTCGTAGATCTGGGCGATGCGGGCGTCGCGGGCGAACTGCGACATGCCCCATTCCTCGATATAGCCGTGCCCGCCAAAGACCTGCTGGGCCTGCACCGCCATCTCGAAGCCCTTGTCGGTCTGGAAACCCTTGAGGACCGGGGTCAGCAGGCCGATCAGCCCGTCCGCGGCCATGTCGCCGGTATGCGCCCGGTCGATCAGCGTGGCGCCCCAATAGGTCAGCGCGCGGGCGCCTTCGACGAAGCTTTTCTGCTCCATCAGGTTGCGGCGGATGTCGGGGTGGACGATCAGCGGGTCAGCGGGACCATTGGGGTTCTTCACCCCGGTCACGTCGCGACCCTGCAGGCGGTCTTTCGCGTAGGCCAACGCGTTCTGATAGGCGGCTTCGGCTACCGCATAGCCCTGCAGCGCCACGCCAAGCCGGGCCTCGTTCATCATCGTGAACATGGCCTTCATGCCCTTGTGGAGGTCGCCCAGCAGCCAGCCGGTCGCCCCGTCGTAGTTCATCACGCAGGTCGCGTTGCCGTGGATGCCCATCTTCTCTTCGACCTTGCCCACGGACACAGCATTCCGCGCACCCAAGGAGCCGTCGTCGTTCACCATGATCTTCGGCACGATGAACAGCGAAATCCCCTTCGTCCCCTCGCCGCCGCCGGGGGCTTTGGCCAGCACCAGATGCACGATGTTCGAGGCCATGTCGTGGTCGCCGGCCGAGATGAAGATCTTCTGACCGGTGATCTTGTAGGACCCGTCCGCTTGCGGCTCCGCTTTCGTCCGCATCATCCCCAGATCGGTGCCGCAATGCGGTTCCGTCAGGTTCATCGTGCCGGTCCATTCGCACGAGACCATCTTCGGCAGCCACTTTGTCTTCTGCTCGTCTGTCCCGTGCACCTTGATCGCCGAATAGGCGCCGTGGGTCAGGCCCTGGTACATGTTGAAGGCCATGTTGGCGGAAACGAAGGTTTCATTCACCGCAGTGTGCATCAGGTACGGAAGCCCCTGCCCACCGTATTCCGGGGCGGCGTCCAGTGCCATCCAGCCGCCTTCGGACAGGGTGCGGAACGCCTCCTTGAAGCCTTTCGGAGTGCGGACGACGCCGTTTTCCAGCTTGCAGCCTTCGACATCGCCCACCGCGTTAAGGGGGGTCAGAATGTCCTGAGCGACTTTCGCAGCCTCGTCGAACACCGCCTCGGTAAAGCTGCGGTCAAGGTCGGAGTAGCCGGGGATATCGGCCTCGCTGATCTTGAGCATATCGTGCAGCAGGAACTGCATGTCCTTTACGGGCGCGGTGTAGGTCGGCATGGTTCGTCCTCTTCCCTATGGTCTTATGTCGGGCAAGCCCGGCATTTGTTTCAGGCCGCGTGCTGTGGCACCAAGCCCTTGGCTTCGGCGTCCTGCAGCTCGGCCTTCAGTTCCGCGATGGCCACGTCCAGCTCGGCGCGCTGGGCTTCCATCTCGGCAAGCCGCTTGATCGCCAGCTCACACGCTTTCTTCCGCTGGGCGGTCAGCCCGCCGTCGCGGTCGTACAGGTCCAGCGTCTGCCGGATATCTTCCAGGCTGAAGCCGAAACGCTTGCCGCGCAGGATCAGCGCAAGCCGCGCCCGGTCGCGCCGGGTAAAGAGCCGCCGGGTCCCCATCCGGATCGGGGTCAGCAGTTCCTTGGCCTCATAGAACCGCAAGGTGCGCGGGGTCAGGTCATAAGCCACGCACATCTCGCGGATGGTCATCACGTCAGTCGGAACTTCGGTCTTCATGGTCAACTCGGCTTTGGGACAGGTGTCTGCCGCGGCAGATGCTGACCCGGGGATGAGATTACCAGAGCAGTTGACGTTAACGTCACTGTGACGTCACGTCAGAACTGCGACTGACGTGAAGTCAGCCTCAGCGGGGCAACTTGGACGGGTGCCGTAAGGGAAACGGCCGGGCGCTTTCGGCCCGGCCCACCAAGTGGAACGCGCGATGATCAGCGCAGGATCAGGCCCTCGGGCCAGGTCAACGTATGCTCCAGCGTGATCGTCTCTTTGCCCCCGGCTGCGAGGTCGAACTCCCAGGCAAGGATGCCGCGCTGGCCCTCGACGTCGGTCTTGGTGGGGGCTGGGCTGGCGGACACTTCGATCTCCAGATCGTCCTGCTCGCTGTAGGGCACCTGGTCGATGACGCGGATCGGCCAGGCCTCATCGCCGGTGTTCTCGACAGTGATCACCGCGCTTTCGCTTTGCTGGTTGCTGCTGGTGAACACGCCGGTTTCGCCGCCTGCCCGCGTCGGCATCTCGCGCTTGACCCGCACGGTTTCGATGGCCCCGAAGCCGACGTCCGTCTCGACCCCCGGGGCAATCACGTCCAGCCAGGTCGAGCCGACAAGCACACCCTCGCGGAACAGCATCGCTTGACCGGGAAGCAGCGGCTCGTCGCTGGCGTTGGTAAAGCTGGCCACGACAAAGGCGGTGCGATCAATGCGGGGAACGGCGACCGCTTCGACGACTGGCGAGAAAGACAGGCTGTCGAGTGCCAGTCGCAGATCCTCGGCCCCGGTCGCGACAGTTACCAGTTCGGGGTACTGGTAGACGACGGTGTCGCCTTCCAGCGCGACGCCCGCCGTGATGGCCGGGGCGGCTTCTGCGACGACAGCCATGTCCATCTGATCACTGGCTTCGGTCGATTTTCTCAGGAGCTGCTCTTCGTCCAGCTCCGGTCCGATTGACCGCAGTTCCGGCCAAAGCTGCGAGGGCGCTGCCTGCTCGGCAGGGCGCGAGGACGACAGGGTCAGCGCAACCGCCGCCCAGTCTTCGCCCGTGTATTGCGTGACAAGGACCGCGCGGTTCAGCGCAAGGGCATCACCGCCGTCCCGGGTCAGGTTCAGGTCATAGACCGGGCGCCAGCTGGCATTGCCGACATATTGGGTCACCGTCACTGTCTGCTCGCCTGCGGCCGCGGCAGTCACGGCGACGGACAGGGCGGTATAGTCCATGTCAGCCGTGGGCAGAGCGTCGTAGGCTCCTTGCGCCTTGGCCAGCGCCTCTTGCGCGTCTTCCACGGCCTTCTCGGCGGGCGGCAGTTCCGCCTTCGCGGACAGCGCGGACTGACGGGCGGCAAGCGTCTCGGCCCCGATCATCGTTGCCATCGACTTGATCGTCTCGGGCGTGGCCCCGTCCGGCAAAGCCCCGGTGAAGGACGACAGGAACCGCACCTGCGCCTCGGCGGCCTCGACCTTGGCCTGCACGGCCTCCAGCGCCAGTTGCGCAGTCCCGGCGGCAGCTTCGGCAGCCTCGACTGCGGTCTTCGCAGCCTGTTGCTCCGGTGTCAGCGGGTCCTCGCGCGGGGGCAGGCGGTCGGCGCGGAGGTTGAAGGCGCCGACTTGCAGGCTGTCGGACGGTGCCAGGCGGATCAGGCCGGGATCACTGTCAAAGGGCAGGTCGGTGACCAGAAGCTCATGACTGCCAGCAGCGGGAGCCGTGAAGGTCACCTCGCGCGTCAGCTTGGCGCCGTCCGGGTAGACAGTGACCGCGGTGATTGTGCTCGTGGCGGCAATGGTATCGGCGAAGGCGGGCAGGGCGGTGGTGGCGAGAAGAGCGGCAATCAGGGCACGCATCGGCGGGGCCTTTCGGTTGAGGGTTGCCGGAAGGGTAGGCCTTTAGCGACGAAGGCGGCAAGGGTGGGATACCCGTCCCAAGGATTGCGGGTCGGCCTGCGTCTTGGATTGGATCTTGGATTGGATGAGGGGCGCCAAAAGAAGAAGGCCCCGGCTTTCACCGGGGCCTGACTCGATGGGTGTGGAGCAGATCAGCCCTTCTTAAGGACCTTCGACCCCAGAAGCTCGGCAATCTGCACGGCGTTCAGAGCCGCACCCTTGCGCAGGTTGTCGGACACGCACCACAGGTTCAGCCCGTTCTCGATGGTGCTGTCCTGCCGGACGCGGGATACATAGGTCGCAAATTCGCCCACGCATTCGATCGGGGTGATGTAGCCACCGGGTTCGCGCTTGTCGACCAGCATGATGCCGGGGGCCTCACGCAGGATGTCCTGGGCTTCCTGCCAATCGAGGAACTCTTCCGTTTCGATGTTGATCGCTTCGGAATGGCCGACGAAGACCGGCACGCGGACGCAGGTCGCGGTGACCTTGATCTTGGGGTCGAGGATCTTCTTCGTCTCGGCCACCATCTTCCATTCTTCCTTGGTCTCGCCCGAGTCCAGGAAGACGTCGATATGCGGGATCACGTTGAAGGCGATCTGCTTGGTGAACTTCGACGGCGGGACGTTGTCGGTCGGGTTGTAGATGGCTTTGGTCTGGTTCCAAAGCTCGTCCATCCCTTCCTTCCCGGCACCCGAGACGGACTGGTAGGTCGACACCACGACGCGCTTGATCGTGGCGCGGTCATGCAGCGGCTTCAGAGCCACCACCATCTGCGCGGTCGAGCAGTTGGGGTTCGCGATGATGTTCTTCTTGGAATAGCCCACGATCGCATGGGCGTTCACTTCCGGCACGATCAGCGGAACATCGGGGTCGTAGCGATAGAGCGACGAGTTGTCGATCACGATGCAGCCCGCAGCGGCGGCCTTGGGGGCGTAGATCTTGGTCGCTTCAGAACCCACGGCGAAGAGCGCGATGTCCCAACCAGTGAAGTCGAAAGTGTCGAGATCTTTGCATTTCAAAGTCTTGTCGCCAAAGCTGACTTCAGTGCCCAGAGATCTGCGCGACGCCAGCGCGGTGATCTCATCGACCGGAAACTCGCGCTCGGCGAGGATGTTCAGCATTTCGCGGCCCACGTTGCCCGTGGCACCCGCGACGACGACCTTGTAGCCCATCGGGGTTCTCCTTTGATCGTCCCAAAGGTGGGACGGGCGGCTGTTAGCGCATGCGCGGCGAGGGGGGAAGCGGATTCGACCGCGGCGCGTCAGTCCGTGCGGTCTTGTGACAGAAGGTAGACGGCAAGACCTGCCGCCGTGGTCAGGGCAAAGAACAGGAACACGGCTTCATAGGGCGCGGCGGGCGTCGTGGCTTCGGTCGCGGCATGGATGCGTCCGGTCAGGATCTGGGCGATGCCGATGGGGGCGATGCCGAAGAGGTTCAAGAGCGTCACCCCCCGGCCCATCAGCTGTGGCGGGAATAAAGCGCGGCCATGGGCGATGACCATGGGAAAGCTCGCGCCGAAAAAACCCGCCGCGACCAGAAGCGCCGTCGCGGTGGCGGGAGGTGCGGCGGCAAACCACCAGAGCCCGAAAAGGCAGACCAGCGTCAGGGCGTTGCCGCCAAAGATCACCCACTTGCGGGTGCCAAGCCAGCGGTCGAGGGGGCCATAGGCGAAGTTGCCCGCCACCATCGCCAGCCCGATCCACAGCCCGACTTGCCCGATTTCCAAGGGGTCCGCGCCGTGGACGTCGGCGTAGTACGGGCCGACCCACAGGCCCCGCAGTCCGGCAATTGGGGTGTAGCAGACCGCCATCATGGCAAGGATCGGCCAGATCGCCGGGATGCGCAAAAGGTCGAGCAGCGAGCCGTCCCGCGCCGTTGCCAGCCGGGGCGGGTCGCGGACCAGCGCCAGGATCGCCAGTGCTACGGCTCCGGTGATCGCGGCAAGGCCTAGGACGGTCGGACGCCAGCCAAAGGCCTCAACCGCCGCTGACAGCGGCAGCGACGAGGCGACATTGCCAAGGGCCCCCACACCGATGGTCACCCCGGCCAGCGTGCCGAAGATTGCAGGAGAAAAGCTGCGGGCGAAGATGAAGTAGCTGGCCATCAGGACCGGCGAGCAGCCGATGCCGATCAGCGCCATGGCCAGTTTGATTTGGAAGGCACCGGTTGCCTGCGAAAAGAGAACCGCCCCGCCGGCCCCGACTGCCATCAGGACGCCCGAGGTCAGGCGCGGTCCGACCCTGTCGAGGCCTTCGCCAATCGGGATCTGCATCGCCGCAAAGGCCAGGAACCACCATCCCGACGCTGATGCGAGATCGGCGGCCGACACGCCCAGATCGGCCTTGAGGACTGGCGTCAGCACCGCAAGGAAGGCGCGGTAGAACTGGCTGAGCACATAGGCCAGCAGAAGGGCGGCGATACCGATGCGCATTCAGGGGTCCAGGTTCAAGCTGTCCGCGCCATAAGCGGGCGCTCGCGGATCGGAAGGTGCACGATGGCCGAGAAGGCACCAACGCCAACGCCGATCCACCAGACAAGCGCGTAATCGCCGTTCAGATCATACATCCGCCCGCCCAGCCAGACACCCATGAAGCTGCCGATCTGATGGCTGAGGAAGACGAAGCCGTAAAGTGTGCCCATGTAGCGCACCCCGTATATCTGCGCCACCAGCCCCGAGGTCAGCGGCACGGTCGCCAGCCACAGCGATCCCATGACAGCAGAATAGATCAGCACGCTTGCGGGTGTCATCGGCAGCAGGATGAAGATCGCCGAGGCCAGCGTCCGTCCGGTATAGATCGCGGCCAGCAGGTACTTCTTCGGGAAACGCCCGCCCAGCCAGCCCGACAGGACCGACCCGCCGATGTTGGCGATGCCGATCACCGCAATGGCCGTGGCTCCCAGGGCTGACGTCGTGGTGATCCCCATGCCCGCCAGCATCCCGCCCGGGTCGATCGGACCGCAAACCTCGGTGATGAAGGCCGGGAAATGCGCAGTGATGAAGCCCAGCTGATAGCCGCAGGAGAAAAACCCGATGAAGATCAGGGTATAGGACGGATCGCGCAGCGCCCGGTTCAGGACGGTCAGCATCGGCTCGGCCGGCTCGGAGTGCGTGCTGGCCTGCGCAGTAGGTTTCAGGATTGGAAGCGCCAGAAGCGCCAGCAGGATAACGGCGGCGAAGATCAGGAAGACCGTCTGCCACGGAAAGCTCTGCAACAGGACTTCCGCCGCCGGGGGGCCAAGCACCTGTCCGGCAGAACCGATGGCTGACCCGATGCCCAGTGTGAGACTGCGCCGTTCCGGCGTCGAGGCGCGACCGATCAGCGGGAGGATGATCCCGAAGCCCGTGCCAGCGATGCCGAACCCCACGAGGATCGCCAGTGCCTGATGCTGCCCGGGGGTCACGGCATAGGCCGACAGGACCAGCCCCAGGGCATAGAGCAGGGCGCCGATGATGATCGTCTTGCGGTCGCCGAAGCGCTCGCCGATGGCCGAGAACACCGGCTGCCCGATACCCCAGGCCAGATTCTGGATCGCGATGGCCATCGAAAAGTCGGCGCGCGGCCAGCCAAATTCCGTTGCGACGGGGATCTGGAACACGCCAAAGCTGGACCGGATCGCGAACGAGATCATCAGGATTGTGCAACCTGCGATCAGGACGGGGGTGAAGACCGACGATTTCGACATGATGCCCTCTGGTAAGGCGCGGAAAGTGCGGTGCAGTTTTGCCGCGGTCAACCGCGATATTGTGCCCGTTACAGAGTTCCAATGTCGGCAACTTGAGCCTTGTCGCAGCTTTCCGTTGCGGAACTGCCGCAAGTCTATGGATTATGCAGGACATCGCCCCGATGAAATCGCTTTGGCCTTTTGTCGAAGCAGTGCCACCGTTAAGGGCCGGGCGCGTTTAGGATGGAGGCCGGGATGACCGAATGGTGGCGTGGTGCGGTGACCTATCAGGTCTATCCCCGGTCGTTCCAGGATTCGAACGGCGATGGGGTCGGCGACCTGCCGGGCATCACCCGGCGGCTGGACCATCTGGCGGCGCTGGGCGTGGATGCGATCTGGCTGTCGCCCTTCTTCAAAAGCCCGATGAAGGACATGGGCTATGACGTCAGCGATTATTGCGACGTGGACCCGGTCTTTGGCACCCTTGCGGACTTCGATACGATGGTCGCCCGTGCCCATGAACTGGGGCTGAAAGTGATCATCGACCAGGTCCTCAGCCACACGTCGGACCAGCACCCCTACTTTGCGGAAAGCCGCAAGGACCGGTTGAACCCGAAGGCCGACTGGTATGTCTGGGCCGATCCGAAGCACGACGGGATGCCGCCCTGCAACTGGCTGTCGGTGTTTGGCGGTCCCGCCTTCCAGTGGGACGCGCGGCGCAAGCAGTATTACCTGCACAACTTCCTGACCTCGCAGCCCGACCTGAACTACCACAACCCCGACGTTCAGGACTGGGCGCTGGAGAACATGCGCTTCTGGCTGGAACGGGGGGTCGACGGCTTCCGCTTCGACACTGTGAACTATTTCTTCCACGATCCCCTGTTCCGCGATGACCCGGCGGACTACCGGGTTAAGACGGAACCCGAGGGCAACCCCTACGGGATGCAGTACCACATCTTCTCGAAGAACCAGCCCGAGAACCTGGCCTGGATGGAGCGTATCCGCAGCCTTCTGGACGAATACGGCGCGGCGTCGGTGGGCGAGATGGGCGAGACGCATCACGCGATCCGGATGATGGGGGAATACACCGCGCCGGGGCGTCTGCATCAGTGCTATTCGTTCGAGCTGATGGGCTACGACTACACCGCAGGCTTCTTCCGCGACCGGGTCGGGGGCTTCTTCAAGGGCGCGCCGGATGGCTGGCCGATGTGGGCGTTCTCCAATCACGACGTCGTCCGCCACGCGACGCGCTGGGCCAAGAATGGCGAAAGCGTCGAGGCCGTGGCCAAGCAGGCCGGGGCGCTGCTTCTGGCCTTCGAAGGCTCGATCTGTCTTTGGCAGGGCGAAGAGCTGGGGCAGACCGATACCCCGCTTGAGTTGGAAGAACTGACCGACCCGCAGGGCATCAACTTCTGGCCCGAACCGATCGGGCGCGACAACACCCGCACTCCGATGGTCTGGGACGGCTCGGAGCATGGCGGGTTCTCGACCGTGAAACCCTGGCTGCCGGTCAAGGCCGAACAGGCCGCGCGGCATGTCGCGGGGCAGGACGGCGCGCAGGGCTCGGTGCTGGAACATTACCGTTCGGCGCTGGCCTTCCGCAAAGGGTCCTCGGCACTGCGCGAGGGCAAGACGCGGTTTCTGGACCTGGGCGAGCCCGTTCTGGGATTTGTCCGGGGCGAGGGGAAAGGGGCGCTGCT
>JBKDYO010000171.1:0-5654 GCA_046305855.1 Paracoccaceae bacterium
ATGGGCACCGGCATTGGCGAGCCCATCCCCGGCCCCTACCTCCTCGCCTCGGTCGCAGCTGTCGTGCTCGGCGGCGTGGTCCTTGGTGGCGGTCGCGGCGGCCTCCTCGGCCCCATCCTCGCCGTCTTCATCCTCCGCACCGTTCGGATGGACCTCACACTCCTCTCCGTCGACCCCAACGTCGCCGCGATCATTGAGGGCACGATCATGGTCGCCGTCGTGATGTTCGGCGCGGTTCTGGCGACACGGGGGCGCAAGACATGACCATGACCGATACCCCCACCGTCAACCGTTTTACCCGCCTGATGGTCGACCGCCCGCTTCTCCCGCTGATCGGCCTCCTGATCCTCCTCATCGCCATCCTCGCCATCCTGAACCCAGGCGTCCTCAGCATGTTCTGGGCCTCGAACACGCTGAAGATCGCCATCCCACTGGCGATGCTCGCCGCCTGCCAGACCCTGACCATGCTGACTGGCGGTATCGACCTGTCCGTCGGCACTGCCGCAACCATTGCCGCCTACCTGACTGCCACCCTCTCGCCCCTGATCGGGGTGCCCCCGGCGATCGCCATCGCCATTGCCAGTGCGATCCTGATCGGCCTCGTCAACGGTTTCGGCATCGCCATCTGCCGCGTCCACCCGCTGATCATGACGCTTGGCACTGCGCTGATCGCCACCGGCTGTCTCCTCGTCTATCAGCGTTACGTCATCGCAACCGGGGTCCTGATCCCCGACGCACTCCTCTGGCTTGGCACCGGCCGTACCCTCGGCTTGCCGAACAGCCTCGCCCTCTTCATCCCCTTCGCGGCCCTCGTCATCTGGGCGCAGCGCCGCAGCGGCTTCGGCCGCCTCCTCTACGCCATCGGAGCCAACGAAGCCGCCGCGCGCCTGTCCGGCGTCCGCGTCTGGCAGGTCCACCTGACGCTCTACACCCTCTCCAGCCTGATCGCCGGGGTTACGGGCCTCCTCTACCTCGGCCAGATCAAGACCGCCTCGCTGTCGCTTGCACTGCCCCTCGACCTCCCGTCCGTCGCCGCGGCCGTCATCGGCGGCACCTCGATCTTCGGCGGGCGTGGCGGCTATGGGGGCACCATCGTCGGCGCGCTGATCCTGACCGTGCTGACTTCCATGCTCACCCTGATGCAGATCCCCGAAGGCGGCCGCCGCATCCTCTTTGGCCTCATCATCCTTGCTGTCACCGCACTCTTCATCCGTCTGACCGAACGCAGCTGAAAAGGCTTTTCATATGGCAAAGTTCCGCATCGTTGGCATCAGCTTCGACCACATGCACATGGGCGACCTTCTGCGCTGCGTGCACGACCACCCCGACGCCGAGATCGCCGGTATCTTCGACCCCGACCGCAGCACGATGAAGCGCGCCGTCGACACCTTCGGCATCCCCGAAGACAGGGTCTTCACCGACTTTGACACCTGCATGAAGACGGCGAAACCCGACCTCGCCATCCTCTGCGCCGCAACGGCCAACCACGCGGACTACACGAAACGCCTCGCCGCCTACGGCGTCCACGTCTTCGTCGAAAAACCCTTCGCCTCCTCGGTCGCCGATGCCCGCGCCATGATCGACGCCGTCAATCCCACCGGCAAAACCCTCGCCATCAACTGGCCCCTCCGCTGGGTCGAATCCCACGTCACCGCCAAGCGCCTCGTCGACGAAGGCCTGATCGGCGAGGTAATCGAGATCCACTCCTACGGCGGCAACCGCGGACCGCTTTACCACCTTGCCGACAAGATCGAGGTCAGCCGGGAAGAGGTCGAACGCCAGAAACCCACCTCATGGTGGTACAAGCGCGCCAGCGGCGGCGGCAGCCTGCTCGACTACCTCGGCTACGGCGCCACCCTCGGCACCTGGTACCGCAACGGCGAAGCCCCGCTGGAAGTCACCTGCGTCACGGATGAGACCCCCGGCATCGAAGTCGACCAGCACGCAATCGTCGTCTGCCGCTACGCAGCGGGCCTGTCAAAGATGGAAACCCGTTGGGGCACTTTCACGGACCCCTGGGTGATCCAGCCGCAACCGAAATGTGGCTTCATCCTTGTCGGCACCGAGGGAACCATCGCCAGCTGGGACTATGACGATCACGTCACCGTCCAGACCCGCGCGAACCCCGAACCGCACCCAATCCCCTCCGACCCCCTGCCACCTGGGGGCCGCAACGCCATCGAATACGTCCTCGGCTGCATCTCCAAGGGCGAACCCCTGACCGGCCCCTTAGACCCCGCCGTCAGCCTGATCGGCCAGCGCATCGTCGACACCGCCGCCCAGTCCGCCCGCGAAAAGCGTACGCTCCCGCTGATCCCATGAGCGAACCCGACGCCGACACCTACGCTCTGAAATCAGCCGCCCTCGCCGAGGTCGCAGCGCCCGACCTCCCCTATCAACCGCCAACCCCGCGCGCCTATCGCCCCTGCATCGGCGTGATCGGCGCCGGCGGCATTGTAAGCGCCCACCTCGACGCCTATCGCACGGCGGGCTGGGAGGTCGCCGCAATCTGCAACCGGACCCTTGCGAAGGCCGAAGCCAAAGCCGCCGAATTCGCGCCCAAGGCCCGCGTCACCGACCGCTGGGAGGACGTCCTGAACGACCCCGCCATCGACGTCGTGGACATCACCCCCCACCCCGCCGACCGCCTGCCAATCATCGAGGCCGCCCTCCGGGCCGGCAAACACGTCCTGTCGCAAAAGCCGTTCGTCCTCGACCTCGCCGAGGGCCGCCGCCTTGTCGACCTCGCCCGCGAGAACGGCGTCAAGCTTGCCGTCAACCAGAACGGCCGCTGGGCCCCGCATCTGTCCTGGATGCGCGAAGCCGTCCGCGCAGGCCTGATCGGCGATGTGATCTCCGCCCATGTCAGCATCCACTGGAACCACGGCTGGATCGCTGGCACGCCCTTCGAGAAGATCGAAGACCTGATCCTCTACGACTTCGGGATCCACTGGTTCGACTTCCTGCGCAGCGTGATCGGCCGCCGAGCCCGAACTGTCTTCGCCAGTGCCGCCCATGCCACCAGCCAGACTGCCAAGGCCCCGCTCCTCGCCCAGGTTCTGGTGCAGATGGAGGGCGGGCAGGCCTCTCTCGTCTTCGACGGCGCCACCCCGCACGGCCCGCGCGACACCACCTACATCGCGGGGACGAAGGGCAGCTTGCAAAGCGACGGCCCGGACCTTGGCCAGCAATCCGTGACCCTGACCACCGCCGCAGGCATCGCCCGCCCGCAGCTTCAGGGCACCTGGTTCAACGACGGTTTCCGCGGTGCAATGGGCGCGCTTCTGGTGGCCATCGAAGACGACACCGAACCCGCGAACGGAGCCGAGGAGAACCTCGAAAGCCTCGCCCTGGCCTTTGCTGCGATCCAGTCGCGCCGCACTGGCCGTGCCTGTGCCGTGGGTTCAGTCACGGCGATCTCCGTCTGATCGGGCAATCCGGCGGGCTCGTCATCGGGCCCTTGTTTTCGTCGATTATCCAGACGCGGTCCTTACAGGATCTCATCGACATAGGGGCCCCAAGTGTCCGACAGGGCAAACCCGCGTGGGAAGGGGTCAGTCGGATCAAGTCCTATCTGGGAGAAACCATAGATCCAGGCCCGCCCGGTGACGCGGGGCAGGACGGCTGGTCGGGTGCCGACCAAGGTCTCGCCGGTCAGTTCCACCTTGAAGGTCGAACCGATGATGGATCTGGAGGTCAGGACGCCACCGACCTTGACCAGCCCGCGCGCATGCATCGCGGCAAGATTGGCAGAGGAGCCTGTTCCGCAAGGGGACCGGTCCACCCGGCCCGGCTTCAGCACGGTGCAGGTCACGACAGTGTCACCCTGAATGTCGCGGAACATGACGTAGGAGAACTGGTTGATCTGCGGTAACTCGGGGTGCTGGACCGGCACCTTCGTCATGAGGTCGCCCAGGATCGACATTCCCGCCTGGGTCAGCTTCTGCGCGTTCCCGGGCTCAATCGTCAGCCCGATCTGGGCCACATCGATCAGCCCGTAAAAGCATCCGCCATAGGCCACATCCACCTTGATCCGACCGAACTCCGCCGTCTCCACGTCCAGGTCAAGGTCTTGCACAAACGAAGGAGAGGAGTTGATCGAAGCCGAGGTAACCTTGCCATCCCGACAGGCGGCCGTGACCGTTACCAGCCCGGCAGCCGTGTCGAGCGTCAGGATCGTCTCCGGCTCTTTCATCTCGATCATGCCGGTTTCAAGAAGCGCGGTCACGACGCAGATGGCATTCGACCCCGACATCGGATGCGCCCGGTCGGGCTGCAGCACGATGAAACCGGCATCCGCCTCGGGTCGTGTCGGCGGCAGCAACAGGTCTACTGTCATCTGGGCAAAGCCGCGCGGTTCAAGGCACAGCATGCGGCGCAAGCTGTCATCGACCGTGTTCAGGTACACCAGCTTGTCCAGCATGGTCGCCCCGGGCACGTTCAGCGTCGTCGAAGTGATGACCTTGCCGATTTCGCCCTCGCAATGGACATCCACGGTCTGCAGCGTCTTCTTCCAGCGCATCAGGGCCTCATCTGGAACGGAGTATGTTCGGATTTGATGCAGGCATGATCCGTCGTGCCTCTACAAGCTCTTCCTGCGTTTAGGAGCTAAAGGGCCTTGGTGCGGGCCACTCCCGCCTTGCAGAAGGCCGCCAGCAGGCCCGGCACCTGCACGCCGTTCTGCGCGGTAGCTGCTGCCAGGGCAGAAGGACCAGTCGCCACTTCCTGCGCCGCTCGGTCGATGAAAGCCACAGCCGTCGCCGGGATCTTGGCGACGGCCAAGAACAGCTGCGCAGACCCCTTGTCGCACAGCAACCGGCGATCGATCGCGCAATCCGCAGGGTTTGCGGGCATGTCGGTCAGGCCGCCTTGCCCAGGCCAAGGATCGACCGGGCCTGTTGCCAGGTCGCAACCGGGCGCTGGTAGTGGTCGCAAAGCTCGACCACCCGACGCACAAGCGCCGCGTTCGACGGGGCCAGCCGGTCACGGTCCAGCCGCACATTGTCCTCCAGTCCAGTGCGCGCATGCCCGCCCGCACTTACTGCCCAGTCGTTCAGCACAATTTGCGCCGGTCCGATTCCGGCGGCGCACCACTGCGCATCGGGCCCGAAGAGCCGCTTTACCGTGTGGATGTAGAAATCGAACACCTCGCGGTCGGCGGGCATTGCATTCTTCACCCCCATCACGAATTGCACATAGGGTTTGTCCGTGATCTGCCCCGCCTGCCACATCTGATGCGCTTTCAGGATATGGCTCAGATCGAAGGCCTCGATCTCGGGCTTGACGCCGTAGGTCACCATTTCCGAGGCCAGCCAGTCCACCAGATCGGGCGGGTTCTCGTAGACCCGGGTCGGAAAGTTGTTCGACCCGACCGAAAGACTCGCCATGTCGGGCCGCAGCGGCAGCATCCCGCCCCGCGCCTGCCCAGCGCCTGACCGACCGCCTGTCGAAAGCTGCACGATCATCCCGGGGCAGTGGGTGCGCAGCCCCTCCAGCAGCCGGGCGAACCGGTCAGGGTCCGAGGTTGGTTTCCCCTCGTCATCCCGCACATGACAATGGGCGATGGTGGCCCCGGCCTCGAAAGCTTCCTGCGTGGACTCGATCTGCTCGGCAATGGTGATCGGTACGGCCGGGTTGTTTGCCTTAGTCGGCAA
>JBKDYO010000172.1:0-7862 GCA_046305855.1 Paracoccaceae bacterium
TTCGGTCGCGCCGAGGCGCAGACTTTCCCGCCACCAGCTTGCCGCAGGCATCCTGGTGGCGTCGTCATTCCGGCCCGGAACGACCTTGCGCAGCGTTCATCGGCGTCCCGATGCAGCCGCCGCTTGAATTCCCCACGCCAAACCCGTATCTCCCGCTGCGAACCCACACCCGGAATCCCCATGTCCACCACCAATCCGCTCCAGTTCCTCCAGCAGGTCCGCGCCGAAGTTGCCAAGGTGGTCTGGCCCACCCGGCGCGAAGTGCTGCTGACGACCCTTATGGTCTTCATCCTATCGGCTCTTGCTGCGACGTTCTTCAGTCTGATCGACCTTCTGATCCGGACCGGGCTGACCTACATCATCGGCGCCTGATACCGGTTCCCTCTTGAATTGACGGCGGGCAGGGGGTAGACCCCGCGCCAACCAAAGGGACACAGGCGCGCATCGATTCGGGGTGCGCGCTGTTTTTTGTTCCGGGACATGACGAAAAGGGCCGAATGGCCCAGGGCAGCAAGGAAGCAGGCAAGATGGCGAAGCGCTGGTATTCGGTAAGCGTTCTCTCGAATTTCGAGAAGAAGGTAGCCGAACAGATCAAGACCGCCGTCGCCGATGCGGGACTTGAGGAAGAGATCGACGAAGTGCTGGTCCCGACCGAAGAGGTCATCGAGGTCCGGCGCGGCAAGAAGGTCACCTCCGAGCGCCGCTTCATGCCGGGCTATGTGCTGGTCCATATGGAAATGACGAACCGCGGGTATCACATCATCTCGTCGATCAACCGCGTCACCGGCTTCCTGGGTCCCCAGGGCAAGCCGATGCCGATGCGCGACCACGAAGTGAACGCGATCCTGAACCGCGTCGAGGAAGGTCTGGAAGCCCCGCGCAACCTGATCCGCTTCGACATCGGCGAGACGGTGCAAGTGACCGACGGTCCGTTCGAGGGCTTCTCGGGCATGGTCGAGGACGTGGACGAGGCGCACAGCCGCCTGAAGGTCACCGTGTCGATCTTCGGCCGGGCGACGCCTGTTGAACTGGAATTCACCCAGGTCTCGAAAGGGAACTGAGTGCATCGCGTGGGAGGCGAGCGTCCCTGACTGGATCAGGGATGACGGACCGAACCACTAAACCGCACCTTAAGGTGCAGTGACAAAGGAGAGGCCAGATGGCCAAGAAGATTATCGGCAGCCTCAAGCTGCAAGTGAAAGCGGGTCAAGCCAACCCGTCCCCGCCGGTCGGCCCGGCTCTGGGTCAGCGCGGCTTGAACATCATGGCCTTCGTGAAGGAATTCAACGCGAAGACCGCCGACGTGGCTCCGGGCACTCCGACGCCCGTGATCATCACCTACTACCAGGACAAGTCGTTCAGCCTGGAGTTCAAGACTGCTCCTGCCGCCTACCTGATCAAGCAGGCCGCCGGTCTGCCGTCGGTCGGCAAGCGCAACCGCACCAAAGGGTCGGCCAAGCCGGGCCGTGAGGTCGCCGGTTCGATCACCGCAGCCCAGCTCCGGAAGATCGCCGAAACGAAGATGAAGGACCTGAACGCGAACTCGGTGGAAGCTGCGATGCAGATCATCCTCGGGTCGGCACGGTCCTGCGGCATCGAAGTGAAGGGCTGATCACCATGGTAAAGATTGCAAAGCGCGTCGCCAAGGCGAACGAAGCCTTCGCTGGCAAGGCGAACATCACCGTTGAAGACGCGGTGAAACTGATCAAGTCGGCGGCTTCGGCCAAGTTCGACGAGACTGTCGAGATCGCGATGAACCTCGGCGTCGACCCGCGTCACGCTGACCAGATGGTCCGCGGCGTCGTGGCTCTGCCGAATGGCACGGGCAAGACCGTCCGCGTCGCCGTCTTCGCCCGTGGCGCCAAGGCTGACGAAGCCAAGGCCGCTGGTGCGGACATCGTCGGTGCAGAAGACCTGATGGAAGCGATCCAGGGCGGCAAGATCGATTTCGATCGCTGCATCGCCACCCCGGACCTGATGCCGCTGGTCGGCCGCCTGGGCAAGATCCTCGGGCCGCGCAACCTGATGCCGAACCCGAAGGTCGGCACCGTGACGATGGACGTGAAAACGGCCGTCGAAGGTGCCAAGGGCGGCGAGGTCCAGTTCAAGGTCGAAAAGGCCGGCGTGATCCACGCAGGCGTCGGCAAGGTCTCGTTCACCGAGGACAAGCTGGCCCAGAACATCCGCGCCTTCGTCGATGCAGTGTCGAAAGCCAAGCCCACGGGCGCCAAGGGCACCTACCTCAAGAAGGTGTCGCTGTCCTCGACCATGGGCCCGGGCGTGTCGGTCGACATCTCGTCGGCAACGCAGGCATAAGAATCCCGACCCGCAAGGGAAGGGGCCTACCCGGGCCGAAAGGCCCGGTTCTGTCCGAGACGGTGGGTGGCGCGCAAACGCCATAAATCCTGCCCGAGATGGGGAACGAGATTTGGGGCGCCCTTCGTGGCGATCTTGGTTTCGGGAACCTGACTACGGACCCGAACGCCCCCTTACCGGGGGGCATACATGAGCCGGGGGGAAACCCCCAACCTTGGAGTGAAACTGTGGATAGAGCCCAGAAAGAGAAAGTGGTCGATGAACTCGGCCAGATCTTCGAAAGCTCTGGCGTTGTGGTGGTTGCCCACTACACCGGGATGACGGTTGCACAGATGCAGGACCTGCGCGCGAAGCTTCGCGACGTGGGTGGGTCCGTTCGCGTTGCCAAGAACACGCTCGCCAAGATCGCCCTTGAAGGGAAGCCCGCTGCAAAGATGGGTGACCTCCTCACGGGCATGACCGTGCTGTCCTTTTCGGAAGACCCCGTGGCTGCGGCCAAGGTCTGCGACGCCTACGCCAAGACGAACGACAAGTTCGTCATCATTGGCGGGGCAATGGGCGACACGGTTCTGGACCAGGCCGGTGTTAAGGCCGTGGCTTCCATGCCGTCGCGCGAAGAGCTTATCGCTCAGATCGTGTCGTGCATCGGGGCTCCGGGCTCTGCCATCGCCGGGGCCATTGGTGCGCCTGCTTCGAACATCGCAAGCATCCTGTCGACTATCGAGGAAAAGGCTGCGGCCTGATCCCTTGCCTGGTGTGGTTGTAACCACGCCGTTGGAACCCATCTTAACAAACGGAACTGAAAAATGGCTGATCTGAACAAACTCGCTGAAGAGATCGTCGGTCTGACCCTCCTGCAAGCTCAGGAACTGAAGACCATCCTCAAGGACAAGTACGGCATCGAGCCCGCCGCTGGCGGAGCTGTGATGATGGCTGGTCCGGCTGCTGGTGCTGCTGCAGCTCCGGCTGAAGAGCAGACCGAATTCGACGTCGTCCTGCTGGAAGCCGGCGCGAACAAGATCAACGTGATCAAAGTCGTGCGCGAACTGACGGGCCTCGGGCTGAAAGAAGCCAAGGACCTGACCGAAGCTGGCGGCAAGATCAAGGAAGGCGTCTCGAAAGCTGACGGCGAGGCGATGAAGAAGAAGTTCGAAGAAGCTGGCGCCAAGGCCGAGCTGAAGTAATCGGACATCGGGGGCAACCCCGGCAGAAAAGCAGGGCTGGGGCCGAGGAATTCGGTCCCAGCCATGCGCGTCTTGGAAGGGGCTTTGTCGAAAAGCCTCTTCCCAGACGCGATGGGGTTCGGGAGCCACCCTTCGGGACGGGCGGCACGAATGGAACCCTTCGGTCTCTTCGCAAGCGGTGCGCGCCCGTGGCCCGACGGGTGGTGCGCCAGCGAAAAATGGAAAGGTGACCTTAAACATGGCGCAAGCTTATGTTGGCCAGAAACGTGTCCGCCGCTACTTCGGCAAAATCCGCGAAGTTCTGGAGATGCCGAACCTGATCGAGGTTCAGAAATCCTCCTACGATCTGTTCCTGCGGTCCGGTGACAGCGACAAGCCGCTGGATGACGAAGGAATCCAGGGCACCTTCCAGTCGGTGTTCCCGATCAAGGACTTCAACGAGACCTCTGTTCTGGAATTCGTCAAGTACGAGCTGGAAAAGCCGAAGTACGACGTGGACGAATGCCAGCAGCGCGACATGACCTATGCGGCACCGCTGAAGGTGACGCTGCGCCTGATCGTGTTCGATGTCGATGAAACCACCGGGGCACGGTCGGTCAAGGACATCAAGGAACAGGACGTCTACATGGGCGACATGCCCCTGATGACCCACAACGGCACGTTCATCGTGAACGGCACCGAACGTGTGATCGTCAGCCAGATGCACCGGTCGCCTGGCGTGTTCTTCGACCACGACAAGGGCAAGACCCACTCCTCGGGCAAACTCCTGTTCGCCTGCCGCATCATCCCGTATCGCGGCTCGTGGCTGGACTTCGAGTTCGACGCCAAGGACGTGGTCTTCGCCCGCATCGACCGTCGCCGCAAACTGCCGGTGACGACGCTTCTCTATGCGCTGGGCATGGACCAGGAAGGCATCATGGATGCCTATTACGAGACCATCAACTTCAAGCACGTGAAGAACAAGGGCTGGGTCACCAAGTTCTTCCCGTCGCGCGTTTCGGGCACCCGTCCGACCTATGATCTGGTCGATGCTGCCACCGGCGAAGTCATCCTGAAGGCAGGCGAAAAGGCCACGCCGCGGATGGTGAAGAAGTGGAAGGACGAGGGCACGGTCACCGAGCTTCTGGTCCCCTTCGATCACATCCTCGGCCGCTATGTCGCCAAGGACATCATCAACGAAGAAACCGGCGAGATCTGGGTCGAAGCCGGGGACGAGCTGACCTGGGACCTCGACCGCGACGGCGAAGTGAAGGGCGGCTCGGTCAAGGTTCTGCTCGACCAGGGCATCACCGACATTCCGGTCCTCGACATCGACAACGTCAACGTCGGCCCCTACATCCGCAACACTATGGCGGTGGACAAGAACATGGGCCGCGATACCGCGCTCATGGACATCTACCGCGTGATGCGTCCGGGCGAACCGCCGACCGTCGAGGCTGCAAGCCAGCTGTTCGACACGCTGTTCTTCGACAAGGAACGCTATGACCTCTCGGCCGTCGGCCGCGTCAAGATGAACATGCGCCTCGACCTCGACCGCCCGGACACCCAGCGCACGCTGGACCGGGGCGACATCGTCGCCTGCATCAAGGCCCTGACCGAACTGCGCGACGGCAAGGGCGAGATCGACGACATCGACCACCTCGGCAACCGCCGCGTCCGGTCCGTCGGCGAGTTGATGGAAAACCAGTACCGCGTCGGCCTTCTCCGCATGGAGCGTGCGATCAAGGAACGCATGTCGTCCGTCGAAATCGACACGATCATGCCGCAGGACCTGATCAACGCGAAACCGGCCGCTGCTGCGGTGCGTGAATTCTTCGGCTCCTCGCAGCTGTCGCAGTTCATGGACCAGACCAACCCGCTGTCGGAAGTCACCCACAAGCGCCGTCTTTCGGCCCTCGGGCCGGGCGGTCTGACCCGTGAGCGTGCGGGCTTCGAGGTACGCGACGTCCACCCGACCCACTACGGCCGGATGTGCCCGATCGAGACCCCGGAAGGCCAGAACATCGGCCTGATCAACTCGCTGGCCACCTTCGCCCGCGTGAACAAGTACGGCTTCATCGAAACCCCGTACCGCAAGGTGATCGACAACAAGGTGACCGATGAGGTCGTCTACATGTCGGCGACCGAGGAAATGCGCCACACCGTGGCGCAGGCCAACGCGGCACAGGACGCCGAAGGGCGCTTCACTGACGACCTCATCTCGTCGCGCAAGGGCGGCGAATTCATGCTGAACCCGCCGGACGCAATCGACCTGATCGACGTCTCGCCAAAGCAGCTTGTCTCGGTCGCGGCCTCGCTGATCCCGTTCCTCGAAAACGACGACGCCAACCGCGCCCTGATGGGCTCGAACATGCAGCGTCAGGCCGTGCCTCTGCTGCAATCCGATGCCCCCTTCGTGGGCACCGGCATCGAAGCGGTGGTCGCCCGTGACTCGGGCGCTGCCATCATGGCCCGCCGCGCTGGCGTGATTGACCAGGTCGACGCGACCCGTATCGTCGTCCGCGCGACCGAGATGATGGACCCGGGCGAGCCCGGCGTCGACATCTACCGTCTGCGGAAGTTCAAGCGCTCGAACCAGTCGTCCTGCATCAACCAGCGCCCGCTGGTGAAGGTGGGCGACGTCGTGAAGCGCGGCGAAGTGGTGGCCGACGGCCCCTGCACCGACATGGGCGAACTTGCCCTTGGCCGGAACGTGGTCGTCGCCTTCATGCCCTGGAACGGCTACAACTACGAAGACTCGATCCTGATCTCGGAACGCATCCTGCGTGACGACGTCTTCACCTCGATCCACATCGAGGAATACGAAGTCGCCGCCCGTGACACCAAGCTTGGGCCCGAGGAAATCACCCGCGACATCCCGAACGTCGGCGAGGAAGCCCTGCGCAACCTCGACGAAGCGGGCATCGTCTACATCGGGGCCGAAGTTCAGCCGGGCGACATCCTGGTCGGCAAGATCACTCCGAAGGGCGAAAGCCCTATGACGCCGGAAGAGAAACTCCTCCGCGCCATCTTCGGCGAAAAGGCCTCGGACGTCCGCGACACCTCGCTGCGGCTGCCCCCGGGCGCCTTCGGGACGATCGTGGAAGTGCGCGTCTTCAACCGCCATGGTGTGGAAAAGGACGAACGTGCCCTGCAGATCGAGCGTGAGGAAGTCGAACGCCTCGCCCGCGACCGCGACGACGAACTCGCGATCCTGGAACGCAACATCTATGCGCGCCTCAAGTCGCTGATCATGGGCAAGTCCGCCGTCAAGGGGCCGCAGGGCATCAAGGCTGGCTCTAACATCGACGAGGAACTCCTGGTCACGCTGTCGCGCGGCCAGTGGTGGCAACTGGCCCTTGGCGAAGAGAACGACGCCAAGGACGTGGAAGCCCTGCACGACCAGTACGAGGCGCAGAAGCGCGCTCTGGATCACCGCTTCGACGACAAGGTCGAAAAGGTGCGCCGTGGCGACGACTTGCCTCCGGGTGTGATGAAGATGGTCAAGGTCTTCGTCGCGGTGAAGCGCAAGCTGCAGCCGGGCGACAAAATGGCCGGCCGTCACGGCAACAAGGGCGTCATCTCCAAGGTGGTGCCGGTCGAAGACATGCCGTTTCTTGCCGATGGCACGGCGGTTGACCTCGTTCTGAACCCGCTCGGCGTGCCTAGCCGTATGAACGTGGGCCAGATCCTGGAAACACACATGGGCTGGGCCGCGCGCGGCCTGGGCCTGAAGATCGACGAAGCGCTGAAGGAATATCGCCGGTCCGGCGACATGACCCCGGTGCGCGAGGCTGTCCGTCACGCTTACGGCGACGAGACCTACGAAGAGGCCTTCGCGGGCCGCGAAGAGGACGAGTTCCTGGAGCTTGCGGGCAACGTGACCAAGGGCGTGCCGATTGCGACCCCGGTCTTCGACGGTGCAAAGGAAGCTGACGTCAACGACGCGCTGACCCGCGCGGGCTTTGACACCTCGGGCCAGTCGGTCGTCTTCGACGGCCGCTCGGGCGAGCAGTTCCAGCGCAAGGTGACAGTGGGCGTGAAGTACATGCTCAAGCTGCATCACCTTGTCGACGACAAGCTGCACGCGCGGTCTACCGGTCCGTACTCGCTTGTGACCCAGCAGCCGCTGGGTGGTAAGGCGCAGTTCGGTGGTCAGCGTCTCGGCGAGATGGAGGTCTGGGCTCTGGAAGCTTACGGCGCCGCCTACACCCTGCAGGAAATGCTGACGGTGAAGTCGGACGACGTGGCTGGCCGGACCAAGGTCTACGAGTCGATCGTCAAGGGCGAGGACAACTTCGAAGCCGGCGTGCCGGAATCGTTCAACGTTCTCGTCAAGGAAGTGCGGGGCCTCGGCCTCAACATGGAACTCCTGGATGCGGA
>JBKDYO010000173.1:0-6837 GCA_046305855.1 Paracoccaceae bacterium
CCCCCATCCGGCGGTGAAACTCCTGAACGGAGTGACTCCCGCCGTCGCCACCTACCTCCACCGCGACGGGCTTGCCTCGGTCCGCGCCATCACCAACGCCGCCGGGGCGAAGATCGAGGCCGCCCTCTACAAACCCTTCGGCGAGCAGTCCGAATGGGTCCTGCCGGGGAACGCGGCCCCCGAGACCAAAGGCTGGATCGGCGAACGCTACGACGCCGACGCAGGCCTCCAGTACCTCAACGCGAGGTATTACGATCCCGAACTGAGCCTGTTCCTCCAGCCCGACTGGTTTGAGGTCACGAAGAAGGGGGTAGGGACAAACCGGTTCAGCTACAGCTTCAATGATCCAGTGAATAAACTTGATCCTGGCGGAAATGACGCGACAACAAAAAGGCGAGAAAACGAGGAAGATGAGCGGAGCAACGACGCCGACTATACCGCAAAGAATATTGATGAAGAAGAGTACAAGTGGAGGCGAGCTGGTATCGAAGCTGAGCGCGCAGAGATTGAAAGAGCAGCAAGTGATCCCGTTGATACGATCACAAATCAGTACGCTGAAATCTTTGCCGATGCTGCACTGACCCAGTATATTCGGCTGGGCGGGACTGCTGGACCTCGAGCTAAAGGTCTGGCTCCGGGTATGGCCAATAAGGGCACGAGCGCATGGAGCCTGCCGCCGTTGGAGCGCGGTAAAGCGATCGAGAAAATGATGGGGCAGAATTTGCCCGATAGCTTTCCGGTAATCGACAAGGTAGGCGGCATGATCGCAACGAGTATCAAGTCAATGGATTTGAATGCAAAGACTTATGCTTCAGCCGCAAAGCTAGAAGCAAAGGTTGTAGGTTACGCCAAGACTGTTGGCGGTTTTCAAGGGGCAAGTTACGCTGGCACGGCCGTCCAGCAAGGTGTAGACTTCACCGCAAGGGCAGTCGAAATTGCGATTCCTCACGCGGGAACTGCAACTCAGCGCCAAGCTATAGCAAACGCCACTGCAAGGGCGGCAGCCATGGGCGTTACAATCATAACACGGATCATTGATTGATGCATCTTTCATTCAAGTCTTCTGCTTGGTCGTATCTGATCGGCAACATGGTTTATATTGGGCCTCACGTCATTTACGGCGGGGTAGGTGGCCGCCGAGAGAATCATCCTGTAGAATCAGTGAGATTAGACGATAGCGCTGCAATACAGAAGGCTATCTGCTATGCGCTTTCTGGATTTCGAAGTATTGATGCGCCCGCGGCGGAGGCACAAAGGAAATTCGTCCAACCCATTCTTGCTTCAGCGAAGATAAAGTCCTCTAAGGATTTAATGAAAGTTGCCAAATACGTTGGAATTCTCGAGTGGCCTGATGGTAGGGTACAATTTTCGCCCACACGAAATGGTGGGCCCCGTATCGGGTACTCAATAATCATGCCTAACGAAGAAGTTATCAGGCAGGAGGACTTCTCGACCGCGCTGCGAACTGCATTCGATCGTTGTGTCGACTAGCTCGGAGTTTCGTTAAGAACGAGCCATATGGTGGGCGGCAACCTGATACACGGCATGGTAAGAATTGAGCCAAGTGAGGTGGTCCCCAGTCAGCGGACAGTTTGCTAAGCTTGCCGCCTAGGAAGACGAGGACGAACAGCGTGGCTGGCAAACGGAAGAACTACAGCGCGGACTTCAAGGCGAAGGTGGCGCTTGAGGCCATTCGTGGCGAGGCGACGATCGCCGAGCTGGTGGCGAAGCACGGCGTGCATCAGACGGTGATCCATTCCTGAAAGCGTCAGGCGCTCGAGGGCATGGCCGCGATTTTCTCGGGCAAGGCCGAGGCGAAGGCGGCCGAGAAGGAAGGCGAGATCGAAAAGCTGCACGCCAAGATCGGGCAGTTGGTGGTGGAGCGGGATTTTTTAGTGAAAGCCTCCGGTCGATGAGCGTGACCCGGAGGCGAGAAATGATCGACCCGCGCCACCCGTCTTTGCCGGTGACACGGCAATGCACCCTGATCGGCATCAGCCGGTCGTCGTGGTATGGTCCGACGAGCAGCGAGAGCCCGCTGAACCTGGCGCTGATGAAGCTGATCGACGCGCAATTCATGGAGACGCCGTTCTACGGCAGCCGCCAGATGGCGCGGCATCTGCGCAATCAGGGCTATTGCGTCAGCCGCAAACGGGTTCGCCGACTGATGGCCAAGATGGGTTTGCGCGCCGTCTATCAGATGCCGCGCACCACGGTGCCCCACCCGGAGCATCTGAAGTATCCGTATTTGCTGAGAAATCTGGTAATCGATCGGCCCAACCAGGTCTTGTGCGCCGATATCACCTATATCCCGATGCAGCGGGGGTTCCTGTATCTCGTGGCGATCATGGATTGGGCGACGCGGCGGGTGCTGGCGTGGCGGCTGTCGAATACGATGGACGTTGAGTTCTGCATCGAGGCGCTGGAGGAGGCTTTGGCCCGCCATGGCCGACCCGAAATCTTCAACACGGACCAGGGTAGCCAGTTCACCAGCCCGCGGTTCACCAAGGTGCTGCTGGATGCGGCGGTGAATATCTCGATGGACGGGCGCGGGCGCTGGATGGACAATGTGATGGTCGAGCGGCTATGGCGGTCGCTGAAGTATGAGTGCGTCTATCTGCAGGCCTTCGAGACCGGCACCGCCGCGCGCGCAGGCATCGGCAAATGGATCAACTTCTACAACACCCAGCGCCCCCATTCGGCGCTTGGCGGAAGGACACCGGTTGAGGCCCATCAAAGCCAAGACCTGAAGGCGGCGGCATGATCAAAAGGCAAGCTTAGCAACGCCGCAAGTCTGTCCGGAAAACGGGGACCACCTCAGGTTGATAGTCAAATGCCCTTGTTTTATTGGACTATTCCGGCGTTCCGTGGTAGGTTTCTGGCATGTCGGAGACCCCTTCGGAGATTGCTGTTCTGCGTGCTGCTCTCGCTGCGGCAGAAGCGCGTGCAGCCGCAGCAGTGGAAGAGCTGACACAGGCGCGCGCCGTCGTTTCCGCCTCCGATGCGATGATCCGGCACTTGCAGCTCCAGATCGCCAAACTCCGCCGCGAGCAGTTCGGCCACAGCGCCGAACGCCACGCCCGGCTGATAGAACAACTCGAGATGCAGCTCGAGGATCTGGAGACGGACCTTGGGCAGGATCGGGCAAAGACGGATGCCGCCGTGGCGAAGACCACAGTTGCGGCTTTCGAACGCCGCCGTCCCGCCCGCAAGCCGTTCCCCGAGCATTTGCCGCGCGAGCGCGTGGTCATCGAAGCGCCGGCTGCCTGCACCTGCTGTGGATCGGGGCGCATCGTGAAGATGGGCGAGGACATCACCGAGACGCTCGACGTCATCCCCCGGCAATGGAAGGTCATCCAGACCGTCCGCGAGAAGTTCACCTGCCGCGACTGCGAGAAGATCAGCCAGCCGCCAGCGCCGTTCCACCCGACGCCCCGGGGTTGGGCAGGCCCCAACCTGCTCGCGATGGTGCTGTTCGAGAAGTTCGGACAGCATCAGCCCCTGAACCGGCAAGCGGAGCGTTATGCCAAGGAGGGCGTCGAGATCAGCCTCTCGACCCTGGCCGATCAGGTCGGGGCCTGCGCTGCCGCCCTGCAGCCGATCCACGACCTGATCCGCACCCATGTCCTCAGGGCAGAACGATTGCACGCGGATGATACGACCGTGCCCCTGATGGCCAAGGGTGGCACCCAGACGGCCCGGCTCTGGACCTATGTGCGTGACGACCGGCCCTTTGCAGGCGGGGCACCACCGGCGGCGCTCTATTCCTTCTCCACCGACCGCAGGATGGAACATCCGACCCGGCACTTGGCGGGCTGGACAGGCATCCTGCAAGCCGACGCCTATGGCGGATATAACGGCGTTTACGATGCGGCTCGCAAACCCGCGCCAGTGCTGAGTGCCCTGTGCTGGAGCCACGCCAGGCGGAAGTTCTTCGAACTGGCCGACATCAAGGCCACCGACCGGAAAGGCAAAAGGGTCGCCGAAGATATCTCGCCCATCGCGCTGGAGGCGGTCAAACGCATCGATGCCATCTTCGATGTCGAGCGCGAGATCACCGGCTTGACCGCCGCGGTCCGCCATGACGCCCGTCAGCGCCTCGTGCGCCCGATGGTCGAGGACCTGCACGACTGGATGCGGGCTGAGCGCGCCCGGATGTCGAAGCACAACCCCGTTGACCTGAGCCCCGTCTTCCCTCCGGGTTAGCGGAGAGTCCGTGGGTTGATGATCCGACCCCCAACGTTGGACCGCCCGAAGGCCGAGTTTTCCGGCTTCGCTCAGGGTGACGGGCTGGTGACGCCCCCTGATTTCGTCAGCATGATCGGGACCTTGTTGCCGATCGCGCCGTGTGGCCGTTCCTCGTTGTAGTATCTACGCCAAGCCTCCAACTTTTCCGCCGCATCCGCAAGGGTGAGGAACCAGTGCTGGTTCAGACATTCGGCCCTGAACCTGCCGTTGAATGCCTCGATAAAGGCGTTGTCCGTCGGTTTGCCGGGGCGTGAGAAGTCGAGCACGACGCCGCGCTGGTAGGCCCAGAGATCCATGTCGCGCGAGACGAACTCGCTGCCCTGATCGACGCGGATCGTCTTGGGATAGCCCGCCGTTCGGCAGACCCGGTCAAGCGTCGCAACGACGTCCTCGCCGCGGTAGCTGTAGCGCACGTCGAGCACGGGCACATAACGCGAGAAGGTGTCGACCACGGTTAGCACCCGCAGCTTCTTGCCCGTGGCCAGCTGGTCATGAACGAAGTCCATCGCCCAGACATCGTTCGGCCCGACGGCCACGGCACGGTCATCACGCAGCTTCGCCTTCACCCGCCGTTTGGGCGTCTTGTGCCTAAGCTGCATCCCCAACTCTCTGTAAATGCGATAGACTTTCTTTACGTTCACGCCCCAGCCTTCGCGAGCTAGCAGGACATGAACGCGCCGGTATCCATACCTCACGCGCGTCTCGCAGATCTCCTTGATCCGCTTCGCCACGGCAGCCTGATTGGACTTGCCCGGGAAAAGTGGAGAGCACCAACTGAGGAACCAGGAGGTGTTCTATGGGAAACGGGAACAGACCGACGCCGGAATTTCGGCGTGAAGCTGTGCGGCTGGCGCTGACCAGTGGCCGGACGCGGCGAGAGATCGCGGAGGATCTGGGCATTGGACTGTCGACGCTAACGCGGTGGCTGAGCCAAGAGCGTGATGCCAGCGAGCCGAGTGAGGCAACCGTCGATCTCCATGCCGAGTTGAAGCGGCTTCGGCGGGAGAATGCGGTCCTGAAGCAGGAGCGCGACATTCTAAAAAAAGCCGCGGCCTTCTTCGCGAGGGAGGGAAATCGGTGATGTTCGCCTTCATCGATGCGGAGAAGGCCAGCTTCCCGATCAGCCGGATGTGCCGTGTCCTGGATGTCAGCCAGAGCGGCTTCTTCGCGTGGCAGGAACGGCCTGCCTGTCACCGCCAGCAGCAGGACATGGTCTATCTGGCCCATATCCACACGGCCTTCGCGCTGTCGAACGGGACCTATGGCAGTCCGCGCATGCACCGCGACCTCGTCGATGAGGGCCATGAGATCGGGCGGCATCGCACGGCACGTCTGATGCGCGAGAACCAGTTGATTGCGCGGCAGAAACGGCGCTTCAAACGGACGACGGACAGTGAACATGCCTGGCCCGTCGCGCCGAACCTCATGGCGCAGGACTTCACTGCGGATGGCCCGGACAGGAAGTGGGGGGCGGACATCTCCTACATCTGGACGGCAGAGGGCTGGCTCTACCTCGCCATCGTTCTCGACCTCTTCTCGCGGCGCGTCGTTGGCTGGGCCACGAGTGACCGTCTGAAGCGCGACCTCGCAGTCGAAGCCCTGCGCCGTGCTCTGGTGGCTCGCAACCCTGCATCGGGGCTGGTTCATCATTCCGACCGCGGATCGCAATACTGCTCGGTCGACTATCAGGCGCTTCTCCGCAAACGGGGCATCCTGATCTCGATGAGCGGGCGCGGGAACTGCTACGACAACTCGATCGTGGAAACGTTCTTCAAGACCATCAAGTCAGAGCTGATCTGGCCGGTCGCATGGCAATCCCGCCAACAGGCCGAAAACGCCGTCGCCAGATACATCGACGGGTTCTATAACCCCGTCAGGCGGCATTCATCGCTCGGCTTCCAAAGCCCAATTGCCTTCGAGCGCAGGGCCCGGGAAGTGAGCTAAACGCTCTCCACAAATGTCGGGCAAGTCCAGATCGGTGCGGCGGGATTGGTAGTGGAACGTCGAGCGGTCAAAGCCGATGGCCCCACAAGCCTGTCGGATCGACACCGCCCACTCGCTGCACATCCCGCGAACCAGTTCGCGCATGCGACCAGGCTTCAAAGCTTTCGCCGGATCACGTCCTGCAGCATCTCCCGATCCAGCGTCAGGTCCGCCACGATCTTCTTCAACCGCGCGTTCTCGTCTTCCAGCTGCTTCAGCCGCTTCATCTCGGTCGGCAGCAGACCGGCATACTTCTTCTTCCAATTGAAGTAAGTCGCCTGGCTGATCCCCGCCTTGCGGCAGATCTCAGCAACCGGTGTTCCGTCTTCGCCCTGCTTGATGATGAATGCCTTCTGTGCATCCGAGAAATTGCTCGCCTTCATCCGATTCCGCTCCTCTCCCAGCCGGAAAAGCGTAGCGGAAAACTCCAGCTTCAAACGGTCCAGTTTGCGGGGATCAGATCAAAGCTCTGCGCACTTTTGAGACAAAGGCCGGTAAGGACAGAGATGAGTATCCACCAGCGTCAACCAGAGAGGGCGGTGCGGGGGCGTCTGTCAAGCACATCGACTCACAAGACAATCGGGGTTCAGGTGCCTGCTACGGCGC